>JBAZHG010000001.1:0-143596 GCA_041652475.1 Bacilli bacterium
TTCATCCTGAGCCAGGATCAAACTCTCTATAAGTTATATTCCTAGTTCAATAATTATCTGGTTTTGTTTTTAATCAAAAAAATTGACGTTTGTGTTTGTCTTGTACTGCTTAGTTTTCAAAGATCAGGCGCATACGTTACTCTCGTAAAAAAAGGCCATGCCTTTTGCGTATGCTTGAATATGGTACCATCGCTAAGGAACCTTGTCAAGAAGATTCAATTCCTTTTTCCCGATCCTTATATGAAATATAAAGATGGCGGATTAGCTGACAGCGACGCATATGGCGGCACCGTTTCCGAGCCGCGCTGTCGATAATTAAAACATAATCGGGACCTCAATTCAAGACATTTGAGCAATATTCGCTCGTTTGTGCAGAAAGCCGGTTCTAACAATAGATTTCCGCTGCGAATGCAGGGTTCATTCGCGCACGCGCGTGTGATATTAAATGCCTTGTGAGGTCCTTCGAATTATCGTTTTGGGTTTTGCCACAAAAAAACGAAGCGCGTCGCCCGCTTCGTTTTCATTCAGTACTTAGCGGCGGCTGGCCGAGAGGAAATAGACGACCCGAATGAAGATGTTGATGAAGTCGACGTAAAGTTGGAGCGCGAAGAAAATGGCCGTGTTTTGGTGGACTTCGCCCAGTTCGAGCCGCTGTTTCATGCGCCAGACGTCGTAGGCCGTAATCAGCATGATGGCCCCGAACATCACGAAGGAAACGATCCAGTACAGCGTTTCATTGAACCAGATCCAAAGAATCGGCACCAAAATGACGGCGCCGAATAAGGCCATGATGGCGATTGAGCCCATCGGGTGCAAATTTTGCTTGGTGACGGCTCCGTAACCGGCCATAATCCCAAACAGAAGGGCCGAGACCCCAAAGGCCAACACCAAAATCTCAATCGAAGTCGAAATCATGATGCTGGACAGGAGCACCCCCATCATCGCCGCGTAGACGAAGAAAGGCACCACCGCCGATTTGTTTTGCTTGATGACCCGGTAGTTGATGACGATGAAAACGATGAAATAGCCGACAATCGATCCGATCAAGAGCGGATAATACATCGTCGCCGGCAGAATACCAAATCCCAATAGAAGGTAAACGCCGATGGCGACGGCGCTCGTCATGAGCAAGGCCAAGGCCATCCAGCCGAAGATCGAGGTCAGGGTAACCGGCTTCGAGCGGCTTTCGGTTTGTTCAAAATACATAATGGTTACCTCCAAATCAATATTATAAAATAAATCGCCGCCAAAGTGCTTTTTATTGGCGACGATTATATTTTAAATGATGTTGTCGAGCAAGGCTTGGAAACTGCTTATCTCGAGGCTGGCCCCGCCGACGAGGGCCCCGTCGATGTTGGGCATCTTTAGATATTCGGCGATGTTGTTGGGTTTGACCGAGCCACCATAGAGAATGGCGATTTCCTGCGAGGTTCGAATCCCGAACATCTCGTCGAGCAATTCGCGGATGAAGGTGATGACCTCGGTGGCAATCTGGGCCGAGGCGTTTTTGCCGGTGCCAATGCTCCAAACCGGCTCATAGGCGATAATCAATCGTTTGGTATCGAAATTCGGTAGTCCGCTCAACCCGATTCGGACCTGTTCGGCGACGACGGCTTTGGTGAGCCCGGATTCGTATTCCTCAAGCGTCTCCCCGACGCAGTAGAGGGCGGTCAATCCTTCGCT
The DNA here is from genome assembly GCA_041652475.1 of Bacilli bacterium. GTDB lineage: Bacteria > Bacillota_I > Bacilli_A > RFN20 > CAG-826 > UBA6120. Next base: position 1,684 of record JBAZHG010000001.1, read on the forward strand.
TAACAGTTTGATGACCTTCCGGTTGCACAGAAGGTTGTTTTCCTTAAAATATTGGCGCCGTTCCGAATGTCCGACCAAGGCTCCGTCAGCGTGGACGTCGAGAAGCATCGGAATGCTGACTTCGCCGGTGTAGGCCCCTTTGTCTTCGAAATAGCTGTTTTGGGCGAAAACAAGAAGGCCGGGATTGGCCGTCTTGACGGTTTTTAATGACAGGAACGAGGGCGCCACGCCGAGCACGACGTGGTTTTTGGCCGCTTTGGTAACGAGGTCAAGACCGGCTTTGGCGAAGGCGCGGGCTTCGCTTATGGTCTTGTGCATCTTCCAGTTGCCAATCAGGACTTTATTGCGCATGTCAGGCCTCGATTACGTCGATGCCGGGCAGGTGGCCGTCGTTTTCGATCATCTCGAGGCTGGCCCCGCCGCCGGTGGAGACGTGCGAGAACGAATCGATGTAGCCGAATTGCTTGACGGCCGCCGCCGAATCGCCGCCGCCGCACACCGAGAAGGTCTTGCGTCCGTTCGATGCGATGGCTTGGCAGATGGCGATGGTGCCTTTGGTGAACGGTTCTTTTTCGAACACGCCCATGGGGCCGTTCCAGAAAACCATCTTGGCCTTGGCCAATTCGTCTTGGAAAATCTTGGCGGTCTTCGGGCCGATGTCCATGCCCATGAAACCGGCGGGAATTTGATTGTCTTCGGTCGTGATGACCTTGGTCCAGGCGTCGAACCCGTCGGTGACCACGCAGTCGACCGGAAGCACGATCTTGCCGGCGGCTTCTTCATAGACCCGCTTGGCGTAATCGAGCTGGTCGGCTTCGTAGGGCGAATCGCCGATGTCGTTGCCAAGGGCTTTTGAGAAGGTGTAGGCCATGGCCCCGCCAATCAAGACCTTGTCGCATTTCTTGATCAAAGTGTCGATGACCTTTATCTTATCGCTGACCTTGAAACCACCTAAAACAGCCACGTAAGGCCGATCGGAGGCGGCCACCTTGACGACGCGAGTCAAAGCATTGATTTCCTTTTCGACCAAATACCCGACGGCGACGGGTTTGCCTTCGGCTTTGAGGATCGAAGGGATGCCGTGCGTCGAGGCGTGGGCCCGGTGGGCGCTTCCGAAAGCATCCATCACGAAAACGTCGGCGACGCCGGACCAAATGCTGGCCAGCTCGGCATTGTTCTTCTCTTCACCCTTCTCATAGCGGGTGTTTTGAATCAAAAGCACGTTGCCGTTTTGAAGCGTTTGGGTGAAATATTCGAAGTTCTCGCCCCGGGTTTCCGGACAGAACGACACCGGTTCTTTCAATAATTCCGATAGGCGCACCGCCACTTTTTCGAGGCTATTCTTCTTTTTGTCAGATTCGGTCTTGGTCGGGTCCTTGTGATCGACTTTGCCCAAGTGCGACAGCAAGATGACCTTGGCCCCCTGCTTCTTCAAATCGATGATGGTCGGCAGGGCTTGCACGATGCGGTTGTCATCGCGGATTTCCCCGTCTTTGAACGGGACGTTGAAATCGACGCGCACGACCACGCGCTTACCTTTGAGACCAGTCAAATCTTTAATCGTTTTCATGATGTTTTCTCCCATTTACATATAAAAGGCCCAAATGAATGGGCACTTTTATCGTTTTTATCGATGGCGATCAGATGCCGAGGACCTTGGCATAAGCTTTGGCCAGGCGGATGTATTGGCAGGTATAGCTGTATTCGTTGTCATACCAGGCCACGACTTTGATGAATTGCTTGCCTTCGGGGGTCGCGAAGACTTTGGTTTGGGTCGCGTCGAAGATGGCTCCTTCGGTCGCTCCGATGACGTCGGAACTGACGATGGCGTCTTCGGTATAGCCCATGACGCCCTTCAGGTAGCCGCAGGCGGCTTCCTTCATGATGGCGTTGATTTCCTTGTCGGAAGTCGGTTTGGCTAGGGTGAGGCTCAAATCAACGAGGCTGCCGTCAATGACGGGGACCCGGAGAGCGCCGCCTTGAAGCCGGCCTTTGAGTTCGGGAACGACCAAGTGAATGGCTTTGGCGGCCCCGGTCGAGGACGGGACGATGTTCGCGGCCGCGGCGCGGCCCCGGCGCAGATCGCCCTTCTTGACGAGGTCAAGGGTGGTTTGGTCATTGGTATAGGCGTGGACGGTCGTCATGTAGCCGCCTTCGATGCCGAGCTTGTCGTGCAAAACTTTGACGACGGGGGCTAAGCAGTTGGTGGTGCAGCTGGCGCCGGAAATGACGGTCATGTCTTTGGTCAGTTTGTTATCGTTGACGCCATAGACGAAGGTCGGGGTTTCACTGTCGGCCGGGGCCGAGATGATGACGCCTTTGGCACCTCCGACGGTGACGTGGACGGCGGCATCGGCTTTGCCTTTGAAGCGGCCGGTGCATTCGAGCACGAGATCGACGCCGTAATCCGACCATTTGATGAGGTTGGGATCGGGTTGTCCAATCACGGGGATGACTTTGCCTTTGTAGACGATGGCTTTGCCATCATCGGAAACGGCCAGTTCATTGCCGCCGAACCGACGATGGGTCGTGTCATATTTCAATAAGTAGACTAGCGTCGCCGCGTCGGTTAAGTCGTTGATGGCGACGACTTCGAATTCGCCGGTTTCCACGGCACGGCGGAACGACAAACGTCCAATGCGTCCAAATCCGTTGATAGCTAATTTAATGGCCATATTCAATTCTCCTTGTGTATTACGTAGTAATTATACTACGATATGCCCGTTTTCCCATAGACATATGTCGTGTAAGCGGTTTACCGCGATCAGGTTTTCGGTCGGGGGCTGTGGATGTCGACGCCCTTGAGCAAAGTCGCCAAATCAATCTCGAAGGCTTCGGCCAGGCGGCCGAGCAATCCCAAGGTCGGGTTGCGCCGCCCCATTTCGAGGTCGCCGATGTAGGTTTTGCTGACGCCGCTTTCAAACGAAAGGGCTTCTTGAGTCCAGCCGCGCTGCTGGCGCAGGTAGGCGATGCGGCGACCGAGCGAGTAGTTGCCGTTCATCCGCGATACTTCTCCGCCAGTTGATGAATTCCGCGGAATAGATGGGCGATGTTGCTTTTCGAGGCCGGCCGGGCGGTCGCTTCCGCTAACCGCGATGCGAGTTCGATCATCGAGGCGCTTTCGTCTTCGAGGCGCAGGCGGGCCAAGGTGACCATTTTGGGATTGGGCAGATGCTCGATGCCGATGAGTCGGTCCAGGAATTTGATATCCTCCAATTGTCGGGCGGCCGCCTTGATGGTCTTTTCCATGTTGGCAGTCTCGCAAATTTGCCAGCGATTGTCGGAATTCGAAAAATCCCGGGCTACGCGGACGCTTTCGAATTCGAGGGTGGCGTCGGTCGCCCCGATCAGAATCAGAAAATCGGCGATCTGGTCGGATTTTTTAAGGTAGACGACCCGAAGCTTTCTCCGCTGGATCAGTTTCGGTTCCAAGCGGACGGTTCGGTGACGGGACATCAGTTTGGCGATTTCGTTCAAGAAGGTTTCGTTGTCGCTCGTCATCTCCAAATGGTAATTGGAGCTTTCCGGGTCGTTGACGCTGCCGGTGGCCAAGAAGACCCCGGCCAAGTAACCAGCCACTTCGTCATCGCTTTTCAGTTGCTCGCGTAGGTCAAAAGTCTCGTTGAAGGTCAAATTTAAATCCTGAAGGATGGCCTCGACTCCGTTTTCAATCAAAACGTGATAGGTTGTCCGTTTGCCGAACCGTTTGTTTTGGGTATAGGCAAAACGCGGATCGATGCCGTAAAGCGCTTTGATGGTGACATAAAGGTATTTGGCGATTTTCGCGTGTTCGCTCTTCAATTCCAGCCGCGTTTCACGGTTGGAAATCAGATAACGGCCGTTGGCCTTGAAAAAAGCCGCGATGAGCGCCTTCAAACGGGCGGGGACAAACGGCTTGGTGATGATTTCTTCTTTGACGACGCTGGTGAACGAAGTGAGCCTACGATTCATGGTCGCCCTTGGGACTCGTGTGGAGGTCGCGGTGGGTGGCGGTCGTCTTCAGTTCGCGGCCGAACAAATTGGCGAGATATTCGGCGACGGCGACCGATCGGTGCTGGCCGCCGGTGCAACCGATTCCAATCGTGTAAAAGGGCCGCGATTCCTTGATGAAGAACGACAGGTAATAGCGGATGTACTTTTCAACGTTTTGAAGATATTCGCGTCCGGTGTCGTGTTCAAACACGTACTTGATGACGGCCGGGTCGTATCCAGTGGCGTCGCGTAATTCGTTGACCCAAAACGGGTTAGGGAGGATTCGGGCGTCGATAATCAAATCGACGTCGGCCGGAATGCCGTATTTATAGCCAAACGAGACGAACGCGAGCGTCAATGAATCGGTCGGTTTTCCCAAAAAGGCCTTGAAGAGCTTGCTGCGGAAATCGGCCACCGACAAGCTCGAGGTGTCGATGACCACGTCGAACAAGCCGTGGCCGTCGTTGAACAAGGCCAGTTCCTGTTTGATGGCGCGACTCAGCGTCGAGCCCTTGGTTTGGAGCGGATGGGCGTGGCGCGTCAATTTGTAGCGGGACAGGAGTTGGTCGATCGTGGCCACCAATCCAACGACGCGGACCGTCAGTCCGCTTTGTTTCTTGGCGATGTCAATGGCCTGGCTGGCTTCGGTCAAATTGACGCTGACGACGGCTTTTTGGTAGCGCTCGTCGCCGGAAGCGATTAATTTGAAAAGCTGGTCGTATAAAGGAAGGGGCACGTTTTCGATGCAGTAGTATTCCATTTCCTCGAACGCGAACAAAGCGGTGGATTTCCCCGCTCCCGACATTCCGGTTAAGATAACGACCGTCGCCATAAATATCCTCTTGGATATTTTATAATAATCCGGCGCCAAAACCAATGCTTTGGGCCGAGCGAATCACAATTTGCGAATGAACTTGTTGGCCGAGAAGGCGGCGATGGCCCCATCGCTCGCCGCGGTGATGATCTGGCGCAGGGTCTTCGCGATGACGTCGCCGGCCCCGAAAAGGCCCGGAATCGCCGTTTCGCGATTCTCGTTGACGATCAGGTAACCGCTTGGATCGAGCGTTTCTTTGAAAGTGAGAAAACTGGTATTGGGAACCGAACCGATGAACGGGAACACGGCGCTGACGGGCAGTAGCGTTTCCTTATCGGTCCGAAGACGGATGCCGGTCACCGTTTCCGCCCCGACGATTTGGTAGGGTACCGCGTTCGGCACATGAATGATGTTTGGATAATCCTTAAGCTTTTCAAGCGTTTCTGGATTTGCTTGCAAGCGCGGGCCGCGGCTGACGATGTAGACATGTTTGACCAAAGTAGCGAGGAAGAAGGATTCCTCGACCGCTTTGTTGCTCTGGCCGATGACGGCCACGTCCTTGTCCTTGAAAAAAGCTCCGTCGCAGGTGGCGCAGTAACTGACCCCGCGCCCGATGTAGGCTTCCTCGCCGGGAATGCCCAGCTTCTTCTCGCTGGTGCCCGTCGCCACGATGACGGCGCGGGCGAGTAAAGACCCCTCGTCGGATTCGACCACGAATAGATTGTTGTCCTTCTTGACCGAAATGACGTCGCCATAGGCGACCTCGAGGCCGAGGGCTTGGACTTGCTCGTATAGTTTATAAGCGAGATCCTGGGCGGTCATCTGGGTGACGCCTGGGTAATTTTCTAGTTTGGAATAAAGGTTCAGCTTGCCGCCGGGCGCGCCTTTTTCGAGGAGCTTGACGGTGTTGGCCGACCGCTTCGAATAAATGGCGGCGGCCAAACCGGCCGGACCGCCCCCGATGATGATTGTGTCAAAGATGATTTGATCCATGTTTTACTACCTCCACGAGATCGCGGTAATCGTGCAGCCACAGGTCGGGTTTGACCGTTTCCGGAAACCGCCTGAGCGACCACCCGATCAAGCCGCTGATGACGCCGCTATTGCGGGCCGCTTCGTAATCGTACACGGTATCGCCGAGAAACAAGGCCTTGTGCGGGGCCACTTGGTAATGATCGATGATCTTGAGCATCCCTTCGGGATCGGGTTTCGGCTTCTTGACGTCGTCGTAGCCGACCACGTAATCGACGAAGTCGTCGATTTGAAGCATCTTCAGCGTCTCGATGGTCCGACCGCGGTGCTTGTTGGTCAAGACGGCGACCGGCACGCCAAGTTTTTTGATTTCGATCAAAGCTTCCCTGGCATACGGAAATAATATAGCATCCAAATCGTAGAATTGCTTGGAGATGTCCTTGAATTCCTGAATGAGGGCCCCGGTGTCGTGACCGGGAAAGTAATGGGCCAAGGTGTCTTCGATCGGGGGTCCCGAAAAATAGACGATCTCCGACAGGCTGATCTTGAAGTCGGGTCGGTGTTTCCGAAACATGATCATGACCGTTTCCACCAACATCAAATCAGTGTCCACCAAGGTCCCGTCCATGTCGAAGATGACTAAATCGTATTTCATGAAACTAAGCCGTTTTTGTGGGCGTTTTCCGCTTTTTCTTCAAATAGTCCAAGACATGCATGGCGATGATGCCCAAAATCCCGAGGCCGGCGAAAATCCAACCCCAGTAATAAGACCACAGGTTATCCATGATGTAGTTGGGATCGCGGAGCGGTTCCATGACGACGCGGGTCAATCCGTACCAAATCGGGTATACGAGCGCCAAATCGCCGGGAATGATATATTTCTTCAATCCCTTGCCGATGGCGAAGCGGATCACGAGGTAGCCCAAGATGTTGATAATGCTTTCGATTAGGAATAGTGGAACGCGGAATTGCCCGGCGATGGTCATCTGCTCTTTGATGAAAGTCGGCAGGAACGACCAATCGGCGACGTTGGCCACGGCGCCGTAAACCTCTTGGTTGAAAAAGTTGCCCCAACGCCCAATCCCCTGGGCGACCAGGATGACGGGCACCCCGATGTCGGCCGCGTGCCGCAGGGTAATATCCTTCCGCCTGAAGACGATGAAGAGGATGCCGGCCAAAGCCCCGAACAAGGCCCCGCCCATGATAGCCAAACCGCCTTCCCAGGTGGCGAACACCTTCCAAAACGGCTCTCCGGCGAATTCAGTTTCCCATTGGCCGATGACATACCATATCCGGGCTCCGATGACGCCGGCCGGAAAGGCGACGTAAAAGATGTTTTCAGCATAACCTTTGCGGTAACCTTCGCTTTGAAGCTGGAGGTCGGCCATGAAATAGACGAGCACGGCTCCCGACAGGATGAACAGAGCATAGAACGTCACGATCGGATCATCGAAAGGTATCCCTTTCGGCAGCGGGAAGGTCGTGATGGGGACCAAACCTTCGGTCATCACCCAGAAGGCCACGATCAGCGGCAGAATCGAAAAGAGCATCGAAACCAAAACCAGCGGCTTGTAGCGCGGGTCGAGGTCTTTTTTGTAGTTATAAAGGGCAAAGGAGGAATAAATCCATTCAAAGAAGAATAAGGTCAAGAAACCGCCAAAGGCGGCTTGAAGAACCGGTTCGGCGTCCAGGGCCGGGACATGGTTCAAGGTCGCCCCCAGCAGGCAGAGGGCCAACCCGAGTGAGCCAAGGCCCATCCAACCGAGGTGGCTCAATAGGATCTTCTTGTAATTTTGGGTCACCTTCAAATCCAATTTGAGGAAGCGGCTGACCGAGCGGATGAACATCACGAGTCCGCCGAGGGCGACGAGGGCCCCGATATAGACAAAAGCTAAGAACATGGGTTGATTCTCCTTTATGAATTGGTTTTCTTGCGACGGCAATCGAGTTCTAGGACCGGCTTAAGGTAGCGACCGGTATACGACTTCTCGACTTTGACGATGTCTTCCGGGGTCCCGGTGGCGACGATGGTGCCGCCCCGATGGCCGCCTTCAGGGCCTAAATCGATGATATAATCGGCCACTTTGATGACATCGAGGTTGTGTTCGATCACGATGACGCTGTCGCCGTGGTTGACGATTGACCGGAGGACGTCCAACAAATGGGCGACGTCGTCGGTATGAAGACCGGTGGTCGGCTCGTCAAGGATGTAAAGCGTCTTGCCGGTGGCCCGTTTTTGCAGTTCAAACGCCAATTTGACCCGTTGGGCCTCGCCCCCGGAGATGGTCGTGGCCGGTTGCCCCAGCTTCATGTAGCCCAAACCGACGTTGAAGAGCGTTTGGAGCTTCCGTTTCAGCCTGGGCCGATTTTCGAAAAAGCCCAGGGCTTCTTCAACCGTCATCTCAAGCACGTCGTGGATGTTTTTCCCTTTATAGGTGACTTGAAGCGTTTCTTCGTTATAGCGCTTGCCGTCGCATTCCTCGCATTTGACGTAGACGTCGGGCAGGAAATTCATCGGGATGCGCTTGACCCCGTCGCCCTGGCAGTGTTCGCAGCGCCCGCCCGGGATGTTGAACGAAAAACGGCTCTTGGAAAAGCCGCGCGACTTGGCTTCGATCGTCTCCGAAAAGAGGTCGCGGATGTCGTCGAAGACCTTGGTGTAGGTGGCTGGGTTGCTGCGCGGAGTCCGGCCGATCGGATCTTGGGAAATGTCGATGCATTTATCGATATTCTCAAGGCCTTTGATGGCGTCATGAGCCCCGGGATAGGTCGCCGTCTTCTTGAATTGCTGTTCGATGGCTTTGAACAAAATCTCGGTGATGAGCGACGATTTTCCGGATCCGGACACCCCGGTCACGGCCACGAATAGACCGAGGGGGATCTTCACGTCGATGTTTTTGAGGTTGTTGCAGCGGGCTCCGAATATCTCGATGAACATTCCGTTGCCCTTGAGGCGCGCCGGCGGGCACGATATGTATTTGCGGCCGGCCAGGTAATCGCCGGTGATCGAGCGCGGGCTCGCGATGATGTCTTCCAGTTGGCCGACGGCGACGACTTCCCCGCCGTGCTGGCCGGCCCCCGGGCCGATGTCGACGATGTAGTCGGCCGAACGAATCGTTTCTTCGTCATGTTCGACCACGATCAGGGTGTTACCGATGTCGCGCATCTGGCGCAGGGTTTCGATCAGGCGGCGGTTGTCGCGCTGATGGAGGCCGATGCTCGGTTCGTCGAGAACGTACAAAACGCCGCTTAGCTGCGAGCCGATCTGGGTGGCCAGCCGGATCCGTTGGGCTTCCCCGCCGGACAAGGTCATGGCCAGGCGCGATAAAGTCAAATAATCCAAGCCGACGTTGATGAGGAATTCGGCGCGATGCTGGATTTCCTTAAGGACCATTCGGCCGATTTCTTGCTCGGAAGCGGTCAATTTGCCCGGCAAGGCGACAATCCAATCCCGGAGTTCGGTGATCGGGGCGGCAGTCACTTCGTAAATGTTGTGTCCGTCGATCAAAACGGCTAAAGCCTTGGGGTTGAGCCGGGCGCCGCCGCAGGTGGTGCAAATGGTGTCGCGGAGGAATTTTTCATAGTATTCGCGCATGAAGTCGCTCGTCGTCTCCCGGTAGAGCCGTTCGACCCGTTTTTTGACGCCTTCGATGAAATTGTAGCGATGGTTGAGATTGCCCGAGGACGATTTAAGGACGTAACGGTGCATCTTCGGGGATCCTTCGAAAAGAATCGTCCGTTGTTCGGCGGTCAATTCCTTGAAAGGAACGTTCAGCGGGATATCGTACTCATGGCACAGGTAAGCGAAATCCTGCCATTCGAGGTTGGTGGTCCCGACCGTGTTCTTGTAGTATTCGATTGCCCCTTGGTTAATGGATAGATCCTGATTGGGTACCAGAAGGTCGGGATCGGCCTCGCGTTTGAACCCAAGCCCGTTGCAATCGGGGCAATACCCAAGCGGGGCGTTGAAGGAAAAGAGCCGCGGTTCCAATTTCGGGACCGAAAAACCGCAATACTTGCAGGAATGATGTTGGCTGAAGAGCCGCTCGGCGTCGTTGATCAAGATGGTGACATAGCCGTGGCCCCAGTCAAGCGCCAGTTCAAGGGCGTCGAAAAGACGTGACCGGACATCGTCTTTTAAAACGATTCGGTCAATCACGATGTCGAGGCGATGTTTCTTGTTCTTGTCGAGCTCGCCCACCTCCTCGATGCGGAGTTGGCTCCCGTCGACCCGCAGGCGCTCGAAGCCTTGGGTTTTGATCTTGGCGATGGTGTCCTTATGGGTCCCTTTCTCGTCGCTGACGACCGGGGCCAACACCTGAATGCGGCTGTTGGGTTCCGCTTCTAGGATGATGGAGGCCATCTGCGAGGGCGAAAAGGCGATGATCGGTTCGTGGTGGATCGGGCAGTAGGGGACGCCGACCCGGGCGAAGAGCAGCCTCAGGTAATCATATATTTCGGTCACCGTGCCGACGGTGGACCGGGGATTGTGCGAGGTCGTTTTTTGGTCGATGGAAATGGCCGGCGACAAACCTTCGATCGATTCGACGTCGGGTTTTTCAAAGTTGCCCAAAAACTGCCGCGCGTAACTCGACAGCGATTCGACGTAACGGCGTTGCCCTTCCATGTAGATGGTGTCGAAGGCCAGGGTCGTCTTGCCGCTTCCGGAGAGACCGGTAAAGACGATTAATTGGTCTTTGGGCAGCTCGACGTCGATGTTCTTCAGGTTGTTCTCGCGGGCGCCTTTGATGACGATTTTCTTATTGTCCAATTAAAAAACCTCAGGTTATCATTATATGATAATTGAGGTTCTTTTTGTAGGTTGTCGCTTATTATTAGTCAATCAGGATCGGCAGCGGGTCGACCATCAAGTCGACCGAAGCCACCTGGGCATAATCTTCATCCATGTCATGGGCGGTGACCGCCATGTCGCTGACGGCGAAGAGATACGATCCGATGTAGACCGCTCGGGTGATGCTGGCCGACCAGTAAGAGAAGTAACCGTACCGATCGACGAGTTCGTCTTGATGCTCGATCGCGAAGCCGCTGTGGCTGATCACGGCCTCAATCGTAATCGGGGTCTCCGAGCTCGGATCGACGTTGAAGACATAGTAATTGTCAAGATAGATCCAATCATAAGCCACGCCATAGTAGTAGCTGGAAATGCTGAATCCGAGCAACCCGAGTTCGATGTCGACCAGCAGGGCCTTGTGGTTATATAACGCCTCGCTCCACTGCCAGCCGTAATCTTCGTTCCACAACACGAGCGGTTCCCCGACGACGACGGGATTTTCTAAATCGCTGACGTCGAACAAGGTGAGTTTGAGCCCGAAGACATCGTTACCTTCGGATTCATAGCCTATCCCCAAAATCAAATTGGGCGCCCACACGTGTTGATAGGTGGCATAGCCGCTGACCTTAAGTCCGGCTTCGATCGTCGGATGGAGCGGATCGGACAAATCGACCGTGTACAACGGGTCGGTGATTTCGTAGGTCACAATCGTGGCCGCGTCTTCGTTGAAGCGGACCGACCTCACCGTTTCGCCCGGTTCTCCAATCCCTTCGTCGATGAGGGCGACTTGAGTCAGAAAACGTTTTTCATCAATGGTTTGGCGCTCGTAGACATAGAGGCGGTTCTTGGCGGAACTGCCCCAGCCATCGGTGGTCACCATCCGGAGATAGCCGTCGTATTCGTCGATGGCAAATTGATTCAAGACCCAGCCTTTATAGGTGCCGGCCCCGCCGAAGGTGACCGTCCCGTCTTCTTCAAAGAGGTACGACATCAAGAGGCCGTTATAGCCGTAGCTGTCCCCGATGACGCTGTAATAGTAATAATAGCTGGCCAGGTAGATGGCTTGATGGCTCACGTAAACGATGCCCCAACTGGCGTTTCCAAGGAAGATGTCGAGCCCCAAGGCTTCCGAATTGATTTCTTGGTCCAGGAAGATCGTCGCGATGATAGTGAAGGTTTCGGTCGGGAGCGATTCCATGTACTTGATGTCGGAAAACTCCGGCACGATCACTTCTTCGTCGACGCGGAAAACCGGCCGCGGATCATCGTCTTCGTCGACGAAATAGGGTTGATGGTTCGAGATGATATACAAGCGTTCACCAATCATCCGGGTGGTGAGATAGTAGCCGTTAAGTTCAATCTCATGGGCTAGTTCCAAATCGTCGAGATTATACAAATAAACCATGGTCTGGGGGATGCCCCAGTAGTAGCATAGGCAATCGATCGCGGCTTCGCCGTCTTGGTATTCGTAGGTGAAGATCTCGTAACGTTGCCCGATGACCACCAAATAGTCTTCACTTAAGTAAATGTCCGAAAAATAGGTATAGCTCCCTTCGTCTCGAAGCGAGTCCATCGATTGATCGAGGATGACTTCCATCTGTCCTTCCTCGAGGACGTCGATAACTTGGAGACGGTTATAGGAAATCTTGTAGATGCGGTCGTCGTCGACTTTGATGATGTCGCCCTCGTCGACGCCCTCGACTTGGACGTTGGTCTCCGAGTGGCCCGAACCTTCATTATCCCCCTGATCGTCGGCCGGGCTTTCAGTGGTCGCGAGAGAACTACCGTCGGTGTTATACCCGACTTCGGGGACGCCGCTCCGCCACGAGTAACTGTCAATCAAATCGCGGAGCTGATCGACGTCTTGGACTTGGGCTAAGCCGTAATCATTTGGGTTGCGGTTGTCCTTGTAGTCGGATATGATCACCGCGCCGATGGCAAGCGAAGCCGCCAGGGCGGTCAAAAGGCTCCCGCCTTTCCAAACAAGCGGCCGCCATTTCGGGGTCCGTTTGGGACTGGGGGTGCCCGTCGGGGTCGTGAAAACGAGTTTGTTTGAGAAATCGAAATCCGGGGTTCGATCTTGGAAATAGGCGCGACCTTGCTCTTTGATTTCTTTCTTGAAGTTCTTCATGTCATTGTCCTCCGCTCTGGTTGTACCAGGCTTTTAATGTCTTGAGGGCTTCGCGGTAATCGCGGTGGACGCTGGTCAAGGGTTCTTGAAGCAGCGCGGCGATTTCCTTGAAGGTCAACTCATAGACAAGGCGGTAGGCGATGACGAGGTTTTCTTTCTCGCTGAGGCAGCTTTGCCACAGGCTGATGAAGTTCGTCGGGACATCACTTTTTCCAATTTGGTCCCAGGCTTCCGGATCAAGCGTCGTCTCGGGCGGTTGTTTGAGGCGGTTTATGGCCCCGTTGCGCGCGATACGGATAATCCAACCATGGAAGGCACTCGGATTTCGGAGCGACTTTGCTTCGGTGAATACCTTGATGAAGGTGTCCTGAAGCAGGTCTTCGCTCGTCTGGGGATGCTTCGTGATCGAGAAGACGATCACGTAGAGCAGATCCCGGTAGTGATGATAGACTTCATTGAAAGCCGTCTCATCGCCCGCTTGAAGGTTGAAGATTGTCGAATCCGGCAGACGTTTGAACATCGAGATTCCTTTCGACCTTCACTAATAAAGACAAATGAAGGGCTGCATTTTTTCCAAATCACGTGAATATTTCTATTATAGTTTCTTTGTCCACCGATGGGCAAGGCAACCGGGACTCGATTATCTTGCAAAAATGCTTCATATCGCTATAATTAATACGAGTCGGGACGTAGCACAGCTTGGTAGTGCACTACCTTGGGGTGGTAGGGGTCATGAGTTCAAATCTCATCGTTCCGACCATGATGTAAATTCAGCCCTTTCGAGGGCTTTTTGTTTGCGAGTCTTTTCATTAATTGATTAATGACGATATAATGACTTTATGAATAATGTGAAACCCATAATAAATCGAAGAAAGAAACGCGAATTCGAAGACCGATTAATCAAACTGGTGGCCATTACTTTGGTTTATTTGACCGGAATTGGCCTATTGATATGGGCCATTATCGCCAATGATTTTTGGTTGTGGTTGCTTCTTGTGCCTTTGGCTTTTGTTTTCTCGACTTTCTTTCCCGTCTTGTGGATTAAAACCTTGAAACGATCGTTGACTTCAAATGATCTCATTAACGTCATCTTGATGATCTTTGGCACAATCGTGATGCCCTTTGTGATTGTAATCGAGTTTGTTCGTTTAAAACAGGATTATGACGATTATAAGGTCACGCTCCAGGAATAAATAAAGAAAAAACCGTGAAATGCTCGGCAAATCGCGGTTTTTTTGTAATTGGGTAAGTATTATCCAAAACGCTTGATCAATTCCCAGCGTTGCTGGGCGTGGCGGGCGCTCGAGGTCAAGATTTCTTCGGCGTGATCGGGGTTGACGATTGGCAGATTCGAGAAGCGAGTCTCTTCCATCAGGAACTCCCGATACTTCGTGAAGTCCGGGTCCTTGCAATCGAGCGTAAGCGGGCTCTTGCCTTGGGCGGTCAGGCGCGGGTCGTAACGGAAAATCGGGAAATATCCGCTTTCGACCGCCTTCTTTTGGACCGAGGTGGCCACGGTAAGCCCGCCCTTGATGTCGTGGGCGACGCACGGCGAGTAGGCGATGACGAGGCTTGGCCCGTCATGGTAATCCTCGGCTTCCTTCAAGGCTTTGATCGTCTGCATGTAGTTGGCCCCGAGGGAGATTTGGGCGACGTAGACGTGACCATAGACCATGGCCATGGTGGCCAGGTTCTTCTTGGCTTGGGTCTTGCCCGACGCCGTGAATTTGGCGATTGATCCGGCTTGCGAGGATTTCGAGGATTGGCCGCCGGTATTTGAATAGACCTCGGTGTCGAGGACCAGGATATTGACGTCTTCGCGGCTGGCGAGGACATGGTCCAAGCCGCCGAAGCCGATGTCGTAGGCCCAGCCGTCGCCGCCGATGATCCATACCGATTTGTCGATCAAGTCGGCTTCGTATTTAAGCACTTCCTTGATGGCCTCGTTCTTGGAAGCCTTGATCAAGGCGAGGAACTCCTTCACGAATCCGCGCACGAGGTCGCGGTTTTTGATATTAGCCAGGTATTTGTCGATCAAGACGGCCAGCTCGGGTTCGACCAAGGCTTTCTCGCGTTCGAGGATCGAGACGATGAAACCCAATTTTTGATCGGTGGCCAGGCGCATGCCGTAACCGAATTCGGCGTTGTCTTCGAAAAGGCTGTTGGCCCAGGCGACGCCTTCGCCGTTTTTGTCGGAGCAGAAAGGCGTAAGCGGGGTCGACCCGGAGTAAATCGAGGAGCACCCGGTGGCGTTGGCCACCAGCATGTCGCGACCGAAAAGTTGCGTCGTCAGGCGGTAGTACGGCGTTTCGCCACAGCCGGCGCAGGCGCCGCTTACTTCCATGTATGGGGTCAATAACCCGGCGCCTTTGACGGTCGTCAGCGGGAAAATGTCACCCTTGTATTCGATGTTCTTGTATAAATATTGAGCGGCTGGTTCTTGATAGAATTGCGACTTGGCGTCGACCATTTCCAAAGCCCGCTTGCCAGGGCCCTTGCCGGGGCATTGCACGACGCAGATCGAGCAGCCGACGCAATTCTTGGGGCTGACTTGGATCCGATACTTCATGCCTTTGACGGCGGCCGGCCCGAAGGCGTCGAGCACTTCGCCGTCGCGGACTTCTTCCGGCCCGTCGGCGATTTCTTTATCGGTCAATAGGAAGGCGCGGATGGTCGCGTGTGGACACACGAAGGCGCATTGGTTGCATTGGATGCAGTTTTCCTTGTGCCAGACCGGGACCTTGTCGGCGATCTCGCGCTGTTCTTTGAAGGTGATGTTGTTTTGCATCGTCCCGTCAAGCAGTTCATAATCCAGGAACTTGCTGACCGGAAGGTCGTCGCCCTCAAGGGCGGCCATCGGGACCACGAAGGTGTCCCAGTACTCGTCGCCGGTGTCTTTCCGGGTGAATAATGGCGGAAGCTTGATCCATTCGGGATCAACCTTGATCTCACGGAGCCCTTCGGCCCCGGCGTCGATGGCCTTGTAGTTCTTTTCGACCACGTCGATGCCTTTGCGCATGTAGGCTTTCTTGGCGAGCTTCTTCATCCATTCCTGGGCTTCCTCATAGGGCATGATGTCCTGGTTCAGGTAGAAGAAACTGGCTTGGAGCGTCGTATTGGTGTGGCGGCCCATGCCGATTTCGCGGGCAATCTTGTTGGCGTCGATCACGAAGAAGCGGGCTTTCTTGCTCGCCAATTGGTATTTGATGCGGTTCGGCAAGAGCTTGACGAGGGTTTCATCGTCGAGATTGGTGTTCAAAAGGAAGGTACCATTATCCTTTAAATGCCGGAGCATATCGAATTTGTAAAGGTAGCTGTCCAGCGAACATGAAAGGAAATGGGCCTTGTCGATGTAATAAGTGCTGCGGATCGGTTTCTTGCCGAAGCGGAGGTGGCTCATGGTGACCCCGCCGGCTTTCCGCGAGTCATAGGCGAAATAAGCTTGGGCGTATTGGCCGGTCGCGTCGCCGATGATCTTGATCGAGGATTTATTGGCGCTGACGGTGCCATCGCTACCCATGCCGTAGAAGAGGCAGGAACGGTATTCTTCCTTGACGTGGAACGATTCGTCGGCCGCCAAAGACCGATGGGTCACGTCGTCGGTGATCGAAATGGTGAAGTTATGGAATGGCTTTTCGGCCAAAAAGTCATAAATGACTTTGAGGTGTTTCGGCTGGGTGTCTTTGCTCGACAAACCGTAACGGCCGCCGAAGACTTCGATCTTCCGGCCGGTTTGTTCGAGGGCGGTGACCACGTCGACATAAAGCGGTTCCCCGGTCGCGCCTTGTTCCTTGGTGCGGTCGAGCACGGCTATGCGTTTGACGGTGTTTGGTATGACCTCAGCTAAATGCTTGGCGGAAAACGGCCGGTACAGATGTACTTTGACAAGACCGACTTTCCGGCCTTGGGCATTGAGCGCTTCGATCACTTCGCCGAGGGCTTCGGTGACCGATCCCATGGCGACGATGGCGTATTCGGCGTCGGGGGCCCCGACATAGGTAAAGGGAGCGTAATGGCGCCCGGTCAGGCGACTGGCTTCCTTAAAGTACTTCTCGGCATAGTCAACCACGGCCTCGTAATGGAGGTTTTGGGCTTCGCGGGCGGAAATAGATGTCGCCGTTTTCGGCCCCGCCGCGGGTGACCGCGTGGCCGTGCGGGTTGAGGGCCCGGTCGCGGAATTTCTTGATTTTGTCGGTCGGTAGGAGAGCTTTCCACTCGGCGTCATCGACGAATTCGACGTTTTGGATTTCCGAAGAAGTCCTAAACCCGTCGAAGAAATGGAGGACCGGGGTTTCAGCGTCCATCGCCAGCAAGTGGGCGATCGGCGTCAAGTCGGCGACTTCTTGGACCGAATGGGAACAAAGCATCGTGATCCCGGTTTGCCGAACGGCGTAAATGTCCTGGTGATCGCCGAAGATCGAAAGGGCCCGGGTCGCGATGGCGCGGGCGGCCACGTGCAAGACGGCCGGCAGAAGCTCGCCGACCCATTTGTAAATGTTGGGAATCATCAATAACAAGCCTTGGCTCGCCGTGTACGAGGTGGCGAACGATCCGGCTTGGAGCGCCCCGTGGACGGCGCCGGCGGCCCCGCCTTCGGATTGCATCTCGACGACCTTGACTTTGGCCCCGAAATAATTAAGTTTCTTCTGGGAAGCGTAGACGTCGACGAGCTCGGCCATCGAAGTCGAAGGCGTAATCGGATAGATGCCGGCCACTTCCGTGAAATTGTAACTCATCAAGGCGGCGGCATTGTTGCCGTCGACCGACAGGAATGATTTTTTGATACTCATATGTTCCTCCATAAAACCTTCATTAGTATAACTAATACTAATGGCTTTCTCAATATTGGGTTTTGGCTATCGACCATGCGGTCGGGGGTTATTTCTTCTTGCGGGCCAGCCGGCGGATGCGCAGTTCCTCGGCGGCGATGCGTTTAAGAAGCCGCAAGTCGGGGTCGGATAGCACGTGGGACTTGTCGACGATGCCGTCGAAGGTCATCTTGTCATAGACGAATTCGACGACGTTGGCGTATGGAAGCGGCTTTTTGGTCGCTTCGGTATTTTTCTTCTCATTGACGCTTTTGCCGGCGCCTTTCAAGAAGGTTTCAAGATCGGGAAGCAATTCCTTGAGATCGAAGGAATAGTCCATGGTGGCAATCGGGTTGAAAAAGGCGGCCGCCTCCTGGATCGTTTCCGGCAGGAGGCCGATTTGGTGCGAAAGGGCCTCGGCCGTCAAATACTTGGCTT
Organism: Bacilli bacterium; assembly: GCA_041652475.1. GTDB lineage: Bacteria > Bacillota_I > Bacilli_A > RFN20 > CAG-826 > UBA6120. The sequence continues at coordinate 19,611 of JBAZHG010000001.1, forward strand.
TGCTGCCTTTGATGCCCGCGTAGAGTTTTTGAATCGTCTTCAAAGAAGGTTTGTTCATCCTAAACATAATCATAACATCACCGCCTTCATTTACAATACGTAAAGAAAAACCTCCCGCATGGGGAGGCGTCGATCGAACTGGTGAACCATGAAGGACTCGAACCTTCGACCCGCTGATTAAGAGTCAGCTGCTCTACCAACTGAGCTAATGGTCCACGCGCCGATTAGTTTACAACAAACTGGCCCCGGTATCAAGGATTAACCGCGCAATGGCAAAGAAAAGCCCGTCATTCGACGGGCTGATCAGTTTGATGCTGTGCTTTATGGCGCTGGGACGAGAGTCAACTCTTCTGGAAGAATCGGGAGCAGCTGCGCTCCGTTGTACCAACCAAGGACTCCTTCGAAGGTGACCGTGGCCCCATCGACGGCGGCTTGGAACGTATCAAGGATGTATTGGCGGCGGTCGGCCTTTCCCGGCTCGTCATTGTGGTAATTCAAGTAAACGGGAATGGTGGTCGCGCCTAATTTCATGTAAATGGTGGCGTGCGTGCCCAGACTGACTTCTCCGGTGGCCGTGGCATCGTAGGTCAAGCCTTCGACGCGGATCAGGCCTCCGTCTTGGCCGCTGACGAGCGTCGCCCAATCGGTTTCGGTCACGACGGTCGCGACCGGATCAAGGGCGGTTTCATCAATCGGCGCCGGGCTGATGCGGGTGATATACGATAATTGGCGCGAGCCGGCGTACAAGGCGAATGAAGCCATGACTTCAACATAATCACCGATGGTGACGAGCGCCAATAGATCGGGCGACCAATCCAAGTGGTACAAATTGATGCCGGCGGTCCCGTTGTGGATGAAGGCCGAATTCCAGTCAACCATGTTACGGGTCAAATATCCGCGCATCCGCACCAGATAGGCGCCATATGCATCTTTCGGACCATCGGCCGGAGGCGTGACCGTGTCCAGCGGCAAGAGCGGAATCAATGACAAATCGGTCGTTTCGGGCAAAATCGTAATCGGGAATTCCTTGGACACGGACTTTTCGTTCAAGGTGGCCGTGGCAATGACCGAGGTCTCCGCGTTCGGGGAGCCAAAATCGGGTCGGATGGGATTGGCTAGATACACGTTGGTATTGTCAACCAAACCCGGAATCGAGGTTTTTTCGCGGAAGGGGCTCCAATGAGCCTCGGTGCCTTCCTTGACCGTCCAAGAGATTGGAATCGTGTGTTCGATTTCGGTTTCCTCGTCATAGACCTTGGCTTCCCTCAATAGGAACAAGGCCCCGTCGATTTCTTCGGTTTCGCCTTCATAGAATTCAAGCGATTGGCCGTTGCTCTTGATGGCCAAGGTCGGGGTCGCCAACGCCTGTTCCATTAAGACCATGTCGGGATCGGTGCCGCAGCTTCCCATGGCGAAAACCGAAAGCAGTAGACCGAGTCCGAGCGTGGCGAGTTTAATCTTTTGATACATATAATCGTCTCCTTTCCCTAGGCCAAAGCGGTGATGGCCACATCATTGAGCAATTGTAATTGGTAATTTTCGTAGAACTGGGCGATGTAACCGCTGACTTCATAACTCGCTCCGAGTTCGAACCAATCGTAGTCGACATACGGGAATAGACCTCCGTCAATCCGGAGATTGAAGGAAATGTCGGTCCCGAAGAAATGGGCATAAATCGTCATGTTGTCGCTGCCGTCTTTGCGCCAGTAATCCCCATAGGTGTAACTGGGGTCGTCTTCTTCGTCGAAGGTGACTTGGCGGATGGTGACGTTGGCGGTGACGTAAAACCCGTTATAAGGGGCGAAATCGGTCTTGTCGTCGACTTCCAGCCCGGTGAAATCGAGCGGATCGGCGTTCGCCGCTTCCGGGGCGATGCCGTAAGTGGCGATTAATTCAGAAAAATTCTCCGCTTCCCCGGGCACTAATTTGACAAATGGATACTTTTGTGAGTAAGTGGTTAGTTCCGGGTCGGTGAATTGAAATGAATTGGTGGCTGCAAATACCGTCGCCTTGCAGTAGAATTCGATGATGTCGCCGGCTTTGGTCGCCAGCGGGACGCCGCGGTACTGCGTGAAGACGAAAACCGTCGCATAATAGCCGTCTTCGTCGGGGTTGTAGACATCGCGGATCACCATGTTGTTGCCGATCGAGCCGAGGAACATCGCCCGGACCCGGATCTTGGTCGAATCGTAAAGGGTAATCATGACCGGATCTTCGTTCTCGTCAAAGACGAGATTGCCTTCGCGATCTTGAAGTTGCACCGTTTCGCCATAGGCGGCCCGAGCAAAGCGGATCGAGATGTCGTAGACTTGGTCGGTATAGTCGAAGGTCGGATCGTCCTCGCCGTAAATGCGGGCTCCGGTGGCCGAGGCGTGGGCGCCGGCCCGGGAGAAAGCGTCAAAGTAATCGCATACGGTCGATTGGTCGAACAAAAGGTTTTCGGTATAGGCCTGCTCGACGAGCTCGAGGTTTAATAGCCGATAGCGGGCGTTCAAGGCCGGTTGGTACCAGACAAAACCCAAATAGCGGCCGCCCGAGCTGTCGGTGACCCCAAACAAATTACGGTCGTTGATCAAGATGATGCTGGTGGCCGTCGTCAGCTTTTCCTTGGTGAATTCGCTGGCGGCCTTGCCCCACGGTTGGATCTTGCCGGTCGATTCCGGGGTGTTGATGCCGAGGAAGCGCACCGGGACGTTGGTGCTCCCAACGTTGAAGCGGGCCGTATCCCCGTCGGTCGACGAGCGCAGCGTCGCCAGACCGATTCCGTCGGTCAAGAAATCCTTGCCCGAGTAATCGCCGACGAAAGTCAAGGCGTCCGTCTCGGCGGTGTTCAAATCGTCCGGTGTCAAAGACACCGGTTCCGAGGAAGAACCGCATCCGGAGAGGACTGTGGCCAGAAAGGCCAATATAGGAATGATAAATTGTCGAACTCTCATAAACGCTCCACTATTCGGTCGGTTCGATGTAGCGGGATAATGATGTGTAACTGTAATCGATGATTTCTTGCGAGGTCATCGGGATGCCGTCTTTGCCGTAGAAAAGCATCGGGAAGATGGTGCCGATCTGCTCGCGGATATCGGAACTCCCGACGAAGCCGGGGTCGACGAATTTATGCCAATTGGCGGCGGCGGCGCCGTAGACCTCGGCGTTGACCTTGGCGGCGTTGATCTTGCTCATGTTGTATTCGCTGTCACCGGTCGTGCCGATGTAGTTTTGGTAGAAGGTGCTGTTAAGGCCGGATTCGGTCACCGGATAATAACCGGTGTTCAAGGCGAATTCGGCATTGGCGGTCGTCGTCAGGTAACGGACAAAGAGCCAAGAAGCCAGGACTTTCTCTTCATCGCGGTTCTTGAACATGGCCAAGTTCGTGCCTTGGGAAATGACGTATTTGTGATCGGCGTCTTTGCCGACGATTGGATTAATCGAAACTTTGAAGGCGTTGCCGACCGGGACGTTGTTGTAAACGCCGGCCGAAGAGGAAACGGTCATCACCGATTTCAACGAGACGAACGGGACCGAGTTATAGCTGGATTCGCCGAAGGAAGTCGGAATGGCGAAAATCTGGTCGGCGTGGAGTTCGCGGAAGAAATCGAGCATGGCGAGGGTCGAGGCGGAGTTGTATTGGAGATAACCCTTGGTGATGTTTTCGCCCATCTTGGTGTATTGGCCGCCCCATTGGCGCACCATCGTGATGAAAAGGTTGCTAGTCGAGTCGTAAGAGAAGGGACGGAATTCATCGGCGGTGACGGCGGAGAAATCCAATAAAAGTCTCGGATGTCCGAGTTTACCGGCATTGTCGTTAACGTTGCCGTCGACGTCGATCTTATGGCCAAAGGCGCCAATGCGGCCCATGGCGGCCAGGATTTGCTCGCCGGAGGTGCGGACTTCGTCCCACGTGGTCGGAATCACGATCCGGTTGTCCTTGGTGACGATCCAATCCATGAAGGTTTGGTTGACGACCATGACTTCCGTCGATTTGTTAAACGGCAAGCCGAGGGTGTAGGGATCGGTCTTTTCTTCGTCCTTGAATTGGAAGGACCTGTTTTCGATCATGTAGTCGGCCACGTAATCGTCGACGTCGACCCCGATGTCAGGATCGGTCGATTCGAGGAAGGGGTCGAGGGCATATTGAATCGAGGAGCGGATGTAGCTCGCAAAGTGATCCGGGTAGCCGACGGCGACTTGCGGATAGGAGTTTGATGTAATCGACAGGTTGATGGCTTTGAGCAGGTTGTCGTAGCCGCCCTTGGAGGTGTGGTTCACCTTGATGAACGGATATTCGGTTTCAAAAGCCTCGATGGCCGGGAGGATGCCCGTCGAAGTGACGGCGCCACCGAAACCGGTCCAAAAGTCGATTTCAAGCGGGGATGCAGCCGAATAATTGGTTTCGAGTTGGTCGACCGTCAAAGCCGCGGCTTCGGTTGGAAGCTGCACTTCATAGGTGGCGACGTTACTGCATCCGGCCGCCAAGACGACGGCGACGGCGGCGGCAATGCCGGTCATTCCGTATTTGAATAGTTTCTTCATATATTGTCTCCTTTGTTTCTTGTCTTTTTTTATTATACACCCTATGGGTGCGTTGACAAACTTAGCCTTTGATGCCGCTGCGCGAGACGCCGCGCATGATGTACTTCTTGAAGATGAGGAAGAAAGCCAACAGCGGCGTGGTGACGACGACCGAAGCCGCCAGTTTGATGTTGCTCCACTGCGAGTACTCGGCCGATTGGAAAATGCTCATCAAGCCGTTGGCAACCAACTGCATCGAATCGCTTTCGGTGACGAGGGCCGGCCAAATGTAGGCGTTCCAAGAGCCCATGATCTGCAAGATGACGACGGTGACGATCGAAGGCAGGGCGATCGGGATCATCACTTTCCAGAGGTAGGCGAAATCCCCATAGCCGTCGACCTTGCTGGCCAGATAGAGCTCATTGGGAATCTGTTGGAAAGTCTGGCGCAGGTAGAAGGTGTAGAACACGCTGACCGAGAATGGGAAGATCAAGGCCATGAAGGTATCGCGCCATTGAAAGACGGAAATGGTTTGGTAGTTGGTGATGACCATCATTTCGCCCGGAATCATCATGGTGGCCAACAAAAGCGTGAATAGGGCTTCTTTGCCCTTGAAGTTCAAGCGGGCAAAGGCGAACGCCGCCAAGACGGTGGTCACCACCGAAATGGAGGTCGTGGCCAAAGCCACGATGATGGTGTTCAAATAGTAGCGCCCGAAGTTGACTTGGGCCGAGCGCCCGAACACGATCACGAAGTTGGCGAAGGTGACCTCGCTCGGAAAGAAATTCAAGACGCCGGAAATCCGTTCGGATTCCAAAACGGCGTTGCTTTTGAGCGAGGTGATGATCATCCAATAGAACGGAATCAAAATGAAGAGCGCCAGCAAGGTCAAAAAGCCGTACATCAAGAAATTGCTGAAGAATCGGGCGACCTTGTAACGACGCATCGCGTTGGCGTCGGCAAAGTATAATTCGCGGTCGATTGCCATAATCTCGCCTCCTTCCTAATAGTGGATCCGCTTCTTGGAAGCCAAGAATTGGATGCCGGTGATGACTAAGATGATCAAAAGCAAGAGGATGCTCCCGGCCGCGGCTTTGCCGGTGTCGGTGCGCATCACTTTGTAAACATAGCCGACGATGGTGATCCAGGTGTTGCCGTCGCTGCCGCCGAAGTTGAAGGGGCCGGCTCCGAATATCGAGATGACCGAAGTATACATCTTGAAGGCCCCAATAAATGAGGTAATCGTGATGTAGAAGATTTGAGGAGAAAGCAGCGGCACCGTGATTTTGGAGAAAATGCGGGCCTTCGAGGATCCGTCGATCCGGGCCGCGTCATAGTATTGCTTGTCGATGCTGGCGAGCCCGGCCATGAAGACCAAGACCTTGAAGGCGAGGCCGTTCCAAAGCGAGGAAGTCACGAGGACGACCGCCATGTTGAATTTGGTGGCCCCGTCGGCCCCGACCCAGTTCTGGGCCGTAAGCCCGAACCAGGACAAAAGCTGGTTCATGAGGCCGCTATCGTATTTTGAAAACATGACGTTGAACACCATGCCAAGGGCAATCGAGTTCGTCACATAGGGCAGGAAGAAAATCGTTTGATACAAACCTTTGAGGAATTTGACGTTGTGGAGGGCGACCGCCAAAAGGAGCGAGACCACGATCGTAAGCGGGACGCTGACGACCACGAGGATGGCCGTGTTGATGACCGCGTCGAGGAAAATCGGGTCGGCGAGCACCGAGAGGTAGTTGCCTAACGAGGGGAAGGCGTCAAAGGTATTGCCGAATAGCCACAGCCCGGCGCCGGGCCACCAAGCAAAGTTGTCCATGAAGGACAATAGGAACGTGTTGACGATTGGGAAAAAGATGAAAAGGGTCAAAACCACCATGGCCGGAGCCAAGGCGATGAATGCCTTCCAACCGTCGCGCTTGCCTTCAAACATTATTTGATCCTCGCGCCATCGGTTTCAAAGACGTAGAACCGCTTGGCCGCCAATTTCATGATGCCGGGAGATACTTTTTCGGACAATTCGCTCGGGATGATGATGCGCATCTTGGCGTTCGAGCCGACGGCTTTCCCGACCAGGGAGATGTCGCGTCCGATGTGTTCGATGAATTCGACGTTGACGGAGAATTTGGCCGAAGCCGCTTCTTCGATGCTGAAGGCTTCGGGACGAATCCCGATCACGACCTTGCGGTTTTTCTTCAAGGCGACCTTCATCTTGGTCAAGGCGGCGACGAATTTCTTCTCGTCGTCTTTATAGCCTTTCGCACGGGCATGGGCCAAGACGTTAGGAATCGTCAACTCGAAGGGCACCGTGACCGGCGTCCCGTTTTCGTCGCGGGTTTGGGTTTGATGCAAAGCCAGGTAATAGTCTTCAAACGAAAGGGTATAGCCCGAGGCGGACAATAGGCCATGGACTTCTTGTCCGTCCAAGGCCAAGTCGCCTTTGGCGTCGTAACCTTTGTCGAAAATCTTGCCGTCGAGGAGGAGCTTGCCGTCTTTCAGTTCGCCGTCGACGATGTTGATGGCCGGCGAGCCGAGGAATTTAGCCACGAAGAGGTTGATCGGTTCGTTATAGACCCTCTGGGGTTCGTCGACTTGTTGGACGATGCCTTTGTCCATGACGACGATGAAATCGGAAATCGACATCGCTTCTTCTTGGTCATGGGTGACGAAGATGGTGGTGATGCCGGTTTCCCGTTGGATCCGTTTGATTTCTTCGCGGGTTTGAAGCCGGAGCCGGGCGTCGAGGTTGCTGAGCGGTTCGTCGAGCAGAAGGACGCGGGGCCGTTTGGCCAAGGCGCGGGCGATGGCCACCCGTTGCTGCTGGCCGCCCGAGAGTTGTTTCGGTTTCCGTTCGAGGTAGGGCTTGATGTCGACGAGTTCGGCCATGCTTTCGGCGATGGCGTTCATCTCAGCCTTGGTGTAGCGACGCGGTTTGCCGGTTTCCGGATCGGAATAATCACGGACGTTTTCAAGCGGGAAAAGGATGTTCCCCCGGACCGTGAAGTGCGGATAAAGGGCATAATTTTGGAACACGAGGCCGATGCCGCGCTTTTCCGGCGGGACGTTGGTGACCTCGGATTCGCCGAAGTAGATCGAACCTTCGGTCGGTTTGTGCAAGCCGGCGATCAGATAAAGCGTCGTCGATTTGCCGCAGCCCGAAGGACCTAACAGTCCGACTAATTTGCCATCCGGGATCGTGATCGACATATTGTCGACGGCGCGGGTTTCATCACCCTTTTTGCCTACGAAGACCTTTGATAGCTTTTCCAGTTTTACTTCCATGCTTGTTCCTCCGAAAGTGTCATTGGTAATTATAATTTATCACAACCGCCCGCCTCAGGTATCGACGCGCGGCCGTAAATCGCTTTTTAGGAGTCGGATTTGTCTTCGGGATTTTCCTCACTGGGAATCTTCGATTCGGTTTCCAGAGTTGGCGTGGCCGGGGTCATGTCTTGATAGGCCTGGCGCTTGGCCGATTGATAGGCTTCCTCGGCGGCCAACTTCTTTTCGTAGGCGGCGGCGTCCTCGGCGTTGGCGAAAATGAGCGATTCCTTCAAATTGACGACCCTCGTCTGGGCGACGAAGTCATGGGCTGAGCGGTTGCCCTTGGTGAAAATCATCAAGGTGTAGCTGATCAAGAACGCCCCCATGATGGTGTAAACCGACAAGACGATTTCGGCCGCGAACATCAAAAACCGGACCAGGAGCTGCCAAGCTTTTAACTTGTAGCCCTGCTTGCCGATGACGCCCAAGTTGAACAGTTTCTTGGCCAAGGTTTGCCCGTTTTTGAAAATAAGCGGCAGCAACAAATAGAAAATAAGCACGGTCACCGATCCGGAAATGGCCAATATTTGTAGCGAATAGGAACTGATCTGGGCCGCCAGTTCGGCGTAAGGTCCGTAGTCGTTTAGGTCCAGTTGGGCCGATTGGTATGCGGCTTGGTAGAAGGTACCCAGTTGCTCTTCGGTGGCGTCGGTCTTGGGAACCCCGCGGAGCGAGGGGTCGGGCACTTCGAATTCGTCAAGATCATATTCGAAATAGACCGTGATCGTCGCGTCGCTCGTCCCGATGTTTAAAATGTTGGAGTTGTACCATTCGTTGGTGAAGGCGAACGGGGTCGCCTCGTCGGCGTAGGTCTTGCCGACTTTGAATTCAGAATAGTAGGCGTAGACGGCGTCGGGGATATCCTCGTCGCTACGATAGGTGATGACCTTGGTCTCGGTGTCCTCTACGTAAAGATGGGTCGCTAGTTGAATGGCGATGTAATCGTCTTGGATCGCCCGGGTCCCGAAAACCTGGTTGTAGATTGGGCTGACGGCGTAGGTGATGAGGGCCAGCCACACGAGGACCGCCAATAAAAAATCCAGGATCGCGGCGCCCGAGCGTTTGGCCAAGTTGGCTGGTGCAATGTTCATATAAATATTATTTATAAACCAATTAATATTATTAATGAGAGCGCTTTTAAAAGCAATCAAAAGATATTATTCGCAATAAAAAAGGCCTAGTTAACTAGGCCTTCTCAAGACGGGAGGACGTTTACTTCAAGATTTCGATGACGGTGCCGGCGCCGACGGTGCGGCCGCCTTCGCGAATCGAGAACTTGGTGCCCTTTTCAACCGCGATCGGGTGAATCAATTCGACGGTGAAAGTGACTTGGTCGCCCGGCATGACCATCTTCACGTTGTCGGGAAGGGTGATGACGCCGGTGATGTCGGTGGTCCGGAAGTAGAATTGGGGACGATAGTTGCTCAAGAACGAGGTATGGCGTCCGCCTTCTTCCTTGGTCAAGACGTAAACGGTCGCCGTGAACTTGGTGTGCGGGGTGACCGAGCCGGGCTTGGCCAGGACTTGGCCGCGTTCGACTTGTTCGCGGTTGACGCCGCGGAGCAAGACGCCGACGTTGTCGCCCGATTGGGCGAAGTCCAAGAGTTTGCGGAACATTTCGATGCCGGTGACGATCGATTTGATGGTCGGCTTGATGCCGATGATTTCGACTTCTTCGTTGAGCTTCAGCATGCCGCGTTCGACACGGCCGGTGACGACGGTGCCGCGTCCGGTGATCGTCAAGACGTCTTCGATGGCAAGCAACAACGGTTTATCGTTGTCGCGAACCGGGTTCGGGACGTAGCTGTCGACGGCTTCCATCAATTCGATGATGCACTTTTCAGCGCCGGGTTTGCCTTCGAGGGCATCGCGGGCGGAACCGCGGATGACCGGGATGTCATCGCCCGGGAAGTTGAATTTGGACAGCGTTTCGCGGATGTCCATTTCGACGATGTCCACCAATTCGGGGTCATCGACGGCGTCGACTTTGTTCAAGAAGACGACGATGTAGGGAACGCCGACTTGGCGCGCCAATAGGATGTGTTCGCGAGTTTGGGCCATGACGCCGTCATTGGCGGCGACGACCAGGATGGCGCCATCCATCTGCGCGGCGCCGGTAATCATGTTCTTGACGTAGTCGGCGTGCCCAGGGCAGTCGACGTGGGCGTAGTGCCGGGTGGCGGTTTGATACTCGATGTGACTGGTATTGATCGTAATACCGCGAGCCTTTTCTTCGGGAGACGCGTCGATTTCGTCGTATGCTTTGACGATGGTCCCGCCGACGGTTTTGGCCAAAACCTTGGTGATCGCCGCGGTCAAAGTCGTTTTGCCGTGGTCAACGTGACCAATGGTACCAATATTGACATGAACCTTGCTTCGATCAAATTTTTCTTTTGCCATTTTAGAATTTTCCTCCTGTTGATTCAACGTTCATATTATAGCAAATATAGTTTTAAATCAATACAAGTATTGACTAACTACCGATTTGTGGCTCCCGATTTCTTGATGATCTCGTCGGCGACGTATCGGGGGGCCTCGCCGTAGTACCCAAACTGCATCGTGTAGTTGCCGCGTCCTTGGGTAATCGAACGCAAGTCGGTCACGTAGCCGAACATTTCCGAAAGGGGCACGTCGGCGTCAATCACCTTGGCGTTGCCACGTTGCGATTCGCCGGTCATTTGGCCGCGGCGGCGCGACAAATCGCCGATGACGTCGCCGTAATATTGGTCGGGGACCGTCACTTCGATTTTCATGATCGGCTCGAGGATGGTCGGGTCGCATTTGCGGGCCGCTTCCCGAAGGGCGAGGCTCGCCGCGATGCGGTAAGCCGCTTCCGAGGAGTCGACTTCGTGGTAGCTGCCGTCGAAGAGGGTCGCTTTGACGTCGATGACCGGATAACCGGCCACCAAACCGCGCTCGAGCGCTTCCTTGAGGCCTTCCATCGTCGGTTTGATGTATTCGCGCGGGACGACGCCGCCGACGATAGCGTCGACGAATTCGAAACCATGGTTCGGGTTCGGTTCGAAGCGGAGCCAGACGTGGCCGTACTGGCCGCGGCCGCCGCTTTGGCGGATGTATTTGCCTTCGCACTCGCCGCTGGCTTTGATCGTTTCGCGATAGCCGACCTGCGGGGCGCCGACGTTGACTTGGACGTTGTATTCGCGCCGCATCCGGTCGACGATGATGTCGAGGTGCAGCTCGCCGACGCCGGCGATGATCGTCTGGCCGGTTTCGGGATTGGTATGGACCTTGAAGGTCGGGTCTTCTTCGGCCAGCTTCATCAAGGCGACGGCCATCTTCTCTTGGTCGTTTTTGGTTTTCGGTTCGACCGCCTGTTCGATGACCGGGGTCGGGAATTCCATTTTTTCAAGCAGAATCTGATTCTTTTCGTCGGCGATGGTATCGCCGGTGGTCGTCGATTTGAAACCGACGACGGCGCCGATGTCGCCGGCATGGAGCTCGTCGACTTCCTGACGGTGGTTGGCGTGCATCAAGACCAGGCGTCCGATCCGTTCTTTGACGCCTTTAGTCGTATTCATGACATAGGAACCCGATTTCAGGGTCCCGGTATAGATGCGGACATAAGCTAGGCGCCCAATGAAGGGGTCGGCGGCGATTTTGAAGGCCAAGGCGGCCATTGGGGCATCATCGCTTGGAATCACATCAATGACGGTCCCGTCGGGTTTGGTCGCTTTGGCGTGGGGAATCTCGTTCGGGCTCGGGAGATAATCGATGACGGCATCCAAAAGCAGCTGCACGCCTTTGTTCTTATAAGCGGAACCGCACAGGACCGGGAAGAATTCCCCCGTCAAGACGGCTTTGCGAATCACGGCTTTGATTTCGGCGACGGTCGGCTCCTCGCCTTCGAGCACTTTCAGCATGAATTCGTCGTCGTAATGGGCGATGTTTTCAATCAGGCTTTGGCGCAGGGCGGCGATCTTCTCGCGATAAGCGGGGTCGATCGGGTTTGGCTGCGGCCGTTCGTCGCGGTTGGCGCTGTAGTTGTATTGGACTTGGCCGATGATGTCGATGATGCCGTTGAAATGGCTTTCGGCCCCGACCGGGTATTGCACCGGGGCGGCATTGGCCGCCAGGCGCGAATGGAGCGTCTCCACGCACATGTCGAAATCGGCCCCGATCGCGTCGAGTTTATTGACGAAAACGATGCGCGGGACGCCGTATTTGCTCCCTTGGCGCCAGACGGTTTCCGTCTGTGGTTCGACGCCGTTTTTCCCGTCGAGGACGGTAATCGCCCCGTCGAGGACCCGCAAGGAGCGTTCGACTTCGACCGTGAAGTCGACGTGCCCGGGCGTGTCGATGATGTTGATGCGGTGGCCATTCCAAAAAGCGGTCGTGGCCGCACTGGTAATCGTGATGCCGCGTTCCTGTTCTTGGATCATCCAATCCATCGTCGCCGTGCCTTCATGGACTTCGCCCGTCTTGTAAATCCTGCCGGTATAGTAGAGGATCCGTTCGGTCGTCGTCGTCTTGCCGGCGTCGATGTGGGCCATGACGCCAATGTTTCTTGTATGGGCTAGATCATAATCGCGAGGCATAAAGGATCGCTTCTACCACCGGTAATGGGCATAAGCCTTGTTGGCTTCGGCCATCTTGTGGGTGTCTTCCCGTTTTTTGACGGAGGCGCCGGTCTTGTTGGCGGCGTCGATGATTTCATTGGCGAGTTTGTCTTCCATCGTCTTCTCGTTGCGAAGGCGGGCGTAGCTGACGAGCCACCGGAGTCCGAGCGTGATCTTGCGTTCGGCGCTGACTTCGACCGGGACTTGGAGGTTCGAGGCGCCGACGCGGCGGCCTTTAAGCTCGACTTCGGGCATGATGTTGTTGATCGCCGTGGCGAAAACGTCCATGGCCGGGGTGCCGGATTTCTCTTCGATCTTCCGGAAGGCGGTGTAAAGAATCGTTTGGGCGGTGCCCCGTTTACCACCAAGCATGATCTTGTTGATTAAGCGGGTGACCAGTTTCGAATTGTAAAGCGGATCGGGTAAAACGTCGCGCTTGCTGACTTGTCCTTTGCGTGGCATGGTGTTGGTCTCCTTTGGTTATTCGTTGCCTTTTGGCTTCTTGGTGCCGTATTGGCTGCGACCTTGACGCCGTTTTTCAATGCCGGCGCAGTCGAGCGTTCCGCGGATGATGTGGTAGCGGACGCCCGGCAAATCCTTGACGCGGCCGCCGCGGATGATGACGGTCGAGTGTTCTTGCAGGTTGTGGCCTTCCCCGCCGATGTAGGCGGTGACTTCGTATCCGTTCGACAAACGGACACGGGCGTATTTCCGAAGGGCCGAGTTCGGTTTTTTCGGGGTCATGGTGCCGACCCGGGTGCAGACGCCGCGCTTCTGGGCCGAGTTCTGGCTGCTGGAGCGTTTTTTAAGCGAGTTCCAGCGCTTTCCAAGCGCCGGCGACTTCGTCTTGAATTCGGATTTGGTGCGTCCCGAGCGGACTAACTGATTGATGGTGGGCATAAATTCACTCCTTAGATTCTTTGTGCATTACGGTACACAATACCCGGTGTATCAACCTCCGTCTTTTTAAAATGACCGTCGCCGGTCACCAGATGGAGATTTTTGGTCCTTAGTAAGTATAGCGACCGTCAAAACCGTTTGCAATAAAAATTTGTCAAATCGCCACGAAGGAAAGCGTCGCCTCGTAGCGGTCCAGCGCTTCGACGGTAAACGCCCACGGAAGCGGGGTCCCGTCATTGAAAGTGAAAGTTTGATATGATCCGATTCCAAAGGAGTCGCCTTCATTCAATAAGATGTCGTTGGTGGCCATCGACCCGGTCAAGAAGGTCGTCGAGCCGCCTTTTTCAAGCAGGCGGTAGATGAGGTTTTCGTTGACGGTGGTCGCGTAGGTGTTCGTATGGGCCACTTGCCGATAATAGGCTCCCGAGGCGAAAACGTCGCTCGGGAGGTCGAGTTCCGGACCTTGGTCTTCGTAGGCGATGAAGGCGTCCCCGGCGCTCCGGTGATAACTGGCCCGGGCGTCGACGTGGTACACCTTGATGCCGAAATGGCCCATTAAGTGGGCCGAGTCGTGACCATAAGCCCGTTCCGAATCGACGTAGTTGAGTTTGGTCGGGGCGTAGAATTCGATGGCCAGGTACTCGTCGAAAGCCTTGCCGGACCAGTCGGGGGCGACGATGATCGCCTCCCCGGAGGAAACTAGGGGGGCAATGTCGATTTTCCCGGGTCCGGTCACCACGTAGGGCCGCACCCAATCGAGGAGCATCTTGCTCAAGACGGTATGGTCGCCGATCGAATAGTCCATCATGTCGACTTTTCCAGTCGGGCCGTAGGTGTATTGGTAGCGTTTGTAGATGGAATCGCTCGGCGAGAAATCGGGGAAGGTGCTTGGAAGTGCCGAAGTATTGTAATAATCGGTCAGTCCCAGCAAATGCCCGAATTCATGGATGAAGGTATGGGGATCGCCTTTTTGGCGGTAGACGTTCAAAAAATGATAGCTGGCCCACACGTAGGCGTTTCCGATCGGATTGCCGAGGTAATTGGCCCCGTCGAGCCCGGTGTCAAACGAGGTAAAGGCCCAGAAAACCGACTCGTTGTTGCGGTAGGGGGCGGCGTAAACGAGGAAGACGGAATCGAGGTAGCCGTCGCCGTCTTGGTCGTAATCGCCGGCGTCGGAGTAGTTTCCCTTATACCAAGTGACCGCCGCTTTCAAGATGCGCTCGGTCGCCACGGTCTTGCTCCCGGAACTGATTAAATCGGCGACCGATTCCGGGCTCGAATACCATTGGCTGACACGTCCGGATAGTTCCAGTTGGCCGTAACTCGATTTGTGGTAAAAACTGGCCACCGATTCCCACTGGGTCGTCTCCGGGCGGCCGAAAAAGGCGTTTTGAATGATCAATCGGCTGGCGGTTTCCCCCTCGTCGAGGCGATCGGCCCGGTAATCGGCGAAATCGACCGGGATCACCAGCACTTTCTGGGCTCCGCGGCTTGACATCGGCACCCGGCGCTGGCTGGCGACGGGATGGGTTCTTAGCATCGAATTGTAATCGTCGGAGTAAGCCTCCGGCCGATAGTAGTTTTCCTGGACGACTCCCGATTGCTCAAAGGCGATCGGCGCGAAACCATACGGCAAAAAGGCGACCGAGCCAAGCGCGCAGCCCGACAAGGCGGCGACGGCCCCCAGGGTGATGGCCATCCGGGCGTAGAGGCGCTTCTTCATGAATGAGCCTCCCGGAGGGCGACGGTGATCGTCGCCTCGTGACCGTCAACCGCATCGATGGTTATCGTGTATGGGAACAAGTCCCCATCATTGAAGGAAAAATTCGGATAGTTGCCCTCGTCGAAGGCCTCCCCGGCTTCGAATAAGGACCCGTTCGTGGCCACGTAGCCGTGCTTGAGGGAATTCCGTCCGTTTGGCTCCAACAGCTGGATCAATTTGTGGTAGGGGACCCCGCTCCGGCCGGCGCTGTTGCTGTTGGCCAGTCCGTAATAGACACTCGCAGTCCGGTTTTCCACCCGGTCGACGTAGTCTTGGAAACGCCACTGACCAGCGCGTTGGACGAAGCGGCCGGGCCGGGCGTCGATGTGGTAAAGCTTGATTCCGGCTTGGCTGAACTGGCGCGGGTAATAGCCGGCGAATGGTTGGGCCGCGTCCTTTTGATTCAAAGAATCAGGGCGATAGTATTCGATGAGCAGATACTCGTCGAGCAGCCGCTCGTCGTAATGGATCGGGACGATGGCCGCCTCGGGCTCGGCCACCGACGGGGCGAGGCTGAAAGTCGCTTCGCCGTTGATGACCTTGGGCTGTAGCCAACCCAGGAGGGCTTTGGAAAAAGCCCCGTGGTCGCCGACGTTATAATCCATCATGTCGAGGGCCCCGCACGGACCCCAGTCGCCGCGATCGGCGTCGTAGGAATAATAATCGACCAAACCGAGAAAATGGCCGATTTCATGGATGTAGGTGTGGGCGTCAATCAGGAGTTTCCCGTATTCGTCGGTCCAGGGATGAAAGACCAGTTCGTCATTCTCATCGCGGAGCAAGCGGCCTTGCTCGTCGCGGTCGTAATAGCCGTCTTTGTACATGAAGTCGTAGCTGGACCACCCGTAATGGTAGACCCCGGGCCGGTTGACGTCGGCCACGCCGGCGTTATCGAAGCTCGTGTAGGCCCAAAACACCCGTTCCTCGTCGAGGAAAACTTCATCGTGGTCGTGGGCCGGGACCGAATAAACGAAGTACAAGGCGTCGATATAGCCGTCGCCGTCGCCATCAAAACGGGTCATGTCGTCAAGGTGATGCTCGCGGTACCAAGTCACGGCCGGGCGCATGATTTCCGCGGCGACCGAGTGTTCGTTCCGGAGCAAGAGGCTCATGGCCGGGACTTCGGCCTCGTACCACTCGCTGACTTCGCCTTCGAATTCGAGTTGCCCGTAGCTCGATAAGCCGTAGAACGAGCTGACCGAATGCCAGCCGGTTTCGGCGGGTTCCCCGAAGAAGGCCGCTTCGATGTCGGAACGCACCCCGGCGCACCCGCCGGTCAAGACGCGGCACGGATAATCGGAAAAAGTCACCGGGATGACCAAAATCGGGACGTTCCCGGTCGCCGGCGTCGCCGAGGCATAACCCTGGGCGCGTCGTAGGGTTTGGTAATCAAGTCGATACGCGGTCGGAGTCATGACGTCCGGGAGGCTCGTCGTTTCGCTCGAAACCGGCTCCGAAACCGAAGCGCAGCCCGATATAACGACCATCGCCATGACATAAAAAAGGTTCTTCTTCATGTTCATTCGACCAAACGGGGGAAAAGGAGATTCAAAACGAACGCCAACAGGATGATGATCAAATAACTCGGAATCGGGGTGGTCCCGATCATGATTCGCAAAGAGGTATTGCCGAGGAAGTCGGAGATGAATTCCATCGTCGTCATCAAGATGCCGGCCCCGAGCACGACCATGGCCAAAGCCGTCGCCTGGGGGTGGAGATCGTCGTGGATCCGTTCGGTCACCCGCCCGAATCCGCGCACGGCTTGATAACCGGCCCAAGCCACGAGCACCCCGCCGACGGCCGGAAGCGGGATCAAGTCGAACGCCCGGGCAATCGGCAGATAAGCACTGAGACCGATGGTGAATAGCGCTAGAAGGACCAATACGAGCGGTCGGGCTTTCGGGAGCCGGGTCCCGATGGCGACCGTGTCCTCGTTGAAAGTGAGCGGGACCCCGGATACCATCCCCCCGACTAAAACGGCCACCCCTTCGATTAGGATGGTCTTGTCGGCGTGAGGGCTCTCTTCCGGGTTGGGGGCCGCCAAAGCGTAACGGGTGAGCGAGGCCATGTGCTCGGACACGGTCACCAAAACGAGCGGCACGAATAGAAGCAGGCTTTCCCAATCGAAGTGGAGATACTGCCAAAAGCCGAAGTAGGCTTCAAGGTTATGGAGCGGGGTCGGGGCCGTCTCGGCGAAGAACGAGGCGTTCATGAATCCAATCATCAGCGTTTCGTCGAGCGATTTCGATATCCACAGGAGCTCGACGGCGTCGAGCAGTAACCCCATGGCGACGCCACCGGCCAGGCCGATCAGTATTGCACTAGCCGGTTGCTGCCCGACTTTTTTGCTTAAGGAAGTGGTGATGAAATAGCCCACGAAGGCGGCGACGGCCACCAGGACGTATTTATAAGCCGGGCCGCCCGATGCCAGGAGCGGCTCATAGTAGGCAAAGCTAAAAATCCGCGGCAAGAGCGACAAGGCCAACAGGACCATCAAGGCCCCGCTGAAGGCCGGCGAAAAGACGCGGCGCATCCGCCGGACGCCGATGTAGCGCGCCAACGTCGCCAAAAGGATGTACAAAAGCCCGCTGATCCATAGGGAAACTAGGAGGCCGCCGAGGCGGAAATTCCAAGCCGGGGTCCCGATTTCGAGCGTTTCGAGCGAGCGCCCGTAGATGACGAGCCCGGCTAAAAAGACAAACGAAGGCGCGGCCCAAAGCGGGAAGCGGCGACCGCCCATGATCAAGACGACGAGCCCGGCCAGGCCGATCGAAAGCCAAATCGAAGAGAGGCCGACGTTGGCCCCCACGGCGACGACGAGCGACCATCCGAAAACGGCCAGCCATTGGCGCCAGCCGTTGGCCCATCCCTGCGGGACGCGGGTTTTCGTTCGGGTTTCGGTCATAGTTTAATGATACAACAATTAAGGATTGGACTTTTAAAAAAAGCGTGGTCTCCCACGCTTTGGTTCATCGGCTATTCGTCAAGCGACAAGGCATTGTCGAACTGGTCCATCCACTGGTCGTGGGCTTCGCGGTAGTTGTTGCGAATATTGTGCATGAACTCGTCGACCGAGAAATCGGCAGTCAATTCCTGGCGTTCTTCGTCGGACATAAGTCCGCGTCCGGCCGGGATCATTTTCCCGGTGATGACGTTTTCCTTCAAACCGTGGAGGACGTCGGTCTTGCCTTTGATGGCGGCGTCGGTCAGGACGCGGGTCGTTTCCTGGAAGGAAGCGGCCGAGAGGAACGATTCGGTCTCAAGGGCCGACTTGGCGATGCCAAGCAAACGCGGGACGGCCACGGCCGGGACTTTGCCCAGGGCCAGGACTTCGGCGTTTTTGTCGGTGAAGACGTTGATGTCGACCCGGGTGCCCGGGATCAAATCGGTGTCTCCGGCGTCGATGACCACTAGTTTGCGGAGCATCTGGCGCACGATGACTTCGATATGCTTGTCGGCGATGTTGGCGCCGTTGCCTTGATAGACTTTTTGGACTTCTTTGATGATGTATTTCTGCACGGCGTTGACGTCGGCGTACTTCAGCAAATCCTTCGGGTAGATGGCGCCCTCGGAGATCTTTTGACCCGGGTGCACTTCTTCGCCGACGGCGACCCGGAGCCGGGCTCCGAACACGGTGGCGTAATCGCGGGTTTCCTTTTCGGAAGCGACGCGGATGGTGAAGCGGCCGTTGTTTTCGTCGATGGAGACGACTTTGCCATAAATGCCGCTGATGACGGCTTCGCCCTTCGGTGTCCGGGCTTCGAAAATTTCCTGGACTCGCGGGAGACCGTCGGTGATGTTGCGTCCGGCGACGCCGCCTTCGTGGAAGGTCCGCATCGTCAGCTGGGTGCCCGGTTCGCCGATCGATTGGGCGGCGATGATGCCGACGGCTTCGCCGACTTCGACGAGCCGGCCGGTCGCCAAGTTGCGGCCGTAGCATTTCTGGCAGATGCCGTCGTGGCATTCGCAGCCGAAGACCGAGCGGATCATGACGTCGGTGACTCCGGCTTCAACGATGCGCTTGGCGTCTTGCTCATCCATCAAATGCTCGGCCGGGACGATTATCTCGCCGGTCTTTGGATCAAAGACGGGATTGAGGGTGTAGCGTCCGACCAGACGGTTGAACAAGGGGGTGATGACGGCTTGGCGCGAGGAGTCCATGATCGTGAAGACGTTGCTCCCGCGATCGGTATGGCAGTCTTCCTCGCGAATGATGACGTCTTGGGCGACGTCGACGAGTTTTCGGGTCAGGTAGCCGGAGTCGGCCGTCTTCAGGGCGGTGTCGGCCCCGACTTTGCGGGCACCGTGGGTGGCGATGAAGAATTCGGCAATCGAGAGGCCTTCGCGGAACGAAGACCGGATCGGCAGTTCGATGAACCGTCCGCTCGGCTTGCTCATGAGACCGCGGTAGCCGATCAGCTGTTGGAAGTTGCTGGCTTTGCCGCGCGCCCCGGAATTGAAGATGATGTTCAAGGGGTTGTCGTTGGTGTTCTGCATCATTTTGACGACGGCGTCCTTGATTTTGGCTTGGATGTCGTCTTTCCAGACGGTGACCACTTTTTGGTAGCGTTCTTCGTCGGTCAACAACCCGTCCTCGAATTGAGTCTGAATTTCATTGACGCGATCGTCGCCGCTTTGGATGATGTCTTTTTTGTGTTCGAGGACCAAAATGTCGCTCAAGGCCACGGTCAGACCCGATTGGGTCGCATAGCGGAAGCCTTGGTCTTTCATCTTGTCGAGGATGGCCGAGGTCTTGGTGGTCCCGTAGCGGTGGAACACTTCGTTGATGATTTCGGAAAGGTCTTTGCTTCCATAGGGCGTCAAGACGCGCCGACGGGCCAGCTCTTCGGGGATGTTGGTGCCCTTGGCCACGAAATACTCAGGCAAATCGCCCTTCAAATTCAAGGAATTCTTATTGTTGAGATAGGGGAAATCGGCCGGGAAAATCTGATTGAAGAAGACTTTGCCGACGCTCGTAAGCAAATAGCCGTCGTTCATGGCCGGGGTGAATCCCTCCTTGCGGAGCGATTTGCCCGGGAGGGCGATCCGGTTGTGGAGGTGGACTTGCTTGGTGGTGAAGGCCAATAGCACTTCGTCGACGTTGCGGAAGACTTTGCCTTCGCAGGTGGCGTAGAGCTCGTAGGCGACGGCTTGTTCCTCGTCGCCGTGTTCCCGCGAGGTTTTGGCCTTGCGCAGGAAATCGTCCTTGGTTTGCTCCAAGGTCAAATAGAAGTTGCCGATGACCATGTCTTGCGACGGGGTGGCAATCGGAAGCCCGTCTTTCGGGCCGAGGATGTTATTGCTGGCCAGCATCAAGTTGAGGGCTTCTTCTTGAGCGGCTTTGGAGAGCGGGACGTGGACGGCCATCTGGTCGCCGTCAAAGTCGGCGTTGAAGCCGGAGCAGACGAGCGGATGGAGCCGGATGGCCCTTCCTTCGACCAGCTTCGGCTGGAAGGCTTGGATGCCGAGCCGGTGCAGGGTCGGGGCCCGGTTCAGAAGGACCGGGTGCTTGGAGATGATTTCTTCGAGGATGTCAAAGACGATTTCCTCGTAATTGTCGACTTTTTTGTCGGCTTGTTTGTGGGAGGTGGCAAAACCGCGTTCGATCAAAAGGCCGGCGATGAAGGGCCGGAGGAGCTGGATGGCCATTTCCCGCGGGAGCCCGCATTCGTACATCTTGAGGTCGGGACCGACGGCGATGACCGAACGGCCCGAGTAGTCGACCCGTTTGCCGAGGAGGTTCTGCCGGAACCGGCCCTGCTTGCCCTTGAGGGCGCTGCTGAGCGATTTGAGCTCGCGTCCGCTGCCACCGGAGGATAAGACCGGCTTGCCGCGCCGCCCGTTGTCGATCAGGGCGTCGACCGCTTCCTGCAGCATCCGCTTTTCGTTGCGGAGCATCGTGGTCGGGGCTTTGATGTTGATTAAATTCTTTAAACGGCGGTTCCGGGCGATTAATCGCCGGTAAAGGTCGTTCAAGTCGCTGGTGGCGAAACGTCCGCCGTCGAGTTGCAGCATCGGGCGGAGATCCGGGGGGATGACCGGCAAAACGTCGAGGACCATCCATTCGGGACGGTTGCCCGATTGCCGGAACGATTCGATGATTTCGAGGCGCTTGGTCAATTTGACGCGGCGCTGGGTCGTGCATTCCTTCAATTCCTTGTCGATCGTCTCGGCCTCGCGGTCGAGGTCGACTTCCTTCAGAAGGCGCTTGATGGCCTCGGCCCCTTCGCCGAATTCGGCGCCGGTGTGTTTGTTGATGAAATCGGTCACCACTTCGAAGTTGATCGGCTCGGCCCGGTTTTCGAGCTTGTCGATGAATTCTTGGGCCCGGGCCCCTTCGTAGGTGCCGGCGAGGCTTTCGGCGAACTCCTTGATCACGGCGACAAAGTCGACGCGTCCGGTTTTTTCGTCAATCACTTGGCGGTAGCGCAAAATCTTCGAGGAGCCGGGATTCAAACAGATGAGGGTCGATCCGGCCAAATAGACGATTTCCTCGAGTTGCTTGGCGTTGATGTCGAGGACGAGGGCGATCCGGGAAGGAATCCCCTTGACATACCAAATATGGGCGCACGGGGTCGCCAGTTCGATATGGCCCATCCGCTCGCGGCGGACGTCCTTGGTCATTACTTCGACGCCGCACTTTTCGCAGACGACGCCGGCGTAACGTTGTTTCTTGTATTTGCCGCAGTGGCATTCGTAGTCTTTGCTCGGACCGAAGATCTTTTCACAGAAAAGGCCTTGCATTTCGGGCTTTTGGCTCCGGTAGTTGATCGTTTCCGGCTTTAAGACTTCGCCGTGGGACCAACTGCGGATCGATTCCGGCGAGGCGAGCCCGACCCGGATTTTGCTGATGCGATTGATGTCAAACATGTAATGGCCTCCTCGTTAATCTTCGTAGCTGTCGTCAACGACGGCGTTTTCGTTCAAATCGACGACGGTTTCGCTCGTCATGGCGCGAATCGAGGAATTGATCTTGCGTTCCTCGGCCAAGGCTTCCTTGGCCAGGGCTTCCATATCGATTTCCTGGTTGTTTTGATCGTACATACGAACGTCGATGGCCAGGGATTGGAGTTCCTTGGTCAAGACCTTGAACGACTCGGGAATGCCGGGACGCGGGATGTCGCGGCCCTTGATGATGGCTTCATAGGTTTTCCGGCGGCCGACGCGGTCATCGGATTTGATTGTCAAAATTTCTTGCAGCGTATGGGCGGCCCCATAGGCTTCGAGGGCCCAGACTTCCATTTCGCCGAAACGCTGTCCGCCGTTTTGGGCTTTGCCGCCGAGCGGCTGTTGGGTCACGAGTGAATAAGGTCCCGTCGCCCGGGCGTGCAGTTTGTCGTCGACCATGTGCACGAGTTTGATCATGTACATAACCCCGACCGAAATGCGTTCGTCGAAGGCTTCGCCGGTGCGCCCGTCGTGGAGGATGGTCTTGCCGTCCTCGGGGACGCCGGCTTGTTTCATGAGGTCGAGGATCTCGTCGTTGGAGATGCCGTCGAAAACCGGGGTGGCGATTTTGAGACCGAGTTTTTTGGCGGCCATGCCGAGGTGGATTTCAAGGATTTGGCCGATGTTCATCCGGCTGGGGACGCCCAGTGGGTTGAGCATGATGTCAATCGGGGTGCCGTCTGGCAAAAAGGGCATGTCTTCGACCGGAAGAATCCGGGAAATGACGCCTTTGTTGCCGTGGCGGCCGGACATCTTGTCGCCTTCGGAGATTTTGCGTTTTTGGACGATGTAGACGCGGACGACTTCATTGACGCCGGGCGGCAGCTCGTCGCCCTTCTTGCGCGAAAACACCTTGACGTCGAGCACGATGCCGGCGCCGCCATGAGGAACCCGCAAGGACGAATCCTTGCCTTCCTTGGTCTTCTCGGAGAAGATGGCCCGCAAGAGTTTTTCCTCGGCCGTCGGTTCGGTTTGACCCTTAGGGGTCACTTTGCCGACCAGGATGTCGTTTTCCTTGACTTCGGCCCCGGGCACGATGATGCCGCGGTCGTCGAGGAAGGCTTTGGCGTCCTCGTTGATGTTGGGGACGTCGCGGGTGATTTCCTCGTTGCCAAGCTTGGTCGCCCGGCATTCAAGGGTATGTTCCTCGATGTGGATTGAGGTATAGACGTCTTCTTTGACGAGCCGTTCCGACATGATGACGGCGTCTTCATAGTTATAGCCGTTCCAGGTCATGAAGGCGATGGTGACGTTTTGGCCCAAAGCCAATTCGCCTTGGCTCATGGCCGGCCCGTCGGCGATGATGGTGCCCTTTTCGACGTGGGCGCCCGGTTTGACGATGGCCACCTGGTTGATGCAGGTGCCTTGGTTCGAACGGTTGAATTTTTGGAGCCGGTAAATGTGGGGGCCTTTTTCTTCATCGACCACGACTTGGCGCGAGTCGACGTAGCTGACGGTTCCCGGGGCCTGGGCGACGACGGCGAGGCCGGAGTCGCGGGCGATGGTCGATTCGATCCCGGTGCCGACGAACGGCGCCGAAGGACGGAGTAACGGCAAGGCTTGCCGCTGCATGTTGGCGCCCATCAAAGCCCGGGTCGTATCGTCGTTTTCCAGGAAGGGGATGCAAGCCGAAGCCACCGAAACGACTTGTTTCGGGGAGACGTCGATATAATCGACTTCATGGACGTCGGCCATGATGTTGTCGCCGTCGGCGCGGGCG
This sequence comes from Bacilli bacterium, assembly GCA_041652475.1. Classification (GTDB taxonomy): domain Bacteria; phylum Bacillota_I; class Bacilli_A; order RFN20; family CAG-826; genus UBA6120. The sequence continues at coordinate 43,354 of JBAZHG010000001.1, forward strand.
ATGACCGTATCGTCGAGGAAATATCCCTCGGCGTCGATGCGGTCGGTCGCTTGGGCGATGATGAAGGGCCGTTCTTGTTCGGCCGAGAGGTAGACGGTTTCGTCGAGGACGCGGCCTTTTTGCTTGTCGACGCGCCGGTAAGGCGTTTCAATGAAACCGTAATTGTTGACTTTGGCGTAGGTGGCCAAGTTGGTGATCAACCCGATGTTTTGGCCTTCAGGGGTCTCGATCGGACAGATGCGGCCATAGTGCGAATAATGGACGTCGCGCACGTCGAAGCTGGCCCGGTCGCGCTTGATGCCGCCGGAACCGAGGGCCGAAATGCGGCGCTTGTTGGTGAGCTCGGCCAGCGGGTTGGTTTGATCCATGAACTGGGAGAGCGGGTCGGTCGAGAAGAATTCTTTGATTTGGGAAGTGAGCGGCTTGATGTTGACGAGGCTTTGCGGGGTCACGTTGGTGATGTCGGAAATCGACATCTTCTCGCGGATGGATTTGCCCATCTTCGAAAGGCCGACCCGGAAGCGGTTTTGGATCAGTTCGCCGACGCTGTGGATGCGGCGGTTGCCCAAATGGTCGATGTCGTCTTTTTGGCCGAAGCCGTCCATCAGGTTCATGAAACTCGAGAAGGTGGCGATCATGTCCGGAATCGTGACCGTGTTCATGGTTAAGTTCAAATCGGTGCCGACGATCGGCGAGACGATTTCTTTTTTCTCGTTGTTGTAGACGTGGACGATATTGACCTTGTCATGGGGATCCAAACGGGCGAAAATCGGGAGCGAAACTTCGTGGGCGCCTTTTTCGAAGAAGCGCTCGGAGCGGAGTTCGTCGACCAGCTCCTTGGTCATCAAGGTGTTTTTCTTAACGCGAATCTTCTTGTTGGTGCCGACGAGGTCCTCGGCCAGGATCATCCCGACCAAGCGGCTATAAACACCGAGTTTCTTGGCGTATTTGTAACGTCCGGCCACGCCGAGGTTGTAGCGTTTCGGATCGAAGAATTTTTGGTAAATGAAATTGACGATGCCTTCAGGGGTCCGCGGTTCGCCCGGCTTCATCTTGCTGAAGATTTGGACGAGTCCGTCGGTGATCGACTTGGTGTCGGCGTCTTTCTCCAAGGTGTTGCGAAGGGCTTCGCGATCGCCAAAGAGATCGAGGATTTGCTGCGGGTCTTCGAGGCCGATGGCTTTCAGGAAGATGGTCGCGTACATTTTCCGTTGCCGGTCGATTCGGACCGTGAGGACGTCTTTGATGTCGCTTTCGAATTCAAGCCACGTGCCCCGCATCGGGATGAGGTCGGCTTTGTAGAGCAGTTTGCCGGTCTTGTCCATCGTTTCCGAAAGGTAGGCTCCCGGCGAGCGGCGGATCTGCGAGACGATGACTTTTTCGACGCCGTTGATGATGAAGGTGCCACTTTCGGTCATCATCGGGAAATCGCCCAAGAAGACTTCGGCGTCGTTGATGACGGAAGTCTCTTTGAAGATCAATCTCAAGGTGACGCGCAAAGGGGCACTGTAGGTCATGTCGCGCTCTTTGCATTCAAGGTAGGTATAAGTCGGTTCGTCGAACCGGAATTTTAAATACTGGAGTTCGAGGTTGTCGGCATAGTTCGTGATTGGGAAAACGTCTTTCAGGGCTTCGTCGAGGCCGGCTTCGATCAGCCATTTGTACGATTCGGTCTGTACTTCGACCAAATTGGGCAAAGGCAGAGTGCCGCTAATTTTGCTGTAATCGCGACGGGAATTGCCGAGTAATTTGAATTCTTTTTTGCTTTTTTCCATAAAGACGCTCCTTGGTATTTGCATTAATCGTGAGCCTGGTAGACGTGGTAGCCGGCCGCCCGGGCAATCCGGGTGACGTGGCGATATAGGGTTTGAAGGTAAGCGTTTGTCGAGGCCGCTCCTTGGGCTTTGCGGATGACGATATAGAGCTTTCCGCCCGGTTTGAGATGGTTTTTGGCTTCGGCGTAGAAGCGGTAGACGACTTCTTTGCCGGCCCGGATCGGGGGATTGGTGACGATGGTATCGTAGCAGTCCCGCACTTCCGCATAACCGTCGCTGACGAGGGCGATGACGCGCGCGTCAAGGCGTCGGGTGGCAATGTTCTTTTTGGCGAGGTCGATCGACCGTCGGTTGACGTCGACCATCGTGACCCTGAGGGCCGGAAACTGATCGGCCAGGACGATGCCAATCGGTCCGTAGCCACAGCCAAGATCGAGCAAGTCGGTCCCCAAATCTTCACCCAAGAGGGCTTCGGTCAGGATCCGGGTCCCGTCATCGATGCGGCGGGCCGAGAAAACGCCCCGGTCGGCGAGGAAGGTATACGCGCGCCCGGCGAAACTCGCCTCGAGGGCGCGCGGTTGACTCGTGAGATTCTGGTCATTTTCGAAGTAATGCGACAGAATTGAGCACCTCCTCATAAAAGCCCAAAAACCCGCCGTGAGACAGGTTTTGGTATTGGTTGGGGTTAGGCTTGGTTATTTAATTTCAACTTCGGCTCCGGCGGCGACGAGAGCTTTCTTGTGTTCTTCGGCTTCGACCGGGGAGATCTTTTCCTTGATGGCGACAGGGGCGCCGTCAACGAGCTTCTTGGCATCCATGAGGCCGAGACCGGTGATCGCTTGGACCGCCTTGATGACGGCGACTTTGGATTGGCCGACGGCTTTCAGGAACAGGCTGACGTCGACTGGTCCTTTGGGAGCGGCTTCTTCTTCTTCAACCGCGGAAGCGGCAACGGCCACGGGGGCGGCGGCGGTGACTCCGAATTCGGTTTCGACGGCTTTAACGAGATCGTTGAGTTCGAGCAAGGTCATTTCCTTCAACGAGGCAATGATTTCTGAGATGGTGAGCTTTGCCATTTTGTTTTCCTCCTAATTGGCATTGATTTAATTTTTTTCGCTGACGGCCTTCAAGGTCGCGGCGAAGGAACGGATCGGCGATTGGATGCAGGACAGGAACATCGATATCAGTCCTGTCTTGCCGGGCAGCATGGCGACGGTTTTCACGCCGTTGCTGTCGAGCACGCGGCCGTCGACGACGCCGCCTTTGATGCTCATGATGCCGGTGCGGCGCGCGAATTTGACCAAGGCTTTCGGGCCTTCGATCGGATCGGGGCAGAACACCAGGGCGTTGGGGCCGGTCAAATGGTCGGCCAAGCCGTGGTAATTGAGCTTGTCGCTGGCCCGTCGGACCATCGTGTTCTTGTAGACGGCCACTTGGGCGTTCAATCCACGCATGAGACGACGGAGTTCGCCGATTTGAGTCACGTTCATGCCGCGGTACTCGACTAAGACGAGGGCGGCTGCCTTTTTGGCGCGAGCGACGACTTCGTCGACGACGGCTTCTTTTTGCTTTAAGATAGCTTGATTCACTATTTACACCTCCTGTTTTAGATTTTTTATTGAGGCTTCAATATCCAATTAGTAATGTCAATGGCTACTTGGGTTTTGATCCATTACCTCGGCAACATGATTAAGCGCGAGCCGTTGCTGTCTTGGGCCTATTGATGCGATCAAACGAATTGATTAGCGACCGGCGAACGTGATTTTGATGGCCGGACCCATGGTCGTGTGGATGACGGCGTTGCGGATGAAGGTCCCCTTGACCGCGGACGGGCGGGCTTTGACGAGCGTTTCCGTAAGGGCGGTCAGGTTGTCGATGATCTTTTGATCGTCGAAGCTGATGCGGGCGATCGAGACGTGGATGTTGGCTTCCTTGTCGATCCGGTATTCGACCTTGCCGGCTTTGATCTCTTGGATCGCCTTGGCGATGTCGACGGCGACGGTGCCCGTTTTCGGGTTGGGCATCAAGCCTTTGGGGCCGAGGACCCGGCCCAACTTGCCGATCTCGCCCATCATGTCCGGAGTGGCCACGATGACGTCGAAGTCGAACCAGTTTTCCTTTTGGATCTTCTCGAGCATCTCTTTGCCGCCGATTAAATCGGCGCCGGCGTTTTTGGCTTCCTCGACTTTTTGGGTGATGGCCAAGACGCGTTTGGTTTTGCCATTCCCGTGCGGGAGCACCATGGTGCCGCGGATTTGCTGATCGGCCTTCTTCGGGTCGATGTTGAGGTTGAACGAGACGTCGATGGTGGCGTCGAATTTGGTGGTGTTCGTCTGTTTGAGAAGCGGAATCGCTTCTTCGAACGTATAGAGTTTCTTATGGTCGATCAGCGCGGTGGCTGTCCGATATTTTTTGCCGTGTTTCATTGGATTGTATCCTTTCTGGTGGTGCTAACGGGGTAGACCCTTCCACGCGATCAGTCTTCGACCTTGACGCCCATGGCGAGACATGAACCTTCGACGATTTTCATCGCCGCTTCGAGATCGTAGCAGTTCAAGTCGACCATTTTGTATTCGGCGATCTTCTTCAAATCGGCGCGCGAAATCTTGCCGACCTTGGTCGCTTTGGGATTTCCGGAACCCTTCTCGATCCCGGCCGCTTTCTTGATTAATCCGGCCACGGGGGTCGTTTTAATGACGTAATCGAACGATTTGTCTTCATATGCCGTGATGATGACGGGGACGACTTCGCCGCGGCGATCCGCGGTTTTGGCGTTGAAATCCGTGCAGAATTTCGGCATGACGATACCCGCCGAAGCGAGTTTTGGTCCTGGTTTGGCTTCGCCACCAGGCAGTTCCATCTTAAGAACTTTAGCGATTCTTTTGCTCACGCGACACACCTCCTGTTAATGTGTTGAGTCCGTGCTGTGGTCAATGGACGAATCACGTCCTTCCACGCTTAGGCATCAGTTCGAATTCGGTCTCCCGAGATGAACCTATGCGTTAAGTATTATACTATGTATATTTTGTATAGCAAGGAAAATTTGCCATTAATTTGAGGGAACCGCCATTTGGGACATAAATCTCCCATTTAGCCAATATTGGACAGCCACTCCCATAAGTAATATAATCTTTCCATGGTTCGCGTCTCGCGCGAACCTGAGGCATTTCCCTTGCTTACCAAACGAAAAGTATCGCCCTACCTGCTCGTCTTTCTGAGTTTCGCGGCCTTGGTCTTCCTCGGCACCGCCCTTTTCGCGTTGCCGTTCTCCCATCGCGACGGCCAATGGGGCGGCTTCGTCGATTCCTTGTTCCTGTCGGTTTCGGCCGTGTGCGTGACCGGTCTCTCGCCTTATGCCAGTTTGATTCAAGAATTCACTTTATTCGGCCAGTTGGCCTTGTTGGTGCTTATTTCCGTCGGCGGCCTCGGTTTCATCACCGTCTTCACCTTCGTCGTCACGCTGTCGGGGCGGCGCATCGGCATCATCGATCGCTACATCATCAAGGAAGCCTTGAACTTATCCTCGATGAAGGGCGTCATCAACTTCGTCCGCAAGGTCATATTCATCACCTTGATCATCGAAGGGGTCGGGACGATTCCCTACCTCTTCGTGATGGTGCCCCGCTATGGTTTCTGGGAAGGGCTTTTCCAATCGGCCTTCCTGGCGGTTTCTTCGTTCAACAACGCCGGGTTCGATCTCTTGGGGAGCACCAGCCTTCAGGCTTATGCTTCTAACGCCATCGTCAACATCACGACCATGGTCCTGATCGTTTCAGGCGGCATCGGATTCCTGGTCTGGATCGATTTGCTGTCGCGGCGGCCGGCCCGCACCTGGTCGGCTTACACCAAAGTGGTCTTGACGATGACCGCCATCTTGATCCCATTTGGGATGGTGACCTTGATGTTCACCGAAATGAACCAGAGCAACGACTTGACCTGGCTTCAAGCCCTCTTCCACAGCGTCACGGCCCGCACCGCCGGTTTCTCGACCATCGACGTGAACCGCATTTCTTTGGCGGGACGGCTCTTCCTCATGATCTTGATGTTCATCGGCGCCAGCCCGATTTCGACCGGCGGCGGCATCAAGACGACGACCATCTTCATTATCGTGGTGGCGATCGTATCCTTCATCCGGGGCAAGCCGGTCCATGCCTTCAAACGATCGTTTTCGAACACGACCGTCATCAAGGCCATGTCCTTGACCTTCATCGCCGCGGTCTTGGTCTTCATCTCGATCATCGCCATCGAGCGGATTGAATCCGTCAATGGGGCTTATCCCCCGGGAATGTTCGACGCCAGCGCCTTCATGTTCGAAGCCTTCTCGGCCTTCGGCACCGTCGGCTTAAGCCAAGGGGTTACCCCATACCTGGCCGATGGTAGTAAAATAATTTTATCGTTATTAATGTTCTTGGGCCGCACCGGCCCGATGACCCTGTTCTCGATCGTGTCCGAATCGATGAACCAAACCGACAACGCCCATTACAGCCATATCGAAGCCACGATTCCAATCGGATAAGGAGAAATCACCATGAGCAAAAAATCATTCGCCGTCATCGGCCTCGGCCAATTCGGTCTCGCCATCGTCGGCGAGCTGGCCGCCATCGGGGCCGACGTCATCGCCATCGACCGCGACGAAGCCAGCGTCCGCAAAGCCGGCCTCCACGTGCCAACGGCCTTCATCGCCGACGCCACCGACGAGAAAGCCCTGCGCGACCTCGACGTCCACCACGTCACCCACGCCATCGTCGCCTTTGGCGACAACATCCAAGCCTCGATTTTGACGACCGTCATCCTGGCGAACATGAACATCCCGCACATCGTCGTCCGGGTCGATGACGATTATTACGTTCCCATTATTAAAAAACTCGGCGCCACCGAGATCATCATGCCGCAACGACTGGCCGGTCACGGCCTGGCCAATCGGCTCGACGATGAGGATTTCCTCGATTACTATTCATTGGGCGACAATTTTTCAGTCGTCAAGATCACGGTCGGGGCATCCTTCGTTCCCCAAACGATTTTGGCCATGGACCCGCGCAACAAATACAACGTCAACTTGATCCTCCTGACCAAAAACCAAGCGACCTCGATTCCCCGAGCCGCCGATTTAATCGAACCGGGCGACAGCGTCTTCGTGGTCGGCAAGCGACGCGAGCTGCGGGCCTTTGGAAACTTCCTCCAAGGCGAAGAATAGGCAAACGAAAAGGCCGGGCGACCGGCCTTTATTTTAGATTTTTTCGATTTCCCCGAAGTCGACTTCAACCGAGGTCGCCCTTCCGAAGAAGACCGTTTCCACTTTGACGACGCCGGTTTCTTTGTCAATGGCTTGGATCGTGCCCTCGGTTCCCTCAAGCGGGCCGTGGATGACTTTGATCAAGTCGCCGACGTTGTAGCGGTCGTACATGCCTTGGTCGACCATGCCCATCCGCTTCAGGATCGGTTCCATCTGCTCGGGTGGGACCGGGATCGGCTTGGTGCCGCCGCCGGACGAACCGACGAAACCGGTGACCCCCGGGGTATTCCGGACCATGTACCACGACTCGTCGGTCATAATCATTTCAATGAAGACGTAGCCGGGATAGGAATTTTTCATTTTGGTTTTCCCGGTCGGGACCCCGTCCTTGAAGACTTGCTCTTCTTGTTCGACGACGAGAATCCGGGACACGTAATCCTTCAAGTTCATGGAATCAATGCGGCGCCGCAGATTTTCGGCCACCTTGTTTTCATGGCTCGAGTAGGTGCTGACGATATACCATTGCTTTTCGACTAAGATATCATTGGCCATGATGCAATTACCTCAAGGACTCGAAGGCGTTGCGGAGCTGTTTCAACAGTTCTCCGACCAAAAGGTCTTCGAGACTCAATATCAAAGCGGCGAAAACGGCGATCGAGACCACGACGATGATCGACGGGACTAAGACTTCCCGTTTCGGCCAGCGGACCCGTTTGCTTTCGCGCACGACTTCGGCGGAATATTTTTTGATGTTCATGGACGAACCTCCTAGCGGCTTTCTTTGTGGACGGTGGCCTTGTTGCAGCGCGGACAGTACTTCTTGGTTTCAAACCGCGAGCCGGAGGCCCCGACGCGTTTGGTCGTCTCATAGTTGCGAGCCAAACACTCCGAGCAAATTAAAATGATTTTTTCACGCATAATTCATACCATAATATTTAATCATTTTAGCGTAAAAAATATACCACGCCGGTCCCCTTAAGTCAAATGATTTATCATCGGGTTATTCTTGAAACTTGCCGCCGTGCGATTGGTTGATCTTGTCGACGATGCGCGAGATCTGCCGGTAGCTCTTCTTGTAGATGCGCCCGATTTCGCTGAACGAATACCCGAGCATCCGATAAGCGACGATGGCTTTTTCAAGCGGAGTCAAACCCGAATGGACGTCTTCGGCCAATTCGAGGATGTGGCCCGAGTTGACGGCCCCAATCTTTTCATCAATCGCTCCAATGACGTCGTAGAGATTCCCGCCTTCGCCGAGCGGTTCGTCAAAGGACAAGGCCGTGTTCAATAGCGTTTGGTTAAAGGTGTTGAATTTTTTGATTTCGTTGACGAGGTCCCGTTCCAGAAGCAGATGATAATAGGCGTCGAAGACCGCCTTGCGGCCATCGTAGGAATCGATGGCGTGATACAGGGATTGGATGGCAATCGTCTTGAGATCGCCCGGCTCAAGCCCGCTGTAGCGATTGTCTTTCAAAAGCCGATAGATCATCCGATCTTGCTTGGGACGCATCCTTTCGAACAAGGCCCGTTCGGCCTCGCGATTGTGTTGGCGCGCCAAAAAAACTAGTTCGTCGTCGCTGACGTCTTCATAGGTCATGGTTTCCTCCTAACGAGGAAAACGTTGTGATTGGATCTCGGCCAACAAGACGGCTGTCGCCGCCGAGGCGTTGATGGAATTGATCTTTCCCGTCATCGGGATCTTGACGACGACGTCGCTGTTGCGCCGAACCAATTCGGCGATGCCATCCCCTTCGGATCCAACAATGAGGGCGATTTTGCGGCGATAATCGAAGTTTCGATAATCGATTGCCTCTTGAAGGGCCGAACTGACGATCCAGTAACCGGCCGTTTTCAATTGCTTAATCAGCTGGGAAAGGTTGGTCACTTGGGCGACGGGGACGTGGGCGATGGCGCCTGACGAGACTTTGACCACGACATTCGTCAATCCGACCTGGCGGTCCTTTTTCACGACGAGGCCGTGGGCTCCGAAAGCGTCGGCGTTGCGGATGATGGCCCCGAAGTTTTGGGGATCTTGGATCGAATCCAAGACCACAAGCAGCGGATAGGGGGCTTGGTCGGCTTGTTTGAGAATGGCCTCCAAGGGCGTGAATTCATAGGCCTTGATCAAGGCGGCGATTCCTTGGTGGCGCGGGCCGACCCGCGCGGCGATCCAATCGTTTTCCTTCCGTTCGATGGCAACGCCTTGCTTCGTCAAGCGGGCGACCAGGTCAGTTCCCGAAAAAGACGGCGTTAGAAAAACCTTGAGGACCCGACCGGTTTCCAGCGATTCGAGAACGGCGTTGCGACCGTAAATGTATTGTGTCAGGTTTCCCATGGGTCAGATTTCAAATATGGGTCTAATTAATCCCAGTTTAGTTCCTAGTATTCGGTCGAAATGCGAATTTCAATCGGATTGATGGTGGTTTTCAGTTCCTCGACCAAAGCCGCTGAGGTGGCTGTGCTCATGTAGGCGATGCGCAGGGAGACGCGCAGGAACACTTGTCCGCTGACGTTGACGATCTGCGATTGGAAATCCTTGACCGAGACCCCGAGGCGCGAGGCCACGAAATGGATTTGCTTTAAAATGGGGGTTTCCGTCGGAACCACCAGGGTGATTTTTGGCGATTTGCGGGAGGCATAATGCTCAACCCGCCGCAGGATGATAAGGGTAATCAAGGCGATGGCCGTGGTCACGAGCGCAATGACGAAACGTCCGGAACCGGCCGCCAAGCCGATTGCCATCGTCAACCACAAAGTGGTTGCCGTCGTCAAACCCTTGATGTCGGTGCCCGTTTGGATGATGGTTCCGGCACCGATGAAACCGATGCCGCTCACGACTTGGGCTGCCAAGCGGGCCGGATCGCGATTCGGGTAGGTGGACCCGAAGCCGTAGATGGAGATGATCATAATGAGGGCCGATCCAACCCCGACGAGAATATGGGTCCTTAGTCCGGCCGAGTGCCCGTGGTATTCGCGTTCATAGCCGATGGCTCCCGAGAATATCGCCGCAAGGAAAAGCGACAAAATAATCAAGAGAATGTTGCCGAACGCGCCTAAGCCGTTCAACCAGTCAATCAAGTATTGGTCAATAGTGCTCGTCATCGCCGATGGGGCCGAAAATAACATAAAAATTCATCCCTTCCTATAAAATATTGCGCCGTATGAGTTCCGTCCTCAAGGGATCGGAACCTTCATAATCCCGGGCGGCTTTCTTTGCTTGATAACGCTCGAATAGCGAGCGATCGTCTTCGGTCAGCCGTGGGTAATTAATATCTAGTCCAAGTATATGGAACATTGTCTTCAAAGTAAAGAAATAGGAGCCCATCCGCTCATAATCGGGCTTGTTTTCCCGCAACGACCGATGGGCGAGCTTGATCAAATCATAAACGGAGGTCAAGGCGTTGCTGGTATTCAAATCGTCGGCCAGGGCTTTGATAAAGTCGTCAATCAAAAGCGGATACCGGCCTTCGATGTCGCGACCGGCCAACTGAAGGGTGACCGCCAACTGTTTGATGGCCGCGGTCATCTTGTTAACCTCGGCTCGGGCCGTCTCCAAGAACGACTGGTTGAAATTGACCGGAAGGCGATAATGGGTCGACAAGAGCATCAAGCGGAGGGCCGGGCCCCCGATTGTCGCCAGGGCGTCTTTGGCCGTCAGAATATTGCCGGTCGACTTCGACATCTTGTCGTCGTTGAGGTTGATGAAGCCATTATGCATCCAGATATTGGCCAGGCGGGTTCCGTGTTGGGCCAAGCTTTGGGCAATCTCGTTGTCGTGATGGGGAAATTTCAAATCGAAGCCGCCCCCATGGATGTCGATGATCTTTTCTTTAAAAATCGAGTCGATCATGACGGCGCACTCGGTGTGCCAGCCGGGCCGCCCCTTACCCCAGGGACTGTCGAAGGAGAGGCCTTTCTCGGTTTTCTTCCAAAGGAAGAAGTCAAGTGGAGATTTCTTTTTGCCGGATTCCTCGACCCGGGCTCCGACGATTAAATCGTCGGTCTTCATGTGGGACAGATGCCCATAATCGGGGATTGAGGAAACTTGGAAGAAGACCTCGCCATCGACGACGTAGGCGGCACCTTTGTCCACCAATCCTTTGATGTAGGCGACGATTTCTGAGACGAACTCGGTCACCCGCGGGGTCGCCGTCGGAAGTTTGGAATTGATTCGATTGACGTTATCTTCGTAAGCGGTGATGAAAAACTCGGCCACTTCGCGTTCGCTTCTATGTTCGGACATGGCCTTGGCGATGATTTTGTCGTCGATGTCAGTGTAATTGCTGACGTAGGTCACCTGATAACCAAGGTATTCGAAGAGGCGCCTAAGCACGTCAAAGACGACCACCGGACGCATGTTCCCGATGTGGACGAAATCATAAACGGTCGGCCCGCAGACGTACAGGCTGACCTGTCCCGGTTGAATCGGGGTGAAGCTTTCAATTTGATCAGACCAGCTGTTGAAAAGGCGAATTTCCATCGGCAACCTCATTAGTGATATTACTTTAGCATATTATCGCGATTTTGCTCCTAATCGCGCGAAAAACGATGTTCGATTACTTGATCGTCCAGCGATCGACATATTCGTCAACCCCGAACTTGCGTTTGAGCCCGGCCATGTTCATGTAGCGGACGGTCCCGAAGACCGCTCGTTCGCCCCATGGACGGTCGTGGACGCCCCCAAGGGCCCAGGCGATGCCGACGTAACCATTGGGATCGCGTCCGTCCAGTTGATACTTGTCATTCAAATACAACGCCGTTTTGAAGGCTTCTTCCGGACTTGGAATCCATTCGAGGATTTTTTTGGCCCAATACATGCGCATATATCCGTGCATGTAATTCGTTTTGGTCAATTGGGTTTGGGCGGCGTTCCAGGCCGGGTCGTGGGTCTTGGCGTATTCAAGTTCTTCCAAAGTATAAATATATGGACGCGGGTCGTTCCGATGGGCGTCAAGGCTTCGCTTGGCCCAATCGGGAAAACCGGAGATCGAATCATAGTTCTGATTGTAATGGCAAAAATTGTCCGCTAGTTCGCGCCGGACGATCATCTCTTCGAGGAATTCTTCGCTCGGATGGCGGCTTTGCTGCACTTCTAGGGCTAGGCGGTTGGCGCTCAGGTTGCCGAAGTGGAGGTAAGCCGAGAGCCTCGAGGTCACGTCCAAGTTTGGATTGTTGCGGAAATGGTAATCGGTCAATCTTTCATCGATGAAGCTTCGCATGGCCGCTTCCGGGGTCGGCAGCGGCGGCAAGCCATCGAGCCAGGCTGCCAGGCTTTGATCAACATGGATTTGCGCCGTCCCGAGGAATTTCACTTCGGGAATCGAAAGAAGATAGTTAGGTAAAAGACGCTGGATTTTCGGACGCAGGGTGTAAGCTCCCCATTCGGCTTTATTCGAGGCCATCCATACCGGGATGACGTTATGGGCGTCCACTTCGAGAAAACGGATGTCGATTGCCTCATTGACGTGATCTTTTATCGCTTGAATTTCCTTCAAGGGTGAAAAATCGCTCATCAAGACCCCGGCCCGTTCCCGTTTTATCAACGCCGGAATCACTTCAATCGGGTTACCCCGTTCGATTGAGAAGTCGATGCCGAGTCGGCGGGCTTCGTCGAGAACGTGTCTGAGCCCTTGCCCGAGTCGAACGTAAATCGGATTCGATTGATTGAAAACCAAGGAGCTAAAACCATCGAACATCACGAAGACGACCGCCAAGGGCCGATTCGTCTTTTGGGCCAAATCGGCGGCGGCCACCAGGGCCCAATTGTCGACCAAACGTTGGTCGCGATTCATCCAATAGATGATTTTGCCGGGGCCGTAGGGTTTGTCATTGCGAGCACTGATCCGGTTTTCAAGCAAGAGACGGCTCACGGTTGGCTTTCCTCATTGATGACCGCCTGCAGCAATTGCCCGGGTCGGTCGATGATAAAGGCGGGTTGGGCTTCCAGCAAACGTTCTCGAGGGACATATCCCCAAGTGACCGCGGCCGCCCTCATGCCCAAGGCTGCGGCGGTCTTGATGTCCACGAGCGAGTCGCCGACGTAAACCGAGGTCTGCGGATCGACGCCATATTTTTCAAGGATGGGCAAAAACGGGGCGACATTGGGTTTAGGAGCATGTCCGGGCTGCTGCCCGATTACGGCTTCAAAGGCGCCCGGGAACCGGGCTTCGATTAGCTTGACGGCAAATGGATGGGGCTTGTTCGAATAAACGAATAGACGCATGCCCCGATTGATCAAATCATTGATTAAAGCCAACACGCCGGGAAAAGGCCGGGTGGCTTCAAGTTGATAGACGATTTGCCGTTTCATGTAGGCGTCTTTGAACGATTGGTAGGTCTCCTGGTCCAAAATCGCCCCCTTCAAGGCGTGGCGGAGCAAATGCTCGGTTCCGTGCCCAAGAAACGATTTGCCTTCGGCCACCGTAATCTCCGGCAAGCTGAAATCAATCAAGGTTTCGTTCAAGGCCTTGGTGATTTCCTCAATGGTGTCCAAGAGGGTCCCGTCGAGGTCAAAAACAAGATTTTTAATCATGATTTAATGATACAACAAAATCGATTCCAAATGATTCGGCATGAGCGAATCTAGAAAAAAACCCTGCTAAGCAGGGCTATTTTCGGTTATTGAACGAAGGCGATGAGATAAACCGGGGCGTTGTCGCCGCGCCGGCTCTTTAGCCGCAGGGCCCGGGTGTAACCGCCGGAACGCTCCTTGTAGCGGGGACCGATCGTCTCGAACAGCTTGTCGAGGGCGACGAGGCCTTTTTTCTCATCGGCGATGTAATCGCGGACCACGCTCGCGGCCAAGCGGCGCGAATGGAGGTCGCCGGTCTTCGCGTAGGTGACGAGGCGGTCGGCCAATTTGATCAAATCGGAAACCATGCCGCCGGTGACGGTGACTTTTTCCTCGACGATCAAGGTCGAGACGAGGTTGCGAAGCTGCGATTTATGTTTGCTGGAAGTATAGGGCGCCTTGAAGCGGACCCCACCTTTACCGTGTACGTTGGTACGTCCTTGTGTTGCCATGGGTAACTCCTTCTAATTCTCACGGAAAGAAAGGCCGATCGCGTTGAGCTTTTCTTTGACTTCTTTGAGCGATTTCTTGCCGAGGTTGCGGACTTTCATCATTTCTTCTTCGGTCTTCTGGGTCAATTCATAGACGGTCTCGATCCCGGCGCGGCGAAGGCAGTTGTAGGAACGGACCGAGAGGTCGAGGTCGACGATGGTCATGTTCGAATACTTGTCTTCGCTTTGTTCGGTCGGTTCCTTCATGATGTTGACGTCATAGGTGGCTTGTTCGAGGTCGATGAAACCTTCGAAGTGGGCCATCAGGATCCGCGAAGCCAAAGAAAGGGCTTCTTGGGGTTTTAAACTGCCGTTCGTCCAAATTTCGAGCGTCAGCTTGTCGTAGCGCGAATCGTGCCCGACCCGGGTCGGATCGATGTTGTAGCTGACCTTGGTGACCGGCGAGTAGTTGCTGTCGGTGGCGATGGTGCCGAGCTTGGCGGTATAGCGGTTGGCTTTGTTGCCTTCGCTCGTGACGTAGCCGCGGCCGTTGCGGGCGTAGACGCGCATTTTCAGCTTGCCGCCTTCAGTCACGTTGGCGAGAACCAGCCCCGGATTGATGACGGTGACCCCGTAGGGCAAGACGAAATCGGCGGCGGTGACCACTTTCGGGCCGACCGCTTCGAGTTCGAGCACTTTGGCGTCGATCCCTTCTTCTTCAATCTTCAAGACGAGGTCTTTCAGGTTCAAGATGATGGCGGTCACGTCTTCGACGACCCCTTCCAGGGCTGAGAATTCATGACGGGCCCCTTCGACTTCGACCGCGAAGACGGAGGCTCCCGGAAGGCTCGAAAGCAGGACCCGGCGCAAGGCGTTGCCGAGCGTGAGGCCGAAGCCGCGTTCGAGCGGCTCGAGGACGAACCGTCCGTAGTTGTGGGTGCTGTCAAAGAGCTTTTTGGTGAAAATCGGCTTCTCGAATTGTTTGGCAATGAAACTCATAGTTCGTTTCCTCCTATCGCCTTAACCACGAGGCTTCTTGGGCGGGCGGCAGCCATTGTGAGGAATGGGTGTCGTGTCCGTGATCATGTTGATGGCGAGACCGGCGGCTTGCAGGCTGCGGACGGCGGCTTCGCGGCCGGGTCCCGGCCCCTTGACGTTGACGTCGACGGTCTTGATGCCTTGGTCGATGGCGGCTTTGGCGCAGGCTTCGGCGGCCATTCCGGCGGCGAAGGGCGTCGATTTGCGCGCTCCTTTGTAGCCGAGGGCTCCCGGAGTGCTCCAGGCGATGGCGTTGCCGTCGTCATCGGTGATCGTCACGATCGTGTTGTTAAACGTGGCGTGGATGTGGGCGGTGCCTTTGGTAAACGTGCGTTTGATTTTTTTCTTACGCGTGGTGGTTGTTTTGGTAGCCATGAGGTGCGACTCCTTTCATTAACCTTGCGTCGCCATCTTCTTGTTGGCGATGGTTTTGCGCGGGCCTTTGCGGGTCCGGGCGTTGGTCCGGGTTCGTTGGCCGCGGACGGGTAGGCCCTTGCGGTGCCGGATGCCGCGATAGCATCCGATTTCCTGGAGCCGTTTGATGTTGAGGGCGACTTCGCGACGCAGGTCGCCTTCGAGCTTGTATTTGGCGACTTGGTTGCGGATGGCCAATAATTGCTCATCCGTCAGGTTTTTGACGCGGATGTCTTGACTGACTTCGGCGTCTTTTAAAATTTTCTCGGCGGTCGAGAGCCCGATGCCAAAAATGTAGGTCAGGGCAATCACGACGCGTTTTTCATTGGGGATGTCGACTCCGACGATACGTGCCATAGTTGTGGTACTCCTTTTTTAACCTTGTCTTTGCTTGTGCTTCGGGTTGTCGCAGATGACGGTGACGACGCCTTTGCGGCGGATGACCTTGCACTTGTCGCAGATTGGTTTGACTGATGTTCTTACTTTCATGTGTTTTCTTTGCTCCTTAGGTACTTACTTGTACCTGAACGTGATGCGGCCCCGTGTTAAGTCGTAGGGGGAGATTTGAACCGTAACTCGATCACCTGGTAAAATGCGGATGTAGTGCATGCGGATTTTACCAGAAACGTGGGCCAGAATTACGTGACCGTTTTCAAGGCGGACCCGGAACATGGTGTTCGGGAGCGTTTCGACCACGGTCGCCTCCATTTCAATTACGTCTGTTTTTGCCATAATACTCCTCCTTCATCGTAGGGTCAGGATTTCATATCCCGATTCGGTGACGACGATCGTATTTTCGTAGTGCGCGCACAGCTTGCCGTCGATTGTCTTGACGGTCCAGCCGTCGGCGAGCACTTTCGTCTCGTGGCGTCCGGCGTTGACCATCGGCTCGATGGCCAAGGTCATCCCGGGACGTAATAGCGGCCCTTGGTGGGCCGGCCCGAAGTTCGGGATCGGCGGATCTTCGTGGAGATCGCGCCCGATGCCGTGTCCGGTGTAGTCGCGCGGCAACGAGAAGCCGCGGCTTTCGACATAGGTTTGGATCGCGTGGCTGAGGTCCGAGAGATGGATTCCCGGCCGCACGATCTTGAGGGCTTCAAAGAAGCTCTCTTTGGTGACTTGGGCCAAGCGGCGCGCCAAGGCGCTGCCAAACCCGACGATGAAGGTTCGCGCGGCGTCGCCGTGATAACCTTTGTAGTTGGCGCCAACGTCGATTTTGACGAGATCGCCTTCCTTGAGGCGGTAACCCGAGGGGATCCCGTGAATCAAGGTGTCGTTGACCGAGGCGCAGATGGCGCTTGGAAAGCCGCCGTAACCTTTGAACGAGGGGACGGCCCCCCGCTCGCGGATAATCGTTTCGGCCAATTCGTCCAATTCCCGGGTGGTCACTCCGGGGAGGCACCGTTCGCCGACCGTTTCGAGCACTTCGGCCACGATGGCCCCGGCGCTCCGCATCAAGTCGATTTCCCGCGGCGATTTGACGATGATCACGCCGATTCGACCTCGGCGAAGATCTTTTTCACGACTTCGAACAGTTCGTCGTAGCCCATCAGTCCGTCAACGCGCCGCAAGAGCCCCTGCTTTTCGTAAAAGGATATCAAGGGTTTGGTCGACACTTCGTAGTGGTCGAGTCGGACCGTCAGCGCTTCGAGGTTGTCGTCCTTGCGTTGCATCAAGGACCCGCCGCACACGTCGCAGACGCCGTCTTTTTTCGGTTTCATGGTATCGACGTGGTAAGGGGCGCCGCAGACGGAACAAACGCGCCGTCCGGTGATGCGCCGGATCAGTTCGCCGCGCGCGGCCGTGAAGTCGATTACGGCGTTGACCGGGCGGCCGATTTCCTTGGCGAGGACGTCAAGGGCTTCGGCTTGCGGGAGCGTCCGCGGGAAGCCGTCGAGGAGATAACCCCGTTGGCAATCCGGTTGCGCCAGCCGTTCGCGGACGAGGCCGATCGTCACCTGGTCGGGAACGAGGTCGCCTTTATTGATGTAGGCGGCCGCGAGTTTGCCCAAGGCGGTGCCGGCCTTGATCGCTTCCCGGAACATGTCCCCGGTCGAAATGTGGGGAATGTCATAGGCGGCGATGATCTTTTTGGCCTGGGTGCCTTTTCCGGCTCCGGGCGGCCCCATCAAGATGATGTTCAGCATCAGGCGCCGCCTCCTTGAGTCACTTCGTCAAAGCTCTTGCCGGCCAGAAGCCCATCGATCTGGCTGTTGATTTCGATGGCTACGCCGACGACGATGATGAGGCCGGTGCCGCCAAAGGCCAGCGATTGGTCAGGGACAATTTTGAGCAAGACGAGCACGATCGGCAAGGCGGCGATGAAGGCCAAGGCCGCGGCGCCGATGACGGTGACCCGATTGACGACTTTCTTGACATAGCGTTCCGTTTCATTGCCGGGACGGATGCCCGGGATGTAGGAGCCGTTCTTTTGGAAGTTTTCGGCCAATTGGGGCGGATTGATCTGCAAGTTGGAATAAAAGAAGGTGAAGAGGACCGTCAAGGTCAGATAGATGAGGAGGCCCCAGGGGAACTTCCAGGTTTCGTTGTTGAACCAGGGCATGGTCACCAGCTCGCTGCTCGAGAAGACCTTGAGCCATTCGGCGTTGGTGTCGGCGCCGCTGATGAAGCTGATGATGACGCTCGGGGCCATCATGATCGAACTGGCGAAGATGACCGGGATCACGCCCGCCGAATTGATTTTAATCGGCAGGAAGCTGGCTTGGCTGTACTTTTTCCCGGCGCCGCTTTTTCCGGCGTGTTGGACCGGAATCTTGCGTTTGCTTTGCTCAACAAAGGTCACAAAGGCGATGATGAGCAGGAAGGCGAGGATGTAGACCGCGAACTGGAAGATGCCTTTGAGGAAGACCGGGGTGTCGAGGCCGACCGTCATGGCCACCCAATTGTTATAGGCACCCTGGATTTGGATTGGCAGGCTCCGGACAATCCCGGCGAAAATGATGACCGAGATGCCGTTTCCGAGCCCTTTGACCGAGATTTGGTCGCCGAGCCACATGACGAGCATCGCCCCGGCCACGAGAATGGTGACGATGTAGGCGTAATTCCAGAACGAGGTGTCGGTGATGCTGATGTAGCTGGTCGTTTCCATCGTTTTCACGATGCCGTAGGCTTGGACCGACCCGAGAAGCAGAGTGAGATAACGGGTGGTCATCTCTTTCTTCTTGCGGCCGTATTGGCCTTGTTTGCTCAACTCGGTGAGGGCCGGCAGGACGTCGGTCGAGAGTAGCTGGGTGATGATGCTCGCCGTGATGTAGGGCGAGACGCCGAGGGCGAAGACCGAGAAGCTTTGCAAGGCTCCGCCTCCCAAAAGGTTCATGAGCGCGAGGGCGCTGTTTTGGTTTAGATCGAGATCCTTGACCGTGACACCGGGGACGGTGATTGCCGCTCCGATGCGGAAGACAAATAAAATGATGACCGTGAAGAATATGCGGTTGACTATTTCTTTGTTCTTGAAGATATCAACGATCTTTTTCATGATTAGACGACCTCAACGCGACCGCCGGCGGCCACGATGGCCGTTTCCGCCGTCTTGGAGAACTTGTGGGCGTATACGGTCAGTTTTTTGGTTAGTTTGCCGGAGCCGAGCACTTTGACGAGTTCATAATCGGGGCGGACCAAACCGGCCTCGACGAGCATCGTCGGGTTGATTTCGGTTCCATCCTCGAATCGTTCGAGGGCGTCGACGTTGACCACTTCGTAAACCGTGCTCTTGAAGTTGCGGAAACCGCGTTTCGGCAAGCGCCGGTAGATCGGGTTTTGGCCTCCTTCGAAGCCGGGGCGGACGCCGCCGCCGCTTCGGGCGTTTTGCCCTTTATGGCCTTTGCCAGCCGTTTTGCCGTTGCCGGACCCGATGCCGCGGCCCTTGCGGAACGCGTCTTGGCGGGATCCCGGTTGTGGTTTCAAATTGTGTAATTCCATAAACGTATCCTCCTTCTATTTGCCGCGGAGGGCTTTGAATGTCTCGTAGGTTTTCAAGCTTTGAAGCCCGGCGTGGGTCGCCCGAATGATGTTGATCGGAGCCCGGCTGCCGTAGACTTTAGAATAGACGTTTTTGAGCCCGGCCAATTCGAGGACGGCCCGCACGGGACCGCCGGCGATGATGCCGGTGCCGGCCGGAGCCGGTTTCAGGAAGACGCTGCAAGCACCATACTGTCCGATGATTTCATGGGCGATGGTGTCGGCTTTGACGAGATCGACTTTAAAAGTCGCTTTCTTGGCTTCTTCCAGGGCTTTCTTGATGGCGTCGGGGACTTCCCCGGCTTTGCCGGTTCCAAATCCATAGGTGCCTTTGCCGTTTCCGATGACGACGAGCGCGGTAAACCGCATGTGCTTGCCGCCTTTGACGACTTTGGTGACCCGATTGATGGCCACGGTCCGCTCTTCGTATTCCTTGGGAGCCGTTTCCCGGCGCGGACGCCGATCGTTGCTCCGGGGTCTCCGGTCGCGGTCAAAACGCCGTGGACCTTTGCTTTCGGTCGGGGTTTCGGTTTTTTGCGGGACGACTGTTACGTTGTTTTCAACCATAAGGGCTCCTCCTAGAACTTGAGGCCGGCTGCACGGGCAGCTTCGGCCAGGGCTTTGACGCGCCCGTGGTACAGGTAACCACTGCGGTCGAAGACAATGACGCTATAGCCTTTGGCTAGCGCCTTTTCGGCCAGATCGGCGCCGACTTTGGCGGCCGCGGCCGCGTTACCGCCGTTAGCAAGCTTGAGGGCTTGGGAACTGGAAGCAGCCAGGGTCACCCCTTTGACGTCGTCGATAAGTTGCGCGGAGATGTTGGCGTTGGAACGGTAGACCGAGAGACGCGGACACTCGTTGGTGCCGCTGATTTTGGCCCGGATACGGACGTGACGCCGCAGCCGAATCACATTTTTATCGATTATTTTGATCATTTGGTTATCCTCTGTTACTTCTTACCGGCCCGTTTGCCTTCTTTGCGAATGATGTGTTCGCCGGCATACTTGATGCCCTTGCCTTGGTAAGGTTCGGGTTCGCGGACCGCCCGGATATTGGCCGCCGTCTCGCCGACGGCTTGCCGATCGATGCCGGTCACGATCACGTGGGTGGCGTCGGTCGCCGTGATCTTGACGCCGGGGCGCGGGGTGATGACCACTTGATGGGAATAGCCGATGTTGAGGCGCAGGCTGCCGTCGGGGTCGATGGCGGCCTTATAGCCGATTCCGACGATTTCCAACCGCTTTTCATAGCCTTGGGACACGCCGACGATGGCGTTGTGGATCAGGGCGCGGGTGGTGCCGTGGTTTTGTTTGTAGTGCTTGCTGTCGTCGGGGCGGGCCAAGATGGCCTGGGCGGCATCCGCTTTAATGTCGATGCCTTCCGGAATCGCAATCGTCAGCGTGCCTTTCGGCCCTTTGACTTCGACTTCGCGACCGGTTACCTTGAGGGTGACGCCCTCCGGGAAGGTTAAAGGTTTATATCCGATTCGTGACATAAGCGCCTCCTACCACACGTACGCCAGGACTTCGCCGCCGATGCCGAGCGTGCGCGCTTGGCGATCGGTCATGAGACCTTGCGAGGTGGAGATGATGGCGACCCCGAGTCCTTTTAGGACGCGCGGGAGCTTGTCGGCGCTCGCGGTGACGCGAAGGCCGGGCTTGCTGATGCGCTTGAGGCCGTTGATGACGCGAATGTTGCCTTCGGCGTATTTAAGGGCGATGGAAAGTTGCTTCTTGGTGTCGCCAGACAGGGAAAAATCCACGATGAAACCTTCGTCTTTCAAGATTTTGGCGATGCGGACTTTCAAAGTATTGGCGGGCATAACGACAGTGGCGTTACGCATCGTATTGGCGTTGCGGATACGGGTCAGCATATCGGCAATCGGATCAGTCATGACCATAAGTAACCTCCTACCAACTGGCCTTCTTCATCCCGGGAATCTCGCCTTTGTAGGCCAGTTCGCGGAGACAAATGCGGCAGAGTTTGAATTTCGTATAGACGGAGTGGGGACGGCCACAGCGTTCGCAGCGTGTATAAGCGCGCACCGGGAATTTCTGTTTCCGGGCACACCGGATTTTAAGTGATGTCTTTGCCATGGTGCTCCTCCTATTTCTGGAACGGCATGCCGAGTTCGCTCAGCAGGGCGAACGCTTCGGCATCGCTGGACGCGGTCGTCACGATGATGATGTCCATGCCGCGGATTTTGTTGACCCGGTCAAAGTTGATTTCCGGGAAGATGAGTTGTTCCTTGACGCCGAGGGTGAAGTTACCCCGGCCGTCGAAGGCGTTCTTGCTGACGCCGCGGAAGTCGCGGACGCGCGGCAAGGCGATCGAGACCAACTTGTCATAGAAGTGGTACATCCGTTGGCCGCGTAATGTCACCTTGCAGCCGATGGCTTGGCCTTCGCGCAGTTTGAAGTTGGCGATGGATGTCTTGGCTTTGGTGATGACCGGCTTTTGGCCGGTGATTTCGCTGAGTTCGCGGACCGAGTCTTCGAGAAGCTTGGCGTTGGTGATTGCGTCGCCGACGCCGATGTTGATGACGATCTTGTGGAGGGCCGGCACTTGCATGACCGACTTGTAATCGAATTTCTTCATCAATGACGGGACGACGGTTTGGCGATATTTTTCTTGGAGGCGGGCCGCGATCTTCTCGACGACGGCTTTGGCGGCTTTCGCCGTTTCCTTGGGGGCGGCGCTTTTAGGAGCGGCGGCCGGTTTCTTGGTTTCTGTAGCCATAATGCCTCCTTAATCCAATTGGCTTCCGCTCGCCTTGGTGACGCGGACTTTCTTGTCCTTAACGACCTTGATGGCGACGCGGGTGGCCTTTTTCGTCTTGGGATCGACCAGAGCGACGTTGCTGGCGTCGATCGGGGCGTAGATCTCGACGATGCTGCCTTCGGGATTGTTTTGCTTCGGCTTGCGGTGTTTCTTGTGGGTGTTGACGCCCTCGATGACGACGCGATTCAGTTTCGCGTAGACCTTTTGGACGGTGCCGGTCTTGCCTTTGTCGGCGCCGGCGATGACGATGACTTTGTCACCTTTTTTGATTTTCATGGGTGGCCTCCTACAGGACCTCGGGCGCCAGTGAGATGATTTTCATCGCCCCTTCGCCCTTGTCGCGCAACTCGCGGGCCACCGGTCCGAAGACGCGGGTGCCGCGTGGGGTGCCATCGTCGTTGATGAGGACGACGGCGTTGTCGTCGAAGCTGACGGTCGATCCGTCGGCCCGAGCCACGGCTTTCTTGGTCCGGACGATAATGCCCTTGACGATTTCGCCTTTTTTGATTTTGCCATTGGGGATGGCGTCTTTGACGGCGCACAAGACGATGTCGCCGATGGTCGAATTCGAGCGGTAGGAACCGCCGTACAGCCGGAAGATGCGGACTTTCCGCGCTCCGGAGTTGTCGGCCACGACTAGATTGGTTTCTACTTGGACCATATTACTCGACCTCCTTGACTTCGACGTGTTCTTCGCCTTTGGTCAAGATCTTGATAAGGCGGTAGCGCTTGGTGGCGCTTAACGGCCGCGTTTCCATGATTTCGACGAGGTCGCCGACGTGGGCGACGTTGTCTTCGTCATGGGTGACGAATTTCTTGGTGTAAAGTACCCGCTTGGAATATTTGGGGTGCTTGCGGTAGGTTTGCACGCGCACGACGATCGTCTTATCCGTTTTATCGGAAACGACGATGCCGGTGAAAGTCCGACGTGATGTTCTGTTTTCCATCGTTTCGTTTCTCCTTATTTAATCCCGAGCTCGCGCTCGCGGATGACCGTATAAATGCGCGCGATGTCTTTTCTGATGGTGGTGATGGTGGCGCCTTTTTCGAGCTGGCCGACGGCCTGCTTGCGCCGGAGATTGAAGAGCTCTTCTTTGAGGCTGTAGGCTTTTTGTTTCAATTCGGTGACGTTCATTTCCCGAATTTCTTTGAGTTTAAGCATTATTCCGAGCTCCTTTCCTTAATGATGACCCGCGATTTGATCGGCAGTTTGTACGAGGCGAGGCGCAGGGCTTCGCGAGCGGTCG
Source organism: Bacilli bacterium (assembly GCA_041652475.1). Taxonomy (GTDB): domain Bacteria; phylum Bacillota_I; class Bacilli_A; order RFN20; family CAG-826; genus UBA6120. The sequence continues at coordinate 66,822 of JBAZHG010000001.1, forward strand.
CTTCCGGGACGCCGCCGATTTCGAACATGACGCGGTTCTGCTTTACGACGGCCACCCATAGTTCGGGGGCCCCTTTGCCGGAACCCATCCGGACTTCGGCCGGTTTCTTGGTCTTGGCTAAATGCGGATAGATGCGAATCCAAATGTGGCCGCTGCGTTTGGTGTAGCTGGCCAGCACGATACGGGCGGCTTCGATTTGCCGGGCCGAGACCCAGTTTCCGGAGGTGGCTTGGAGGCCGAATTCCCCGAAGGATACTTCATTGCCGGCTTTCGAAAGGCCTTCGTACTTGATGCCGTGGGGACGGCGGTACTTGACGCGTTTTGGCTGTAACATGTGACTTACTCTCCCTTACCGCGGTTTTCTTCCGTCTCCGGGCGGTAATCGCCCCGGCAGATCCACACTTTGACGCCGAGGCGTCCATAGGTGGTGTGGGCTTCGACTTGGGCGTAATCGATGTCGCTCCGCAAGGTGTGAAGCGGGATGGTCCCGTCTTTGTAACCTTCGCTGCGGGCGATTTCGGCGCCGCCGAGACGGCCGGACACGAGGGTGCGGACGCCTTTGGCCCCGGCTTTGCGGACCCGTTGGATCGCCCGTTTTTGAGCGATACGGAAACTAGCCCGTTCTTCGAGTTGTTTGGCGATGCTCAAGGCCACGAGTTTGGCGTTGAGATCGGGCGATTTCACTTCCAGCACGTCGATCTTGAGGTTGCCGGAATGGACAATCTTTTCAAGGTCTTTTTTGATTTGGTTGACGCGGGCCCCGTCTTGTCCGATGACGACGCCGGGGCGTCCGACGTAGATGATGACGGTGACGTTGGTTCCCTTGTCGGTCTTCACCCGTTCGATTTCGGTGTGCGACAGGAGGGCGTCTTTGAGGTTCTTGTCCAGGTAGGCCCGGATCTTGAGGTCCTCGTTCAGGAAGGTCGCATAATCGTTTTTGTCGGCGAACCAGCGCGAATTCCAATCACGGTAAATGCCGATGCGCATGCCGACCGGATTAACTTTTTGTCCCATGGTTATGCTCCTTATCTCTCTTTGACGACGCAGGTCAGGTGCGACGTCCGTTTCAAAATGGCTGAGGCCGATCCTTTGGCGCGCGGCAGGAACCGTTTGAGGCGGGGGCCGTCGTTGGCGTAGATTTCGGCGATGTAGAGCTTGCTTTCATCCATTTCGTGGTTGTTTTTGGCGTTGGCGGCCGCGCTCTTGATCAGTTTGACGATCGGTTCGGTCGACGACTTGTTGACGTTGGCCAGGATGCCGAGGGCTTCCTTGACCGATTTGCCGCGGACCAGGTCGATGACGAGCCGAGCTTTGCGCGGAGTCACGCGGACGGAGGTGGCCAGGGCTTGGGCTTGAGTTGCTTTCATGGTGCTCCTTCCTACTTATTGGACGGCGACGACGCCGAGGCGGCTTTGTCTTCGGCCGTATGGCCGGTGTGGCCGCGATAAGTGCGGGTCGGGGCGAATTCGCCGAGCTTGTGGCCGACCATATCTTCCGTCACGTAGACGGTGATGTGCTCACGGCCGTTATAGACGGCGAAGGTGTGTTCGATGAATTGCGGGAAGATGGTCGAACGGCGGGACCAAGTCTTGATGATTTCTTTTTTGTGGTTTTGGTTCAGTTTCTCGACGCGCTTCAGTAAGTACGCGTCGCAGAAGGGACCTTTTTTTAAACTGCGAGCCATATGTTTTCCTCCCTATTACTTGTCGTTGCGACGTCTCACGATGAGTTGCGTCGAAGCTAGCTTATGACGGCGCGTCTTCACGCCGAGGGCTTTCTTGCCCCATGGTGTCCGCGGAGCATCGAGCCCGACCGGGCACTTGCCCTCGCCGCCACCGTGCGGGTGGTCGACCGGGTTCATGACCGAGCCGCGGACGGTCGGCCGGACGCCATACCACCGGTTCTTGCCGGCTTTTCCGTAGTTGATCAGATTGAAGTCTTCGTTTCCGACGACGCCGATGGTGGCCCGGCAAGTTTCGAGGACTTTGCGGACTTCGCCGCTGGCGAGGCGCAAGGTGACGTATTTGCCTTCCTTGGCCAGGACTTGGGCGCTGGCGCCGGCCGCGCGGCACATTTGCCCGCCGGCGTTCGGCTTCAGTTCGATGTTGTGGATGACGGTGCCTTCAGGGATGTTCTTCAAGATCATGGCGTTGCCGTTCTTGATGTCGACGCTTTCCCCGGAGATGATCGAGTCGCCGACCTTGAGGTCTTTAGGCGCCAAGATGTAGCGCTTTTCGCCATCGGCATAGTTGACGAGGCAGATGTTGGCGTTGCGATTGGGGTCGTATTCGACGGTGGCCACCTTGGCCGGGATCCCGTCTTTGTTGCGTTTGAAGTCGATGATCCGATACCGCGTTTTGTGACCGCCGCCGATGTGACGGGTGGTGATCACGCCTTGGTTGTTGCGTCCACCGGTTTTCACCAGGTTGACTAACAAGCTTTTCTCAGGAGTGCGGGTGGTGATTTCTTCAAATGTCGAGTTGGTCATCGCGCGACGGCTGGGCGTCGTCGGGCGGTAGGTTCTTATTGACATGTTGCTTCTCCTATATTTGAGCCGTTATCGAGGGCTTACTCTTTGAACAAGTCCAAGGCTTGGCCTTCTTTGAGCGTCACGATGGCTTTCTTGTAGCCGGGGACGCGGCCTTGGAACCGTCCGCCTCGCCGCGTGGAATGGGGCAAGACGTTGGAAATGTGGACTTTGGCGACCTTGACCTTGTAGATGGCCTCGAAGGCCTTCTTGATTTCGGTCCGGTTGCTGCTCGGATTGACTTTGACCGTCACTTGGTTGTGGTTTTGGATCAAGGCCATGGTTTTTTCGGTGATCACCGGTTGGCCGATGGCGTTGAAAATCTGGGTGTCGGTGCTCGTCACCGTTGGGGTGACTGGCTCCGGCGTGGTTGTTTTCTTTGCGCGTGCCATTATTGAAGCACCTCCTCGAGATAAGCGATGACCGGCTTCGAGACGATGACGGTGTCGCTATTGAGCAAATCATAGACACTGACGTTGGCTTGGTCGACGAGGATCAACTTTTCGAGATTGCGCACGCTGGCGTAAGTGGTCAATTCGAGTTCGGGTACGACTGCGAGGACTTTGCCTTCCGCTTTGAGGGCGGCCAGGGCGGCGACCGCCGTCTTGGTCTTGAAGGCCTCGAACTTGAATTCGTCGACGACGATCAATTTCTTGCCGGACACTTTAAGCGACAGGGCTGAGCGAAGCGCCAAGCGATGTTCGGATTTGTTTTGGGACAACTTGAAGGTTTGGATCCCGGTGGGACCGAAGACTTTGCCGCCGCCGACCCAGATGGGCGATCGGCTGCTGCCGGCCCGGGCGCGCCCGGTGCCTTTTTGCCGCCAAGGCTTTTTGCCGCCGCCGCTGACCTCGTCCCGTTTCTTGGTTTTGGCCGTGGCTTGCCGCAAATTGGCTTGGTAGACTTGGACCGCGTCGAACATGGCCGGTTCATGGGGTTCGACCCCGAAGACGGATGGGTTCAACTTCACGGTGCCGGTTTTTTCCCCGGCGAGGTTCAGCACATCAACTGCCAGTGCTTTGGCTTTCTTTTCTGCCATTGATGGTTCCTCCTATTCGGCCGTTTCGGCTTTCGGCTCGTCTTTGACGACCGCGTGGAGCGGCTTCACTTCGAAGGCGTGGCCGAGTTGTTGTTTGATGGCGCTTCTGATGGTCAGCAAACCCAACTTGGGACCGGGCACGCCGCCGCGAACGACTAAGGCGTTCTTGCCGAGGTCGGTGCTCAAGACGACGAGATTCAGGATCGTGGCTTGTTGGTGGCCGTGATGGCCGGCCATTTTCTTGCCGGGATGGATCCGGTTGTTGGTCCGTCCGACCGTGGCCATGGAACCGGCGCCCCGGTGCGGATAGCCGCCGCCGTGGCCTTTGGCCCCGATTTTGTAGTGCCACCGTTTGATGGCGCCGCTGAAGCCTTTGCCCTTGCTGACGCCGATGACGTCAACGACGTCACCCGGCTGGAAGATCGAGACGTCGATCTTGTCGCCGACTTTATATTGGGTCACGTCGACGACCGGAATTTCGAATAAGTTTTGCTTGGGAGTGGTGCCGGCCTTGGCAAAGATGCCTTTTTCCGGTTGGTTGGCGCGGCTCTCCTTCAGTTCTTCGTAGCCTACTTGGACGGCGTCATAACCGTCGGTGGCCACGGTTTTGATTTGGGTAATGACGTTGGGCAGGACTTCAATCACGGTCACCGAATGGGCTTTGCCATCGTTGGTGAACAGCTGGGTCATGCCGATTTTGCGTCCGACAATCGCTTTCATGAATCAGGCCTCCTTATAACTTGATGTCGATGTCGACGCCATTGGGCAGATCCAATTGGCGCAGCGCATCGACCGTCTGTTTGTTGTGGTCGGTAATGTCGATCAGACGCTTGTGGGTGCGGATTTCGAATTGCTCCCGGGCATCCTTGTACTTGTGGACCGCGCGCAAGAGTGTGTAGACTTGCTTTTCGGTCGGTAGCGGGATCGGACCGACGACGGTCGCTCCCGTGCGCAAGACGGCGGCGATGATCTTCTCGATGCTGTGATCGAGAATCTTGTGATCGTAAGCTTGGAGTCGTACGCGGATCTTCTGTTTCTTAGCCATGAATTTTTTCCTCCTATGAATATCAGGCCATACCGGTGCTCGATGCGAATTCCCTGACTGCCGATTCATGACAACGCCTGTCGGTGTGTCAGCAACCTCGCACTTCAATGCGGCCGATAACCTTCAAAAATATACTAGACAAGGTCGGTCAAGTCAAGGTTTTTATATATAAAGGACTGATTATTTACGAGTACAAATTTAAACGTCGGGGCGGTCGTCGCCCGCCATCATGGCCGCATAACTGTAGCGGCAACCGCAATACGCCTGCCGGTAAAGACAATATTTAAGGCACATTTTCCCGGCTTCCAGGAACCCATCTTCCTTTTTGAAATCGGAATGGAAATAGGAAACCGACGGGTATCGGGCTTGAATCTCGCGGCCAATCGAATTGATGATTTGGGAATCTTTGTGAGGCGAGATCGTCATCACCGTGGTGAAAAACTCGTAACCGTGCCGGGCGGCATAGGCCATCGATTCCTCCATGCGAATCCGATAACAGATTCGGCAGCGGGCCCCGCCTTCGGGTTCGTTTTTGTAGGGTTCGAGGTGCTGATTGAATTGTTCCGGTTCATACGGCGTCTTCACGACCTCGACCCGAGCCCCGCAATCAGCGTTGAACCGCGTGATGAACTCAAGTAAAACCCGATAGCGACGTTCATATTCGGATTGAGGATAAATGTTCGAATTGTGATAAATCACGGTGAGGTCGAAATACTGATGAAGCCATTTCAACGGGTAGGTGCCGCAGGGACCGCAGCAGACATGGGCTAAAAGGCGGGGGCGGCGCCCTTTCAGTTCGGCCACGATTTTCAAAGCTTCCTTATGGTAATTGACCTTACGTTCCATAAATGAACATCGCGTCTCCAAAACTGAAGAAACGATACTCCTTTTCAATCGCCTCGGCATAAGTTTTAAGGATCGTCTCGCGGCCGGCGAACGCCGAGATCATCATGATTAAAGTCGACTTCGGCAAGTGAAAATTGGTGACGATGGCGTCGACGGCTTGGAATCGATAACCCGGACAAATGAAAATGTCGGTGCTTTCTTGGCAGGCCGTAAAACGGCCGTATTTGGCAAAGTTGGCTTCCAAAGCCCGGGTCGAGGTCGTTCCCACGGCGATGATGCGCCGATGGTCACGTTTGGCCTCGTTCAGGCAAACGGCTGCCGCCTCGTCAATCTGATATTGCTCGAAATGCATTTTATGATCGGACGTGTCCTTGACCTTGACCGGCCGAAAAGTCGCCAGGCCGATGTGCAAGGTGAGGTCGACGACGATGACGCCCTTCTCCTTGGCGGCTTTTAGCAAGTCCGGCGTGAAATGGAACCCAGCCGTCGGTCCGGCCGCCGACCCGTTGACCCGAGCATACACCGTCTGATAGCGATCCTTGTCGGCCAAGGGTTCGTGAATATATGGAGGCAGTGGCACCTGCCCGATTTTCTCCAAGATTTCCAGGAAGACGCCCTCGTAGGCGAATTGGATGACGCGCACTCCTTCCTCGAGGAGATCAAGGCAGGTCCCGATCAGCAGGCCATTTCCAAAGGAAATGCGGGTCCCGGTTTTCACCGTCTTGGCGTTGCCGACCAAACATTCGTAAACGTCGGGATGGATTTCCTTGAGGAGCAAAACTTCGACATGGGCATTCGTTTCCAATTTGACGCCATAAAGGCGGGCGGGAATCACCCGCGTATCGTTGCGAACCAAGACATCGCCTGGTTTCAAAAAACCGAGGATGTCGGAAAAAATCTGATGTTCGGCCCGGCCGGTCGCCTTGTTCAAAACGAGCAATCGCGAATGGTCGCGCCGGTCGGAGGGATGTTGGGCAATCAGCCGCTCCGGAAGCGGAAAATTGAAAAGTTCGATATCCATCAAAAACCCTTGGCGTTGCCGAATTTGGCCAACACTTCGCGTTTGTATTCATCGAAGCGATCCTGGTTGATGGCTTGGCGAGCCCCTTCGACGATCTTGATCAGAAAATGGACGTTGTGGAGTGAAAGCAAGCGCTTGCCGAGAATTTCATCAGATTTGTAAAGATGGCGCAGATACGCCCGGGTGTAGGTGCGGCACGTCTCGCAGCGGCATTCGGGATCGACCGGGCTAAAGTCGCGTTCGTATTTCAAATCGCGGATGTTGATGCGCCCTTGGCTCGTCATCAAGGCGCCATGGCGGGCAATCCGGGTCGGGAGGACGCAGTCGAACATGTCGACCCCCATCCCGATGGCTTCCAAGATATAGTCCAAGGACCCAATCCCCATAACATAACGGGGCTTATCTTCCGGCAAATGCTTGATGGTGTCGGCCACCATTTGGAAAAACACGTGTTTCGGCTCCCCAATCGAGGTGCCGCCGATGGCGTAGCCGGGGAAATCCATGGCCACGAGCACTTCGGCGCACCGTTGCCTCAGCTCGGGATAAATCCCGCCTTGGACGATCCCAAACAAAGCTTGGTCGGTTCGGGTTTGGGCGGCTTGTCCTCGCTTCGCCCAGCGGATCGTCCGCTCGACGCTTTGCTTGACGTAATCGAATTCGGCCGGGTAATGGATGCATTCGTCGAGCGACATGATGACGTCGGCACCGAGCTTTTCCTGCATGGCAATAGCCGTTTCCGGCGAAAAAAACAAAAGGTCGCCGTTCAGGTGGTTCTTGAAAGTGACCCCTTCTTCTTTGATTTTGCGTTGCTCGGCGAGCGAAAAGACTTGGAATCCGCCCGAATCGGTCAAAATCGGGCCCGGGTAGCTCATGAATCGATGTAATCCGCCCGAGGCAGCCACGACTTCGACCCCGGGTCGGGTCGACAAATGGTAGGTATTGGCCAAAATCATCCCGGCGCCGGAATCAATCAATTCTTGGGAGCTCAAGGTTTTCACCGTCGCCAAGGTGCCAACCGGCATAAACATCGGCAAAGCGACCTCCCCGTGGGGAGTTTGTAACATTCCGGTACGCGCTCGGGTGGTCCGGTCGCGATGGGTAATCGTCAGTTTGAAGTTGTCCATAACCATTATTTTACGACTCCCAGCGACGTATTTTGATTGGCATCGATCATTTTCATGAAATGTTCGTTCGTGCGCAGTTTGTTGATGACGATATAGCCGATGAGGCTGACAACCACAAACTCGCCGATGGCCACGAGAAGGGCCGAGAGCCAAAACGGCAACCCTTCGAGAAAATACAGTTCGGCCCCGACCACAAGTCCGTTGATGACGACCGGGTACAAGGTCGCCACGAACAGGTTTTTGGAATAGGCAATCAATAAGCCGCTCGCCAGCGTCGCCAAACTGCCAAAGACGGCATCGACGATTCCCAGCGGGCCGAAGAGGTTAGCCAAAAAACACCCGATCGTGACCCCAATCAGGTAATCTTTTCGGAAAAAGGCCAGCAAAACGAAAATCTCAGCGATCCGAAATTGGATATCGCGGTAGGCGAAGGAGGCGGTCACCAAGGTGAGGTCGAGGTATAAAGCGGCGATCAAGGCGTTGACCGCCAGGCGTTTCAGCGGCAATTTCATCAAGGAATCTCCTGGTTTTCGTATCGGTGGTTGCCAGACAACACCTTCTCAATTATTGTAGCGGCAATCTCCCTGTTTGAGTATCACTTTCTCCAATCGGTGGCGGCGTCTTGAACATGAGAAAGTTTTTTTAATGGATTTTTGTTGGTTTTTTCGCTAATATACCTTCCATAGCTTCACATTTCGAAGCGCGTGTTGTTGACTTAATAAAACTTTTAAGGAGTCCATCCCCATGAATCGCTTCCTCATCGTCGCGGATTCGTGCTGTGATCTTCCGTTAGGAATTATCAAGCAACACGACATTCGCATCCTCCCCATGACTGTTCATTTCAAGCACGAATCGTTCCAAAATTACCCGGATCAACGGGAAATCACCAATCGTGTTTTCTACAATCGCCTGCGCGAACGCCAAGTCGCCAAGACCTCGCAGCTGAATCCGGCCGACTTCGTATCCGCCATCGAGCCGCTGCTCGTGGAAGGCTATGACGTCTTGATGATCACCTTGAGCAGCGCTCTTTCGGGTTCACACCAATCAATGGTCGTCGGGCGCGAACAATTGCTCGAGAAATACCCCGACCGGAAAATCGTCATCATTGATTCGCTATCGGCTTCTTTGGGAGAAGGTTTCCTCGTCCTTAGAGCCGCCATGCTAAAAAAAGAAGGCCAATCGCTAGAAACGATTGCTGCCCACATCGAAGGCTTGATCACCAAAAACTGCGGCCTTTTCACGGTCGACGAACTCGGCACCCTCTTGCGCGGAGGCCGCATCTCGCTCACCAAAGCTTTGCTTGGCACTCTTTTGAACGCCAAGCCAGCCCTAAAGATCGACCTGAATGGGAAATTGGTTCCCTTTGCCCGCGCCCGGGGCAAGAAAAACGCCATTTTGGTGCTTCTTAACGAGATGGAACGCTTGATTGAAGACCAATCGATTGTGCTGGTCGCCCACTCGGACAGCCGCGAGGAAGCCGAACGCATCAAAGATGAAATCTCGAAACGCCATCCCGACATCCCCGAAATCGTCATCGGCGAAATAGGACCCGTGATCGGGGCTCATACCGGCCCGGGGGCCGTCGGCATCTTCTTCATCGGCAAAGAACGCTAATTCAGCGTTTGTCTAATTCCTGCTTAACGAGACGCGAGGCCAGGCCGGGATTGGCTTTGCCTTGCGTTTTTTTCATGACCTGGCCGACCAGGAAACCCATGGCCCGGTCTTTTCCTGCTTTGTAATCGACAATCGATTGGGCGTTTTCATTCAAAACATCGGTGACAACCGCCAAAAGGGCGTCTTGATCGGATATTTGGGCCAAGCCCAGTCTCTTCACTAGTTCACTGGCATTTTCTTTCGATTCCAGCATGACCGAGAAGAGGTCGCGGGCCTGTTTGTTGCTGATGCGGCCTTGGTCGATTAAAACGAGGAGTGCCGCCATGCGGGTCGCCTCGATCGGAAACGCCCCCATCTCGATTTGGTTTTTGTTCAAATGGGCGCTGATTTCGCCGTTCAGCCAATTGGCGGCCATCTTGGCCGGGGCCTTCAAAGCCACCAGTTTATCAAAATAGTTTGAAATGTCCGGCGAGGATATCAAAAGCGCGGCGTCGTATTCGCTCATATCTAAGCCGATTCGATAGCGAGCAAAACGGTCTTTGGCCAATTCGGGGCAACCATCAATCGCCGCTTGGACGAAGGCCTCGCTCAAGCGGATCGGGACTAGGTTCGGTTCCGTAAAGTACTTGTAATCGACGGAATCGGTTTTCAGCCGCATCGAAACGGTTTCCTGGGCGGCATCGTCATAACGACGCGTTTCCTGGATGACCGGCTGTCCGGAAAGCAGTACTTCGTTTTGACGCTTGATTTCGAAATCGATGGCTTTGGCGACGTTGAAAATCGAATTGATGTTCTTGATTTCGACCTTGGTGCCCAGTTTCGGGCTACCGATTGGACGGAGTGAAATATTGACGTCGCAGCGCAAGGAACCTTCTTCCATCTTGCCGTTGCTGACGTTGGTAAAAGTGACGATTGAGCGGATTTTGTCGACGTAATCGCCGGCTTCCCGTCCCGAATGTATTTCAGGTTCGGACACGATTTCGATGAGCGGAATCCCGGCTCGGTTGTAGTCGAGCAGGGTGCAGTCGTAGAAGTGATGCTGCATGGCGGTGTCTTCTTCGAGATGGAGACGGGTAATGTTGACGCGGCGCAATCCTTGTTCGCCCATGACTGTCAAATGGCCGTTTTTACCGATCGGGCGTTCGTTTTGGGTGATTTGGAAACCCTTCGGCAAATCGGCGTAGAAATAGTTTTTGCGGTCGAACCATAGTTCGCGGTCGATTTCCATGTGTAAGGCGTTGGCGACCCGAATGGCGTTGATGACGGCTTGCTTATTAACGAGCGGCATGGTGCCGGGATGGGCCAAGTCCAGGGGCACGACGGCGCTGTTGGGAGCTTGTCCGTAAGTGACCGGAGCCGCGGAGAACATCTTGCTTTTCGTCTTCATCTCGACATGGATTTCCAGGCCGATGACGGCTTCGAAGTTCATAAGCGAACCTCCTTGGGAGCGGACAAGTTCTTGAGCCCGGTCATCCGTTCGATGGCCGCGCCCAAGCGCAGCACGTCGGCTTCGGCGAAAGCTCGGCCCATGACGTTGACGCCATAGGGCATACCCCGTTCAAGGCCGCATGGGACCGTCAAGCTGGGAAGCCCGGCAAAATTGCCGAGGACGAGATGGTTGTCGGCAATCAGATATTGATCGGAAAATTTATCGGTCTTGTCTTCGAATTTAGGGGCGATGTTCGGCGCCGTTGGCGATAGGATCAAGTCATAGTCGCCGAAGATCTTGTCGAGTTCCTGGACAATGAGGCGACGGCCTTTTTGAGCCCGGGTGAAAAGCGCCGCTTGGTTTTCGCGCAGCAAAGCGAAACTTCCAATGATAAAACGGCGTTTGATCAATTCCGAAAAACCGGCCGTTCGCGCTTTCAAGATGGCTTCCTCGTAAGTCGCACCCCAAAAAGACGGCCCGAACTTGACTCCGTCAAGATTGGCGTCATTGCTGGTGGCTTCGGCCGAGGCAATCGTTATGTACATCGGATAGATGGCTTCTAGGAGGTCTTTTCGGAAATGGACGCGATCGACGATGGCCCCGGCTTGGGTCAAACAACCGACCAAATGGTCAAAGCTCGACTTGACATAGGGTTCATGCTTCGAGTTGACGATTTCGTGCAAAACGGCGATTCGCATCCCTTTGACCCCCGATGCCAAACCCGCTTCGTACTCGGCGACTGGTCGCCGGCTACTGGTGGCATCTTTATCATCGTGTCCCGAAAGAACCTTGGTCACCAAGGCCGCATCGGCGATTGAGCGGGTGAAGTATCCGACATGGTCGAGCGATGGGGCAAATGGGAAAAGGCCGTATCGCGAGACGCGGCCCCAAGTGGGTTTCATGCCGACGAGGCCGGCGTATCCGGCCGGTTTGCGCACCGAATCGCCCGTGTCGGAACCCAGGGCCAGCGGCACGATCGAAGCGGCGACGGCCGCGGCGCTGCCGCAGCTGGATCCGCCGATCATCCGTTCATGCTTCGGATCGAAGGGATTGTAGGTGATGCCTTTATGTCCGGTGGTTCCGGTCCCGCCCATGGCAAGTTCGTCTAGGGTGGTTTTTCCAATCAAGATAGCTTTATTTTCAAGCAACCGGTCGATAACCGTCGCATTAAACAAGGGTCGATACCCATTCAAAACGTCGCTGCTGGCAGTGGTGACGATGTCGCGCGTGGCATAGTTGTCCTTGCTGACGAAAGGAATGCCCCAAAGCGGGTTGTCAACTTCGACTTCCCCAAGGGCGGCAGCAATTTCGAGGGCTTCCTTTTCCAAAATCAATTCAAAGGCGTTGTCGGGATTGGCTTTGGCGCGGATAATGGCTTCTTGGACCAGCTCCAAAGGAGTGGTCTTCTTGGCTACCAAGGCTTCGTGGATCTCGGTGATGGTTAAATCGAGGTATGACATCATCCTACCACCTTCGGGACCTTGATCTGATGGTCCTCAACGAATCCGGCATTCTTCAGGATATCCGCGGCTGAAGTCGGTGACGAGGGTATGTCCTCGCGCATCCATTCGGTCGTTTCATCAAAGGGAAAAGTCATCGGAGCGACGTCATCGATACCGACGATGTGGCCAATCAGGTCCATCTGGGCCAAAAGAATAGTAAATTCGGCTTCGAGGAGGGCGTATTGTTCCTCGGTCATGTCCAACATGATATTGTGGGCGGCTTTTTTTAACAAAGATCGGGTTACTTTTTGCATCGGCAAACCTCTACTTAATCGTATAAATCATAGCATTGCTATTTTTCGTTGGTTATGAGTTTTTCGAATTCGGCTTCGTTCATGGTGGCAATGCCGAGTTCGGTCGCTTTGTCCAGTTTGCTGCCGGCTTCCTCGCCATAAATGACGAGGTCGGTCTTGGCGGAAACCGAGCCGGTGACTTTCGCTCCCAAACTTTCGAGCAAGGCTGTCGCTTGGGTTCGGGAATAATGGGTCAATGAGCCGGTCAAAACGACGATTTTTCCTAAAAGCGGCTGTCCGGCGAATTTCGGGGTCGATCCTTTGTAGCCCATGTTCAAGCCGCGGTCGACCAATGCTTGAATCAACTGCGCGTGTTCCGAATCGAGAAAATAGCCCTTGATCGAACCGGCCACGATCGGGCCGATGTCGCCGATGGTCAGCAAATCTTCATAAGAAGCCAGAGACAGGGCTTCCATCGATTCATAATGGCGGGCGATGGTTTTGGCCGTCTTCTCGCCGACTTCCTTGATGCCGAGACCGAACAAAAGCCTTTCTAGAGAATTGGCTTTGCTCTTCTCGATGGCTTCGAGGAGACTATCAACCGATTTGTTCGAGAAACCGTCAACTTCAATGAGCGCGCTTCGTTTCTGATGCAAATCGTACAAATCAGGGAGCGACCGGACAAAACCAAGGTTAAACAGGACTTCGACGTTGCGTTCGCCCAAACCCTCGATGTCCATGGCCTCTTTCTTGGCGAAATGGATCAAGCCCTCGATATGCCGACCCTCGCATGCCGGATTGAGGCAATAATCGATGGCGTCGATCGATTGAAGCGGTGTTTGGCATACCGGGCAATGGGTAATCATCGTGAACGATTGTTCGTGGCCTTGGCGCTTGTCCTTGAGCGGGGCAACGACTTCCGGGATCACGTCCCCGGCTTTCCGGAGATAAACAAAATCGCCGATGCGCAAATCGCGCTGGAGGATGAACTCACGGTTGTGGAGCGTGGCCCGGCTGACGGTTGATCCGGCTACTTTGATTGGGGTCAAGACCGCGTTCGGGGTTACCTTGCCGGTCCGGCCAATCGTGAAGATAATGTCTTCTAATTTAGTAATGACTTGTTCGGGCGGGAATTTATAGGCCAAAGCCCAGCGTGGCGTTTTCGCCGTATAACCGAGCCGGTCGTAAAGACGCATGTCGTCGACCTTGATCACGATGCCGTCGATGTCGTATGGAAGATCGTGGCGCTTGCGGGCATATTCTTCGATATAGGCCCACACTTCTTCGATTCCATGGCAAATCCGCCGTTCCGGGTTGGTTTTGAAGCCATATTTTTCCAAAAGCAACAGGGATTCGCTATGTTTTTCGATTTTACGTTGCAAAGCGTTGACGTAATAATACCAATAGGCGTCCAATTTGCGCATGGCGGCGATTTTACTGTCGAGTTGCCGGATCGATCCGGCGGCGGCGTTGCGGGCATTGGCCAATAGCGTTTCTCCATCAGCCATCCGTTCCCGGTTCAGTTTTTCAAGCGTCGCCTTGGACATGAACACTTCGCCCCGGACTTCGATTTCCTCGCGTTCGGGGATTTGGACCGGAATCGAGCGCACCGTTAAAATATTCGTTGTCACGTCTTCGCCGACGTTCCCGTCGCCGCGGGTCGCCCCGTAGGCCAAACGGCCCTCCCGATAGACGAGGCTCATGGCCAAGCCGTCGATCTTCATCTCGGTCATGTAGGTGACGCGATCGAGCGCCAGGCTTTCGCGGACGCGGCGATCGAACGCCAGGACTTCTTCGCGGGTGAAGGCGTTGGCGAGCGAAAGCATCATCCGTTTATGGGTGACTTTTTTAAATGAATCGAGGACTTGGCCGCCAACCCTCTGGGTCGGCGAAAGCGGCGATTTCAGCTCGGGGTGGGCGCTTTCCAATTCTTCCAGTTCTCGAAGGAGACGGTCGTATTCTTGGTCAGGGACCGTCGGACGGTCGAGGACGTGGTATTCGTAATTGTAGCGATTCAACAAATCGGTCAGCTCTTGGATGCGGTCAATCACCTTCACGCTAAGCCTCCGACTTTGTCAAGGCGACGTATCGACGGGTGGTTGGCAATGAGCTTCTTGCGGCCGCAGCTTTCGAATTCGACCTCGATGATCGTCTTGTCGATCACGTCGACGACTTCGCCCGATCCGAAATTGGCGTGTTCGATCCGGTCGCCGATGCGCCAATCGGACAAATTGGTTCCAAGGGGAGCCACCGGTCCGGGACGTTCGGATTTGAACATCGTGCCTTGAATCGAGCCAACCGGGATATCGCTCGTTGGTAAGCGCCGTTCGAAGGTGATTCCGGCCTCGACGAAAAACCGTGATGGAACCAAGCGTCCGTTCAAGACGTAACTGAAATCTCCGCTGCAAGAAAGGTACAAACCTTGCTTGGCCCGCGTGAAGGCGACATAGCAAAGTCGCCGTTCTTCTTCTAAGCCGAGATAGGCTTCTTCGTTGATGGTTCTTAGTGACGGGAAGATTCCTTCGTTCAAACCGATTACGAACACGTGCTTAAATTCCAACCCCTTGGCGGTATGGACCGTCATCAAGGAGATGTAATCGCCGTCTTCGATCTCGTCTTGGGCGCTCGTCAGGGCGATGTTTTCAAGATAATCCTCAAACCCGGTGGCCGGGTTGTCCTTGATGTAAGCCAGCATGTCGTCGAACAGGGTCTGGACGTTTTCCAGCCGGTATTCCTCATCAGCATGGCGCAGTTCCTCGAAATAACCCAAATCGATGATGTATTCTTTGAGAATGTCCGAAAAGGCCTCGAGGTTTTCATAGACGCGGAGCCGGAATCGCTCGATCGTCTTGATCATTTGATCAAGGGCAATGACGCTTTTGGTCTTCAGTTCCGTATCGTGGTTAGCGATGTCTTGAAGATATTCATAAAGCGATAAACGCTGGCTAAAGGCTTCCTTCTTCAAAGTTTCGATCGTCTTTTCACCGATGCCGCGGCGCGGGACGTTGATGATGCGTTCAAACGACACGTCGTCTTTCTTGTTTATCAATAGCCGGAAATAGGCGATCACGTCTTTGATTTCCTGCCGCTGATAGAAGCGGATGCCCCCGAAGATGCGAATCGGCATCCCGACCCGGTTGAATTCCTTTTCGAAAGGCAGGGTCAGATAATTGGCCCGATACAAGACGGCGATGTTGCGAAACCGGAAATCGGCTCCTTCGTCGCGCTGAAGCGCGAGGATTTCGCGGGAGACCCAAGCCGCTTCGTCGACTTGGCGCAACGCCCGGTTGACCTTGACCATCCGGCCTTCGGGATTGTGGCTGAACAAATCCTTTTTGACGCGGAGCCGGTTGTGGTCGATTAGGCGGTTGGCAATGCGCAGTATTTTGGGAGTTGACCGGTAGTTACGATCCAAAATGATCGTTTCCATCGCGTATTTCTTGTCGATGTCGAGGATGATGCTTTGATTGGCGCCCCGCCAGGTGTAGATGGTTTGGTCGGGATCGCCGACCACGTACAGGTTGGTGCTCGGCTTCATCAATAGTTTGACTAGTTTATATTGGACGTCGTTCGTGTCTTGGAACTCGTCGATGAGGATATGGTCGACGCGACGGACCCATTTTTGACGAACGTCGTCGAATTGTTCCAGGATTTCGATTGCTTTTAAGAGCAAATCGTCGAAATCGAGGGCGTACATCGCCTTCATTTTCCGTTCATAGATGCCATATAGGCGCAGGCATTCGCGTTCCTGGGGGAAGCGTTCCTTGGTGATGGTGATCTGTTCGGGGTAGGATCCGACGCATTTGTGGGAAGCGATGAAGTTCAGCGTCTGCTTGACGATGTCATCGTTCTTGCGGTAGCCTTCCTCCACGGCGATGGCTTTCACGAGCCGGGTCTGATCGTCGTCGTCGAAGATGGTGAACGAACCCGGATAGCCGATTGCGGTGATCTCGCGCCTCAAGAAACGGGCGCAGAAACTGTGAAAGGTCAAGACCCGCAGCTTCTCACGGGCTTCGGGCACGAGGTTGATGGCCCGTTCGCGCATCTCCCCGGCCACTTTGTTCGTGAAGGTGATCGCCAAAATCTGGCTCGGTTCCACGAGTCGTTCCGAAATCAAATAAGCAATTTGATACGTCAACACGCGGGTTTTGCCCGTTCCGGCCCCGGCGATGATGCGAACGAATTGCGATGAGGTTTGAACGGCTTCTAATTGTCGTTCATTCAGTAATTTCGAAAAGTCCATTGAAAGCCTTTCACGCAATAATCAGCATTATTATTTTACCACATGGGAGGTGCCTTTTCCATTCGCGACCGCTAGGTTCAATCGTATTTTGCCCAATGGTCCGCGATGGCGCTATAACCGAGGATGCGGGTCGTGGCGCATCCCGACATAATCTCGATTAATAGAGGGTAACCCGGGATTTTGAGCCTTGAAGTTTCGCAGATGCATTCGGTTAAATCGTCAACGGCGCCAAACGGCAATTCGCGCGTCGCCTCCACGAGATACAACGGTTCCTCGTTGGTCGCGGCCGCCCGATTGGAAACCGCCCCTTCTAGCCGAAGGCAATAGGAACAATGCGGCGAATAAACCAATACTTCATAACGGGTTTCTGGTTGTGAGAGCACATCGACCCACGGAATGTGCAACTGCGTGAGCTCGCCATAACCATGGGGGCCGATTTCGATTCCTTTGTCTTTGTTGATCGCCATCACGATCAGGAGCATCATCGCGCCTTTTTTCATCATTCATTAATAGATTCCCGGCCAAGAGTTTGGTTCGTCGCGTCCATCTCATGCTAGGATATTGAATATGGCAACCTCCACCCCGACCAAAACGATCACCTATATGGCCCTCATGGCCGCTCTTAACGTTTTGTTCGCCTTCGTGGCCACGTTCGTGCCGATGGCGGGCTTGTTCCTCGTAATTGCCCTTCCTCTGGCGAGCGCCCTTGTGGCCTTGCGCGTCGAACTGCGTTATTACCCGATCTATTTTGTGGCGACGCTCGGCCTCTGCCTCGTCGTCACATTGCAACAGCTTGAAACGACGATATTCTACGTGTTCCCGTCGTTAATCCTTGGTTTCGCCTATGGGCTTTTGTATCGTTTCAAAATGAGCGACGGGGTCATCCTCATCGTTTCAAGCATCGTCCAGTTGGGCCTCCTTTATTTGACCGTCGTCTTGATCGACGCCATCTTTGAGATTGATTTTATCGCCTCGATCCAGGCTTTGATGCAACTCGGGTCATCCGGGGAGGCAAATGTCGTCATGCCGGCGTTTCTTTACGTGATCAGCCTCGCCCAGACGATCATCACCTATATGATCATCGGCCCCGAAATCGAAAAGGTCATGGCCGCGACGGCGCATCGACCGATGGTGACTCCCTGGCTCTTTCTATTCGGATTGGTGTTAACATCGACGATCATCCCCCTGGGTTGGCTCTTGCCGGGCCTTAGTTATATCCTTCTTGGTCCGGCCCTCCTCATCGCCGGGCTCGCCCTCTACCAGTTGATCGACGAGCACCGATTCGGCTGGGTCGGCGCCGCTGGGATTTGGTTTCTTCTTTCGGTTTTCCTGATGGCAATCTTGTACCCGCTTCTGGAAAAGAAGCTTACCCTTCTGCTCGTTTCCTTGACCCCCCTGGGGCTTATCGCCATCAAAAACCTTCAATTAGTGTTTGCCTCTTTTCGGGTAAAATCATAAAATAAAACCACGAGGGCCCCTATGATCCAATTTTTCAAAATCATCCTCTCCGGTCTGCTTTACATCGTCATCAGCCCGTTGATTGCCGTCTTAGTCGGTCTTTTTTTGGTCTATGGGCTTGTGATTTTCACCTTGTTGCTTTTAAAGTCGATCATCCTCTTCTTCGCCGGAAGGACGATCTTCTCGGATTATCCGGAGGACATCCAAGCCAAGAAGATCCTCGGCACAATCAAGTCGACCCCGGCGGGAGAAAAATAACATGCGCTCATTAATCAGCCTCAGCGAAAAAGAACAGCGCCTGTTGATCATCTTGTTCGTGCTCCTCGTCGCCGTTTTAGCCCTAGTCGGACTCATCGGCTGGCTCATCCGCAAGATCATGGCCTTCCAAGCCCGAAAGGTCGATGAGGGCATGAGCTATCTCGTGACCACCAAAGTCATCAAGGATGAGAAACACTTCCGGCGCATCGCCGCCAAGAAGAACAATCGCCTCGTCTTTGCTCAATTCTTCTTTCCAATCTTGATTTTGGGACTCGACGTCCTCTTCATGTATCTATATATTACTTTGTCAGGTGACAATGCCATTCTAAGTGAGATGTTCAGCTATGGCGACCGCGGCTTCGGGACCTTGTTCTTCATCTTCGACTGGGCCAACATCCCGACGGCGACCTTCTTTGGACTGACGCTTCCAAGCGATTGGCCCTCCGTCATCAACACCCCGCACTTCGTCCTGGCGGCCTGGCCTAACTACATCGCCGTCACCTGCGCCTTGGTGAGCGCCGTTTGGCTCCTCGTGGCCACCCAAGCCTTTATCGCCCGGAGTTGGCGCATCTACCGCAAGAGCCGGACCATCTTCATCAAGAGCTTGGATGCCATCAGCACCCTCGACAACATCACCCCATGAAAAAAAGGAGCTGCTGCTCCTTCTTTTTTTATAAAGCGATCAATCGGGCCGTCAATTCGTAGATGACGAGCCCCAACAAAGCGATGTCGAGCACCAGCAGCAAGACGTTGATGCGCCGCTGCGAGCGTTTTTGGCGTTCGTACTCCAAGGTCTCGGCGTCGATTGGTTCGGGATTGTATCTCATGTCGATCCTAATACTTCAATGATCCGGGGTTGCGCGGATAGGGTTGCGTGTCGCGGATGTTGGTGATGCCGGTCAAATACATCAGCAAGCGGTCGAAACCGATGCCGAAGCCCGAATGGGGCACGCCCCCGTAGCGGCGGAGGTCCAAGTACCACTCGAGGCCGTCCCGGTTACCGATGGTTTCCATGCGCGCGGTCAACAAATCAAGTCGTTCTTCCCGTTGCGATCCCCCGACGAGCTCCCCGACTTGGGGTACCAATAAGTCGCAGGCGGCCACGGTTTTCCCGTCGTCGTTCAAGCGCATGTAGAAAGCTTTGATGTCTTTGGGATAATCGGTCAAGAATAGCGGCCCGTTGATGATTTTCTCGGTCAAGTAACGTTCGTGTTCGCTTTGGAGGTCCATGCCCCACTCAATGGCCGAATTTTCGAATTGATGGCCGTGTTTGACCGCGTCTTGAAGCCGGGCGATGGCTTCGGTATAGGTCATTTTTCTGAATGAGGCTGAAAGCAAAGCTTGAAGCCGCGCGGTCAGGGTGGTGTCGATTATGGCGTTGAAAAACTCCATTTCGTCGGGGCAGCGCTTGATCACGTAGTCGATGCAGAACTTGATACAGGCCTCGATCACGCCCATGTCGTCGGACAAATCGGCGAAAGCCATTTCCGGCTCAATCATCCAGAATTCGCAGGAATGGCGCGGGGTATTGCTGTATTCGGCCCGGAAAGTCGGCCCGAAGGTATAGACGTTGCGGAAGGCCAAGGCGAACGGTTCGACGTGGAGCTGGCCGCTGACGGTCAAAACCCCGGGCTTTCCAAAGAAAGCGTTCGGCTTCTTCTCGTCGACCATGACTTTGAAGACTTGCCCGGCTCCCTCGGCGTCGTTGCCGGTGATGATCGGGGTATGGATATAAAGGAAACCTTGGTTTTGAAAAAATTCGTGGATTGCCATCGAAAGGACGCTACGGACCCGGTTCAAGGCCGTGAAGGTGTTGGTGCGCGGCCGCAAGTGGGCGATGTCGCGCAAATACTCGAAACTGTGGCGTTTCTTTTGAAGCGGGTAGTCCTCAGCGCAGCTCCCGACCAGTTCGTGGCTCAAGACATGGACTTCAAACGGTTGTTTCATCTCAGGGGTCAAAACTAAAATACCGGTGACGGCGATGGCCGTGCCGATGCCGTATTTGGCCAAAACATCGAAGTCGGGATTGTGCTCCCGGTTGTAGACGAGCTGGATGTTTTTAAAGGCGGTCCCGTCATTGAGTTCGATGAAACCGACGCTACCGTTGTTACGATTGGTACGCACCCAGCCGGAAAGGGCCAAGCGGTCCTCGGCTGTGATTGTTTTCAGGGCATGGGTCCGCGCCAATTCAAGCAGGCGCGACATCGTGATCGGTAAGGCCATAAGAAAATCCTCGCTAAGATATTCATCATTATATTACATAATAATGATTTTTATTCGTTTTTCGGGCAATTACTCGTAGGCGGCGATCTTTTCAATCGACCAGCCGGGATCAACCCCGAGTTCCAATGAAGCGGATAACCCTTGTTCGTAAAGGCGCCGGCCCAACAAGGCAATCATGGCGGCGTTGTCGGTGCAAGCCCACATCGGCGGGATGATGACGTCGACTTGGTGGGATTCGGCCACTTCCTTGATGCGTTGGCGCAATAAACTATTGGCGCTGACGCCTCCGGCCAAGACGATTTGTCGAATCGGGAAGCGGTCCAAAGCCATTAGGCTCTTGTCGATGATCATCCCGACGGCCGTTTGTTGGAAAGAGGCGCACAAATCAGCGAGATTGAGCGGTTCTTTGACTTGCTCGGCGTGGTGGACCAGATTGATGACGGCCGTCTTCAAGCCGGAATACGACAAATCGAGGCCGTGGTCATGCAAAGGTCGGGGCAATTTATACGTTGGCTTGCCGGTCTGGGCCAGCTTGTCGATTGGTAGGCCGCCGGGATAGGGAAGCCCGAGGACCCGGGCCACTTTGTCGTAGCATTCGCCGATGGCGTCGTCACGCGTTTCCCCAATGATCCGGAAACGGAGATGGTCTTCCATGTAGACGAGTTCGGTGTTGCCACCGCTGACGACGATGGCCAAGAGCGGGAATACGAGCGGTTTGACGAATTCGTTGGCGTAAATGTGGGCGGCTAGGTGATGGACTGGAATCAGCGGCTTGTTATATATTGCGGCCAGCGTTTTGGCGGCTTGCAGCCCGACGTGAAGGGCTCCGATGAGGCCGGGACCCCGGGTCACGGCGATGGCGGTGACGTCCTTGAGATCGAGTTTGGCCGCCGCCAAGGCTTCTTCGAGCACCATGGTGATGTTTTCGGTGTGCAGGCGCGAGGCCATCTCCGGCATGACGCCGCCGTATTTTTGGTGGATGGCGATTTGGGTTGACACGGCGTTGGACAAAAGACGGTTGCCCTGAACGATGGCCACCCCGGTTTCATCGCAGCTGGACTCGATGCCGAGGATGATTGGTTCGCTCATAATTGTCTCACCATGAAATTGGCATCCTCACCATCTTGGTAATAACGCGGTTTTCTCAATATGAATTTGAAATCGTGCTTGAGATAGAATTCGTAGGCGGTTTGGTTGCTGACGCGCACTTCGAGGCTGATTTGATGGGCCCCGGCGGCTTTGACCCGGCGGAATATGTCTTCGAGCATGATGGAGCCGATTCCCTTATGACGGTGGGCGACGACGACGGCGATTTGGTTGAGGGTCGCTTGTTCGAACATGATCCAGACGTCGATGAAACCAAGAAAAATCCCTTCTTGCTCGGCGACGAACAGGAGGGCATAGGGATTATCGTGGAGTTCCCGGCGGAAATGATCCAAGGTCCAGGGTTGTTTGAACGAGGCGTTCTCCAAAGCCAGGACTTGGTCAAGGTCCCCGTCGAGCATCGGGCGGACTCTCATAAGTTCTCCTTAAGGTAAACCGGCTTCAGGGCGTGGATGTCTTCAATCGGGGCGCGCCCGGTGGCCAGGCCGAGCAGATTGATGAAAAGATCAGGTTCCGTCCCTTCGAGATTTAAATATCCGATGTCGCCTCCAAGGCGGTAATCGGGATGGTCTTTGATGTAACCTCGGACTTCCTCGTTCGTCATGACGCAGTCAGTCACAAGGACGCGTTGGCCTTGGTAGACCCCGACGTACGATCGTTCGCTCCGGGCGTTGATGAGACAAATGGTCGGTTCCTCGCCCGATTTGAGAATTGCCAGGGAACTGACGGGAAAGACTGGAATCTTCAAGGCATAGCCGATGATCTTGGCGATCGTCAAGGCGATGCGCACCCCGGTGTAGGACCCGGGCCCGATCGCCACGTGGACGGCTTCGATATCGCCGAAGGAAAGGTTGTATTTTTTCAATAAGGAAACTATCTCGGGAACCATCTTTTCGCTTTGGCGTTGCCAAGCGTAGTAGCGGGTCGCGGCGATGACGCGGTTTTGATGGGCCAATCCGACGGCGAGGTGGCCGCCGGAAGAATCGAGCAGGAGGCGGATCATTTCAAAAAGGCCTCCAACGCGTCGAAATAAGGGTGATAGGCATCGTTGTCGGTCGTCATCACCAAGCGGCGGGTCTCGGGACCATCGTCGTAGATGGAAATGCGCAAGGCCCCTCCGGGTATGAATGAAGCGACGTATTCGGGCCATTCAATGACTGAAACGCCCCCGTCGTCGATGAATTCCTCAAGCCCGATGTCGGCGTTGCCATCTTCAAGCCGATAGGCATCGATATGAAATAACGGCATGATGCCGGACCGATACTCTTTCAAGATGTTGAACGTCGGGGAAATCACATGCTCCTTGACCCCCAAACCTTGGGCGATGCCGCCCGTCAAAGTGGTTTTTCCGGCACCGAGGTCCCCCGACAAGGCGATGACGGCTCCCGGAACGAGAAAAGCCGCCAAGCGGGTGCCGATGGCGGTGGTAAGCGCGGGCTTTTTCGAAATGAAGACGCGTTCCATAGGTGATAACGATGATATTCTATCATGACGGCATTTGTTGCGGTATGGCGACGAGAAAATCTTTCCAATCGGCAATCTTTGCTCACCTTCGATGTTAGTTGCTATATAATCATCCCTATGAAAGAATTCCACGACCTGATTATCATCGGCGGGGGCCCGGTCGGCATCCACGCCGCCTGGATGGCCTCAAAGCAATGTTATGATTATCTCCTTTTGGAAAGCCAAGACAAACTCGGGGGCCAGTTGACCGAACTGTATCCCGAAAAGGAAATCCTCGATATTTCCGGCCATCGCTCGATTTTGGCCAAGAACTACATCAAGTGGCTTCTAGAACAATTTGGGCCTGATCAAAGCCTGAGCTTCCGTTTATCGGAAAAAGCCCTCGGCCTCCGGGCCGAAGATGGCCGAATCCTCGTCGAGACGGCCGGGCACCTTTACTCAGCCAAGGTCGTCATCGTCGCCACCGGTTTGGGCGTCTACATGCCGCGGCTTCTGGAATGCCGCGGGGCCGAAGGTTGCCGCAATATCATTTACGCGTTGCACCGATTGGATTTTCTTGCCGGGAAACGCGTCGCCATCCTCGGTGGGGGCGACGCCGCTTTGGATTGGGCCCGCGCGATAAGCCGGGTCACCCCGACCGTCACTTTGATCCACCGCCGCGAAGAGTTCCGGGGCAACCTGGAGTCCATCGCCGGCATCAAGACCCTCGTTCTCAAAACGCCCTACGTTCCGGTGGCTGTCCATCAAGCCGATGGCGTGGCTTCGATCATTGAAATCGCCAAAGTCGGCGAGGAAATGGTCGAGCGAATCGAAGTCGACTATATTTTCGTCAATTATGGGCACATCCCGGTCAGCGCCTCGTTCGGGCTTGAAAAGCATGGCCCCGGACTCCGCGTCGACGAATGGCAAAGATCGAGCCTCCCCGGCGTTTACGCCGTTGGAGACGTGGCAAGTTATGAAACAAAAAAACGGCGCATTGACGCCGGCATCGAAGAAGTCCGAAAAGCCTTTGAAGATTTAGCTTTACTATTTGCGGTCGCGGACCGCCAAAAATTCCTTGTATAAATCGTTGACCAACCGTTCGTCAAAGGGATAATCTCGTCGCTCGAGGCGTTTCAAGACGTCTTTCGTCGCCAATTCGATGGCTTTGACCAAAGCGGGCGGATATTGGTATTTGCGCTTGTGGCGCTCGTGTTCGCCCTCATCCAAGGTCAAAATGGTCCCGTCGGGGAACAACTTGAAATCCAAATCGTAATCGATGTAGCGAAGCATGCCCTCCGACATCATTGTCGGGGAGGCCAGGTTGACGTAAAAAATAACGCCCCCGTCCTTAAGCATGGCGATGACGTTGTACCAATCGTTTTTGCTGAAAAAGGACACGGCCGGTTCTTTCGAGAACCAGCGGCGCCCGTCGCTTTCGACCACGCGGGTGCGAGTGCTGGCCGTGATGAAAAAGGCGTCGTTGTCGTCAAGGAGAAAATTTGACTCCCAGCACCGATGCAACGATCCGTCGTGCTTATAACTTTGAACCTTGATCCAATGTGGCAAATCGGCTCGCTTCTAAACAAGGTCGGGTCGCCCGACCGCATGTCCAACGTTATTTTAGCAATATTCGATTGGTTATCCAATCGTTAATGTGGCAAAAGATCGACCAGGCCTTTGATCGATTCGAGGTCGTCCTCGAATCTTTTCATGGCTTCGGCATTGACGGGCTGCTCGTAAACGACGTTCATGACCACGTCGGCGTAGGACATCAGCAGATAGGCGTGCCGGTCAAAGATGACCAAGCTGGCGTCGGATAGATAATCATCCAAAACGAAATTCTGGAGTTTCTTGATCAGTTCTTGGTTGAGCGAAGCGGGCAAGGTGCCGCTTTGGGAGAGGACGATGAAGTCATCGCGTTCTTCGACGACTAAGAAATCGCCAAAACCCTCGGGCCAGGGACCTTCCTTGGCGCGCCGATGGTGGATGATGACATGGTCGTCGAATTGACGGTCAAGCTCAAATTTGAAAATGCGGCCGAAGAAGGCCACGTCGACCTTCTGGTCCTTCATGACGCGGACCCCGGCGTCGCTCACGGAAACGGGACGCCGATCGAACTCGGCGCGCACCGTGTTGCGGGAAACGATGCCATATTCGTTTTTCAAGATCTTGAGCGACCGGAATTCCTCAATGTCGAACCCGGCTTGCTCCTGGATGTCGAGCGCGGTGAAATCCGGTTCCCGGTAATAGTAGGCGGCCAAGGCGCGGTAGTAGTCGAATATGTATTTATAAGCTTGTTTGCCGAGCCAAGCCTTGGAGAAACGGGAATAAAGGAACAAGGTCACGATTAGGGCGCCGACGATGATTAAGGCCAGGTTCATGTTCAATTCCATGAGCCAGAGGAAGGCCGCTCCCATGCCGAGGACGATGATGATCAAGACGATGTTGTTCACCAGTTTCGTGGTTTTGAACAACTTGATGAATTGGAGCCGTTTGGCTTCCAGCAAAATGATTAATGTTTCCATAATGCGCTTAATATAGCATATCTAGTCCAAATGGTCACTAATTGGGTAACGTTGGTTAATGCGTTTGAGAGGTTCCCACAAGAGCCACATGACCGGCAGGGTCACACTCAAAGGCGGCAGAATCACGAAGAGGGCGTTATACGAAAGCGAACCAAGGAAATCAACCTCGTAAATGACCATTCCCGAAACGACGTGAAAGGCATAGCGGAGGGCAACCACGCTGACGATGGCCAACGTCAGCCACAGGTAAGCGATGATCGGATGGCGGTGCTTTCGATTCAAAAGCGGCCGCCACAAGGCCACGAGCGCGAGCGAGCCGTAAGCGAGCAAATAATCAAGCGGATAGGTGATGAATCCATATCCGTCGAGCAAATTCGTCAGGAGGCCATATACGATCCCGATGCCAATGAAGCCTTTGATCACCCCATGGCGGAGCGCCAAGACCAGAAGCGGCACCATCGTCAACGACAAGGATCCGCTTTGGGCCCCGAGGCGGATTTTGAAACCATCCCGGTCCAGTAAGACGGCCAACGAGACTAGCATGGCGATTTCGGCGATTTCGCGAATCGTCAATTTGAATTTTTTCATGACGTGCTCCTAAATAAAAAATCCTTGGCTAGCAAGGATCGCTACCTACGCTAGCATTACCTAGATCAGGTCTGGTCGATGACGGGTCGGTCATCCTCTCAGCCGTGCTCCCACAGCTCCCATATATAAATTATAACCGTTATTTCACTCAGCGACCAGTGTTTTGCCAACGGATCGGCATGGTATCGTGCCGTTCGAGGAAAGCGTTGGTTTTCGAGAAGTGGCGCTGTCCGAACCATCCGCCCCGATTGGCGGCCAGGGGCGAGGGATGGACCGCTTCCAAAATCAAATGGTCCGGATTGGTCAAATATTTTTTATAACCGCGGGCGAACGATCCCCACAAAAGGAAAACGATTGGCCGTGGAGCGGCGTTCAAGGTTTGAATTACATGCTCGAAGAAGGTCTCGTATCCGGGATGGCGGTGGCTTAGCGGTTCGCCTTTTCTGACCGACAGGTACGCATTGAGAAGCAGGACCCCTTGTTCGGCCCAAAAGGTTAAATCGCCCGACTGGTAATCCATGGCGACGCCCAAATCGCTTTCGAGCTCCTTGTAGATGTTGATGAGGCTCATCGGGAGCGGGATGCCCGCCGGCACCGAAAAAGACAACCCCATGGCTTGGCCCGGTTCGTGGTAGGGATCTTGCCCGATGATCACCACCTTGACTTGGCCGAGGGGCGTCTTCTTGAAAGCGTTGAACATCAAGGGCCGCGGGGGATAGACGATGTGCTGCTGATATTCGTCGTTCAAAAACCGATGGAGGGCGATGGAATATTCTTGCCGATTTTCGCCCTTGAAAAAGGCTTCCCAGTCGCTAAAGGTCGAATTCATATGATTAATTCTACAATGTAATTTGTTATTTCACTAATAATGTATATAATTATCTCGCATTGCAAAACATGAAAATCCTCTTCGTTTTCGCCCACCCAGCCCCTTACAAAATCGATTTGTTCAACGGTTTGGCCCCCCATGTGGAACTGACGGTCGTTTTCGAGCGTCACGCGAGCGGATTCCGTCACCCATATTTCTACGATCGGACCCACTACGCCTTCAAGACGATTTTCCTGCGGGGCATCAGCTTCGGGGCCGAAAACCATTATTCGCGCGAACTGATCCGCCACCTGAAGAAAAACGATTACGATTTGATCGTCATGAACGGCTATTCGTCCTTGACCGAAATCGTCACCATCAACTACCTGCAAAGAACCCATCGCCCGTATGTCCTGTATGTCAACGGCGGGGTGGTCCGCAAAGATCCGCCCTGGCGCAAACGCTTGAAGACGCGGCTCATCAGCCGAGCCGCCCACTACTTCGCGCCAGCGCCCCAAGTCGACGATTACCTGATCCATTACGGGGCTAATCCCGCCTTGATCGTCCGTTACCCCTACGCCACTCTTTTCCATAAGGATTTGTCGCGCGAATTGATTGGGAAGGACCAACGGATCACCTTTTGGAAACGCTTGGGCATCCCCCGAGACAACGTCTTCTTGAGCGCCGGCCAATTCGTATCGCGCAAAAACAACACCCTTTTGCTTTCTCTTTGGGCCAAGCGGTCGCCTGACGACCACCTAGTCTTGGTCGGATCCGGTCCTGAGGAAGCCAAATACCGCCGTTTCATCGAAGATAACGATTTGCATAACGTCCATTTGATTGGCTACCAGCGCCACGAAGACCTCTTGAATTTCATGGCCCATGCCGAGGCTTTCATCATCTTGAGCAAGGAAGACATCTATGGCCACGTGGTCAATGAATCCCTCTCGCAAGGTACCCCGGTCATCGGCTCGTCGCGGGTCATCGCCGCGCGCCATCTGATCAAAGATGGTTATAATGGGTTCGTGGTCGACCCCGAGAACGAAAACGGCATCAACCAGGCGATTGACCAAATCCAGGGTCAAGACACGCGCCGCGGCTGCCTGGACACCGCCGCCCAATTCACGATCGAAACCATGGTTGCCCAACACTTGGCGGCTTTCCAAAACCTCGTCAAATGAAAATCATCTATTTGACCACGGCCTTGACGACCCCGGATTTCGCTTCGCTTAACCAACGCTTGCGCCTGAAGGCCAACCCCAGCAACCAAAACTTCCACCACCGGCTGCTTCTATCTTTTAGCCAACATCATGAAACCACCGCCGTTTGTTATCGACCCCTCCCCGGTTACGGACATCCGTTCGCCTGGGCCCGGGAATCGAAAACCGACCAAGGGATCGCCTATCATTACTTGCCGATCATTAATCTTCCGTTTTTGAAACAGCACCTCGTCATCGTGTCGGGATCTCGGTTAATCAGACAAATGATCAATAACAATCGCGACGAAAAGCCGCTCGTGGTCGTCGATGCGATGAACGCCACGCTACGAAAGCTGGCCCAGCGCCTCAGACGGCGCCACGGCCTGAAGGCGGTGGCCGTCGTCACCGACCATCCCGCCTTATTGAGCGGCGTCTCCCCCGCTTGGGCGCGTTCATGCCTTAAGGGCATGCGCCGCTTCGACGCTTTCATAACCCTGACACCGGCCTTGAGCGCCTTGGCGAACCCCAACCGACGACCCTCGGTTGTCCTTCCCGGGGTAATTGACGAGTTCGTCGCCCCCAAAAAGGAAACGATCCCTTACATCTTTTTTGCCGGCGCGCTCCACTCCCGTTATGGAATCAGCCATCTGCTTGAAGCGTTTTCCAAACTGAATGCCGCGGTCGGATTGTCGATCGCCGGGCATGGCCCCGAAGATGAAGTTCGGGCCGCCGCTCAGGGCGACCATCGCATTCGATACCTGGGACAACTTCCCCCCGACGCCATCCGGGAAATGGAATGCGGAGCCCTCTTCAACGTCAATCCGCGCCCCAGCGACGAAACGCTTGACGCTTATTCGATTCCAAGTAAATTTTTCGAGTACCTGTCCAGCGGTTCCTTGACGGTTTCATCCCGCCATCCGTGCCTAACCAAACTGTTTCAAGAAGACGTTCTCTGGGCCGGAAACGGCTCGGTCGCGGATTTGCTTGAAGCCATGAAAACGGCCTTGGCGCTGAGCGAAGAAGCCAAAAGAAAAATGGCCTTAACGGCCAAAGAGACGGTCCTATCTCAATTTGGAATCGCCGCCGTCGGCGAATTCCTGGTTCACTTCACCAATTCGCTTAAATAAGACTCGAGCTCGGCTCCGACTTTCTCGAGGGTGAGATGTTCTTTGAAATAAGCTAAATTGCGCGCTCCCAGCGCGTTTTTTTCTTCTTCAGTCAGGTCTATGGCCCGTTTGATGCCCTCAATGAGTCCCCTTGTCGAGGGCTCAACGACGATGCCGCCCCCGGCTGCCTCAAGCAACGCCCGGCCGTCACCGGTCAGCGCCCCAAGGATCGGGCGACCGTATCCCATGTAGGTCACCAGTTTGTTGGGAATGGTCCTTCCGACGTAACCGCCCGCCTTCAGCGGGACCAACAACACGTCGGCATCGGGGATGAAAGCGACCGCTTCATGGATCGGACGGTAGCCGTACATATGGACATATTCGGATAAATCCTCGTTTTTTATCGTGGCCAAAAGACGGTCGCGGGCTGATCCGTTGCCGACGATGTGGACATGCAAGTCGCGACCTTTGAGGCTTTTCACGGCCTCGAGCAATTCGTCGAGCAGTTGGACTTGTCCCAGGTTTCCAATGTATACGAGGTGGGTGCCGGGCCCATGATTGATCGGGGCGATGCCCAAATGCTCGTTCAAGGCCGGTTGCAGTAACAAGTCCATCTTGGCGCGGGGAATTTGGTGTTCTTGTTCCATATATTCGAAATATGACGGGGACCCGACCAACAGGCGATCGGCCGCTTGGTAAATTCGCTTTGACCAATTTAAAAGCACCCGGTGGGCAAACGTGTTTGGCTTCACGTTGTTAGTGTAGACGACCGATTCCGGCCAAATGTCGACGCAGTATAGAAGGCTGGGGAGATGATGGCGCTTGGCGTAGTCGAGGGCCGGCACCATCGAGATGACCGGAGACAAGCTCATCGCGAAGACGACGTCGTAGTCGCCCCGATGGCGCCGGACGAAGGCCCGGGCCAAAAAATAAAATGAAAAATAATTGGCAATCAAAGACAATTTGCCTTTCTTGCGGGCCAAAATCGGCAATCGATGGACTTTAACCCCGTCGGCAATCTCAAATTTTCGATGGCGGTATTCGCTCAAGACATGGCCGAAACCGGCGTTGGGACGCCCGGTAATCACCGTGACTTGATGGCCGCGGGCGGCCAAATCGCGCAACAGGGGCGTGATGGTGAAATTTTCGGGATGGTAGAATTGGCAAACGGCGAGAATTTTCATAGTACTTAATAGTTTAATATTGCGAGTATAATTTTGATAGTGCCAATGAGATATTACCTTTACGGTCGTTTTATCTTTAAGGCCGTATAATGATTAACGTATGAACCCCAAGTTCCGCAAACTCTCACCTTTGACCCAACGGATCTTTGCCCCGCTGCGGGCTCTCGTCCGCCGCCTTTTTCCGATTGGCTACGTCCGATGGCAATACCGATACCTGACCCGGCACCGCTTGAATTTGAAGAAACCGGTCCGTTATACCGAAAAACTCCAATATCTGCGCTTGTTCGTGTATCCCAAAGATGCGCGGGCAATCCGATGCACCGATCGGGTTGGCGTCCGCGATTATCTCAAGGAGTTGGGGCTGGAACGATACCTGGTTCCCAGCTACGGTCATTATCAAAGCGTAAGCGAAATCGACTTTTCGAAGCTGCCGCGTTCATTTGTGATGAAATGCAGCCACGCCTGCGGATTCAATCAAATAATTTGTGACCATGCCACGATTGACAAAGAGCAACTCCAAGCCCGCTTCGACCGGTGGCTCAAAACCGATTATGGGAAGATGACCATGGAACGGCATTATAGCCCGATCGTCCCCCGCATTCTGATTGAGGAATATCTCGGCCAGGGACAGCGTCTGCCAATCGAATATAAGATTCATGTATTCAACGGAAAAGCCCGCAACCTCTACGTGGTGACCGGCCGGGGCCAAGACATCCGCTACACCAACTTTCACATCGACTGGACCCCGTTCGACGGCAGCCAGTTCAACGGGTGGCACAAAGCCGATTTTCCAATCCAGAAACCAGACAATTTCCTGGAGATGGTGGCCTTAGCCGAAAAACTGGCGGCCCCATTCCCATTTGTCCGCGTTGACCTGTATCAGATTGATGGTAAAATAATGTTTAGCGAGATGACCTTCACCCCCGCCAAGGGTACCTTGATCCTCGACGAGGACCAAGTCGACTTTCAAATGGGGACTTGGCTCGATATCTCCGCGTACATTAACCAGCGAAAATGAAAACGAAACGCTTATTGATCGGCATCGCCCTGATCGCCTTGACCTCCTGCGGCCAAGACGTCGCTTTGGCGATGGACCGCACCACCTACCATACCGATGTCTTTTCGAACAACATGTATGACGACACGGTTATGGAAACGCGCCTTTCCCCGGAACACATCGCCTCGACCCAAACTTACCCGGTCGATGGCGCCGACGTGTTCGAAGGCGTGGCGGAACTGAAGACGGCCGACCGATACTATAACGACGGCACCGGGACCCGGGAAGTCAACGACGAATTCTACGCCACCACCAAAAAACTTTCGCTGACCTTGCCTGAAATCAAATACGGTTTTGAAAGCAAGCTGTTCGACGGCATCCTCCATTGCAGCGACGCCGTGCGCATCAGCAAGAGCCGGCTCCAATTGCGCGAGAGCGGCTTTGGGTATGTCTTTCCGAAGGCGATTACCAGTTTGGACCACGTCGGCTTGTACCTTAAAGCCGGCGCCGACACTTACCTCGGCGGCGTCTATATCACCGACCTGCGCGTCCATGTGTCGTTTTATGTTCCGACCGGCGATCAATACGCCAAACATGAATTCACTTTCGACGTCGCCGGCGTGCGCCGAAGCGACTTTCCGGAATTGTACGGTTTCTATCTCGATGACGTGGCCGGGGCCCCCTCATTGAATGGAGCGACCGCCGTCAGCGTCAGTTACGACATCCTCGACGTCGCCGCCGAAAATAGCAACCACGACTACACGGCCATATTCTTATACGAATTGTTGTTGCCCAAAAGCGTTTGGGCTTGATGATTAAAGGTTATTAGATCGCGGGCGAAGCCAAAACGGCTTCGCTTTTATTTTGTTTGGAGGGTTGGCCTTGATGATAGGCGTACCCGACCAGGAACACGTCGAGCAAAGTCAATAGATCGGAAAAGAACGGAATCTTGTAGATGCGTTGGTTCTCCCGGACAAAGGGGGCGTATTCATACCGGAACAGGCTCGTGAACACATGGGTGGCCACGAACAGGATCAAGATTATTTTGATATGGCGCGGATCTTGGCTCTGGCGGTAATAACGAACAAGATAAATGCCGGCGCAAACCATGAAGGCCAAATATCCAAGGGTCGCCACGATGCCGCCTTGATATAAGGTGTCGAAGAATGAGCTCCTGGTCGATTCGATGAAGTTCGCGTTGACGATGACCGAATGCAAACCGCCAAAGGGATGTTGGATCGAAGCTTGGATTACCTCGGCGTATCCTTGGACGATTGAATTGCCGAACACGCGATTGAATATGGCGTTATTGGTAACCAAATTCGCCGCAAAAGGGACCTCGAATGCGTAAAGTAGCAAAAACAGAGCCGCCAATGAGAACAGAACTCCGGCAACTACACTACCATAGAAAATTACTTTCTTAGTAAGGGGATTGTTCGGTAAAAAACGGACTGCGGCCGCGATGATAACGGCCGGTATCACAAACTTAAAAGCGCCGAAATCAGGGAGAAGCAACAAGGATAAAACTCCAAGTGCGCCGGCGGCGATCCACACGAAATCGAGCTTCTTTAAATGCTTGAAATCGACGAAAAGCAATCCGAGAAGCAGTGGGCTCAAGAAGATTCCGTAATTGGCGAAGAACGCCAATTTGACCTCGTGGAATTCAAAACCGAAGAGCCACTTGGCTTCATTCGAAATGAGGTAGGCTTCCCCATCGTAGTATAAGTTCATGCCATCAAAGCGCAATACATAGAAAAAGGTATAACGCCAGATGGTGTAGACGAGTCCGATTGCCAACAAGACAGCCAAACCGCCCACGATGGCGGCCAAGCCTTTTTCAATTTTGAACTCTTCGTTTTGGGCCATTGAGACGCCAATCAGCAAAAAGGCGACCAGCGACAAAAGCATGACGATGTCGTCGACGACCGTTTGCAAGACGAGGTAAAGCGGGGAAAAGGCCATGAAAGCCCCGTAGGCCGCCAGCGGGAGGACGAACGCCAGGGCAACGTTGAGCCAATCTTCTTGACGGTATTTGAGCATCGTGATCGGAATCAAGGCTGCGACTAAAATTATCGATAGATAACGGAATAAAATCCCGTAGTTGGCCAGGTTTAAACTGGTGAAGATGAGTAATTCGATGACTAAGAAGGCCAAGAGGCCGCCATATTGCTTTTTGTAATGTTCGATTTTGATTTTGTTCATAGCGGTTACCAATAACATCCGTTCTCGACTTGGTCGGCCCCTTTGGGTTTGGCGTCCGGCCGGGTCCAGGCCGCCGTGACATAACGGGTCACATGGGGGCGTTTTTCCCATCTTCTACCCATTATACCAAATAACAGCTGCGTCGCCCCGCCGGTTTGTATCGCTTGCTTGCCGCGGCTTTTGATGAACCAGCAAAGGGGAGCCCCAAACGCGCCGGCCCCGATTAGGGCGACGTCGAATTCGTGCTTCAGTATTTCCAGTTTCAGATAGTCGAGGGCTTCGAACCAGTTGTGGAACCGTTCGTCGTACTCCTCGCCGATGGTTTGCACGGCGGCGACCGTCATCAAGGTGAATTCCGGCAAGACGAGCTCATTGTTGATGATCGATTGCCTTTGGGCGTATTGCTTTTCGATCAAGGAGGCGAACGGCGACACGACCAGGACCCGTTTGCCAGCCAAGGCTTGGGTCCAATCGCCCATCAATGGTTCGAAACTGTTGTATTGGATGATGCGGGCGTTCGGGATGTATTTCCGATAGAAATAATCTTCCATGTGGATGCCGGAAATACCCAAGATGTCGGTTTTGGACAATTCCCGGAGGTAGTAAGTGCAGTAATAATTCAAATTGGTGTCGGTGGTCGGGAAGAAACCGCCGTTGTTCTTCATCGAATAGCGGACCGATTTCTTGTAGTCGCGCCGCCATCCGAGTTGGATCTTCTCGTAATTGTTCAAGCAGCTGAGCTCGGTGGCTCCGAAACGGACCGCGGCGAACGGTTGCCCGCTCAGGATCGAATCCTTGAGGGTTTGGTTGCCCAATTCCTGGGTGATGTTGGTGATGCCGGCGAAACGAAGGACTTTCTTCTTGCGGCGGAACAGTTTCCACAACAAAACGAACCAGGCATTCTTGATGAAATATAGCAAGTACCGAAAGCGCTTTTGACGGTAGGTAGTGATGTTGGCCATTTCTATTTAATCAATCCAAAATGAATCGCGGCACAACAAAGTTCCGGAAATGAAGTCGCCAGCATGGTGACCGTGTCTTCGGGCAGTTTCAGCTTCAGTTTGGCGATTTGGCGCAGCGTCCCAAAGCGGGCGGCCGGTTTCAATTTCTGGAGGTAGAATTGCTGTTCGCCCGGTCGTTTCTTCAACCAGGTCTCATGGTGCTGGTTCAAGACGATCGCTTGATCGATTTCTTGGGTGAACTGCGGTATTTCGTAAATTTTCAAAGGATCGAGTTCCAAGCCTTCCCCAATGATCTCCAGGAAGCGCAAGTACCGGGTCCTCGTGGTCATCGTCTCACGGATTTTGGCCTCGAGGGCGTTTGTCAGTTCGCTGACGCGGAGCCGGTCGACGGTCTCAATAGCTTGCCGGGCGATCTCGTCGAAGGCGCTCGTGATCTTGAAGGTGTATTTGAAACCGAGGTACTTGCCGAATTTCTTCATGGTATCCAGGTAACCAAGCCGCATGTTCCGGGCCATGATCTCGCGTTTGATCAGAAGGAACGGACCCAGGTTATGATAGCTCCGGATGTAAGTCACCCGGCTGTCGTCGAGATATTCGGGATGGCTGAATTGCGCCGTGTTCAAATCGACGGCGATCACGTGCTCGGCACCCAATGAAAAAGCCAAATCGATCGGAAGCCGATCGTGATAGGCTCCGTCGATGTACTGCTCGAGGCCGATCTTGGTGACCGGGAAAGCCGGGTAGCAGCTGGCGCTCGCCAAAAGATAATCGCCGATTTCCTCGCGACGGCATTGCTTGATGATGACGTCTTTGCCGACCAATTTGGGAAAACTGGCCACGGTGACGGCGAAGTCGATCGGCGAATTGATCAGTTTGTCGGGATCGAGATACTCATGCAGCAAGGCTTTGAACGGGCTGATGTCAATTCCGCGGTTTTTGATGTAAGACGCGATGAACTTCAAAAGCTCCTTCTTGTCGCTGCGGACGATTTCATCGAGGTCGAGGTTAATGCCGTGGCGCATGACCTTGTTCAATTCGAGGTTGTGCCATAGTTTCTCGAGCAGCTGCAAGTCAGCACTCGCCATGATGGCGCCGTTTAAAGCGCCGATGGACGCTCCGGTAACGACCTGATATTTCATGTTCAGTTCTTTTAGGGCTTGGAAGAAACCGACTTGATAAGCTCCTTTTGAGCCGCCACTGCCTAATGCGATGCCGATTTTCATGTTGTTGCCTCCGTGGGTGTCGCTCCAAGCGACTGTGGTTTGACGATGTCTTGATGGATAATTACGAGCAAGAGGTAGGCCAAGGCGTGCTTCGCCTTCCTGGAAGTCCAAGTTTGCACTTCGTTGGTATGGAAGTGATGCTCTAATATATATTTTATCGCTTCGAGGGCTGTCTTTTCATCTTTTGATGAAAGTTGCTTGTCCGATCGGATCTTTTTCAGGAGCCCGACCACCGACTTGCTGTCGAAATGCGGACGCAGCCGGTCATAGCATTCACGAGCCAAACCCTCCAAAGATCGTCGGGGCGAAGGATCGATTTTAAGCGTCTCCGCCAATATTTCCAGGCCTCGCACGAATATGAGCCCGTCCAGAGGCTTCTTTCTAGTATATCGTTTCAGAAGGCCGATGATCGCCGGTTTCAAGGATTTGAAATGGGTATCCAGCAAATATTCAATCCGCTCGTCGTAACGAGACGAATTCTCCAATGAGGTGAAGGTATAGCGAAAGCCGTGCAGGCGATTGAACTTTTTCATGGCGTCGTTATACCCGAGTTCGCGGTTGCGGTCGATGACCGTTTGATCGAAATTGAACATCAGCCCGAGGGGCCACGACGGTTCGATGTTGATGACGTCGTCTCGTTTGTTGAGGATCGGATGCCAGCTGACGCCATAGAACAGGTTCACGGCAATGACGACCTCGGCCCCCAGGTCGAAGGCGAACTTGATTGGGAGCGTATCGCGATAACCGCCGTCGATATAATACTTTTTCTTGATGGCCCGGACCGGGAAAAGCGGCCAGATGGCGCTGCTGGCCAAGAGCCAGTCATGGACTTCGTCTTCGGTTACTCGGGACAATTCGACGTTGCATTGCTTGAAAAACGGCAAGGACACGGCCACGACCCCGAAACGGATTGGCGAAGCCTTGAGTTCCTCCGGGCGCAAGTTCGTTTTGACGAGTTCAATCAAGGGTGAAATATCTAAGCCCCGATGGCGGATGTAATTGCTCGTCAAGCTGAAAAGGCGCCGGCGATCCGCTTTGAAGGTTTGCCGCAGCGTCTTCCAATCGAGGTTCAAACCATCCTTCATGATCTTGTCGGCGCTGAGGTCGCGCCAAAGCAACAATCCCTTTTCGTATTGGCCGGTGGCCATCATGGCTCCGACCAAAGCCCCGATTGAAGTGCCGGTCACCACCGCCGGGTTGACATCAAGTTCCTTCAAGGCGGTCCAGACGCCCATTTCATAAGCGCCGAGCGAACCTCCGCCCCCTAAGGCAATCCCGATTTTCCGACCATATAGATTCATGAGTCCATTATATCATGAGGCCATCTGATTACTCGGGATGCTATAATGGCAAAAAGGAAATGCATATGGAAATTCAAAATCTCGTCGCTTCGCAACGCGAATTCTTCAAGACTAAAACCACTTACAATGTGAACTATCGTCTCGAGGCCTTGAATCGATTGTTGTTGAATATCAAAACTATGGAACGTGATATCACCGACGCTTTGCGCATCGATTTGGGAAAATCGGCCGAGGAAGCCTACTTGACCGAAATCGGCATGACCTACGAGGAATTGCGCTTCATGATCGGCCAC
Source organism: Bacilli bacterium (assembly GCA_041652475.1). GTDB lineage: Bacteria > Bacillota_I > Bacilli_A > RFN20 > CAG-826 > UBA6120. Next base: position 104,322 of record JBAZHG010000001.1, read on the forward strand.
GTGAAGAAATTCAGCGGCGACCACCGGGTCGCGACCCCGCTCGTGCACTTTCACGGCCGCAGTTTCCGCCGCCCGGTCCCCTACGGCAACGTCCTAGTGATGAGCCCCTGGAATTACCCATTCCTTTTGGCGCTCGTGCCGACGATCGACGCCCTGGCCGCCGGCAATACCGTCATTATCAAGCCCGGATCATATTCGGAAGCGACCGGCATCGTCATCAAGAAATTGATTGAAGCCACCTTTGATTCCGCTTATGTGGCCGTGGTCTTGGGTGGCCGCGATGAAAACAAAACCCTGCTCGACCAAAAATTCGATTACATCTTCTTCACCGGATCGACGAGCGTCGGTCGCTTTGTCATGGAAAAAGCCGCCGCCCATTTGACTCCGGTCACCCTCGAGCTCGGTGGCAAATCACCAGCCATCGTCGACATGACGGCCGATCTAGCGATGGCCGCCCGCCGCATCGTGTTCGGCAAATTGATTAACTGCGGCCAAACGTGCATCGCCCCGGATTACCTTATCGTCCACAAATTGATCAAGCCACAGTTCATCGACCTCTTGATTGGAGAGATCAAGCGCCAATACGGGGCTGATTCCCTCAAGGTTGGACGTTATGGAAAGATCATCAACAAAAAGCATTTCGAACGCTTGTCGGCCTTGATTGCCAACGAAAAATTGGCCTATGGAGGCCGGACCGTTCCCGACCAGCTGAAAATTGAACCGACCATCCTCGAAGAGGCCACCTTGGACTCGCCGGCCATGAACGAGGAAATTTTCGGGCCGATTCTCCCGGTGCTCACGTTCGAAAACACCGAGGACATCGCCGCCATCATCGAGAAGCACCCGACGCCGCTGGCCCTTTATTTGTTTACCAAGGATCAAGTCCGGGAAAAGGAAATCCTGACCTACGTCCCCTTTGGGGGCGGCTGCGTCAACGACACGATCGTCCACATCGCCACGACGAAGATGCCCTTCGGGGGCGTCGGCAATTCGGGGATGGGTGGTTATCACGGGTATGAGGGTTTCAAGACCTTCTCCCATTACAAGAGCATTTTGAAGAAATCCAACCGTCCCGACATCGCCATCAGGTACCAGCCCTATACGCCGCTTAAAACGCGCCTGATTAAATGGTTCCTCAAATAATTTTCTTTTTTTTGAGTCAAATGACTTATCAGCCCAACAACCGATGATATAATGTTTGTATATCAAAAAGGAGAAAGTATATGAAATCATTCATCAAGACATTCGACGATCTGCCATTCATCCTCAAGATTATTTTCGCTTTGCCCGGCCTTGATTTCCTTTGGGGTATCTACCGCTTGCTCAAAGGCATCGACAAGAAGAACACTCTCTTGATCGTGGTCGGAGCCATTTGGATTTTCGCCGGGGCCGCCATTTTCTGGATCATCGATTTGATTACGATCATCCTCAACAAGAAACCAACGATTCTCGTCGACTAATCGTCTCCCGTTCGCTTATTAAAAAGTGCCGCGTCAACCGTGGCACTTTTTCTTTTTCTAGATTTTGATTTTCTTCAATTTGGCGAAGGCGATGACCCCGTCTTTTTGGACGAATTTGACGTTTCCGTCGATCAACGGCTTCAAATATTCTTTCATCAAGCGGCCCTCGCCGTGGACGTCTTTGATCAATTCGGCACTCATCTTGCGCTCGACGTTGGCGATGTGGCGCAAGTTCTTCAATTGGTAATGGACTTTATATTGGGGCCCCGGGAGCCGGGCGATGATCACCATGGCGTTAGTTTTCCCCTTGACCACGGACCGAACCGCGAACCGGGAAATCTTCAGGGCTTCCTCGCGGTCGACTTGGCTAATGAAAGCGGCCGCCGCCCGTTGCATCAAGCTGAATTCGATGGCGCGGACCGGGAAACCGAGCTTGACCTTGATCTGGTCGCCGAGGATGTTGGCGATTCCGCCCAACTGAGCGTGGTTGAAGGAATCGACGGTGGCGAAAGCCGAGGAAAGGAAGGGAGCCACGCCTTCGGAAATGACGATGAAGGCTTTTTTCTTTTCGGCGTAGATGGCTTTGATCTCATCGAGGAACTTGTCGAGATGGAAACTTTCTTCGGGCAGGTAGATCCGATCCGGCTTGATTTCGCCTTCAAGCAGCGCCGCCGCGGCCGTGAGCCAGCCGGCGTTGCGTCCCATTACTTCGACGATGGCGACTTTGCCCTTGTTGTAGCAGGTGTTGTCGATGGCGATGTCTTGGAGCGTCTGCACGACGTATTTGGCCGCGCTTGGATAACCAAGGCAGTGGTCGGTGTAATTCAAATCGTTGTCGATTGTCTTAGGGATTCCAATCACGGCGCAGTCGTAATCGGCCGTTTTCATGAATTGGGACAGTTTGTGACAAGTGTCCATCGAGTCGTTGCCGCCGTTGACGAGCAGGTATCCGACGTTGTGGTTTTTAAGCGTGGTCAGAATTTTATAATAGTCGGGATGCCCGAGGTCGTCGCTCAGCTTATAACGGGTGGTGCCGAGGATGGCTCCCGGGGTTTGCTTCAATAATTCAATTTGCTCGTCGTCTTCTTGCCGCAGATCGATGAGGTTGTCGTTAATGACGCCTTCGATCCCGAAAAGGCTCCCGTAGATGCCGTCGATCTCGGAGTGGCGCTTCGCTTCTTGAATGACGCCGTAAAGCGAGGTGTTGATGACGGGAGTGGGACCGCCGGATTGGAAGTAAAGCAATGATTTCATAGAGGTTCTCTTTCAAAGAAAAATACGGGTTAATTATATCATTATCTCGTCAAGAATAAAGAAATTGCTTCACTTAACCTGAAAAACAATGGCTTGGTACGGTTCCAGTTTCGATATCGAAAACTCTTCGGCCAAAGGATAGTTACTGAATAAGGTCTTCCCGCTGACGTTATGGGGCAACTTTCTCGACGAGGGGCCTAAATTGGCCACGATGGCGATCGTCTCGTCGCGATATGTCCTCCGGTAGGCGATGACTTCACGGGCTGGACGCTCGAGTTGGATCGTTCCGATTTGAAGGGCTTTGCTTTGGTTGCGGAACTGAATCAGCTTCCGGTAGTAGTGCCAGATCGAATCCGGATCGTCTTGGGCGGCTTTGACGTTGATCGCGTCGGTGTGGCCGTTGTCGCGGAGCCAAGGTTTGACCGTTGAGAATCCACCATGGATTCCGTCAGTCCAGGCCATCGGGGTTCGGGCGTGGTCACGGCAAAAGCCCATGACCATCTTCCAGGCTAACCGATGCCCGATATGGTAGGACCGTAGAATCTTATAAACGTTGCGGCTGGACACGTCATCGATTTCGTTCATGTTTTCAAATGGCGTGTTTATGGTGCCGATTTCCTGCCCTTGGTAAACAAAAGGGATACCCCGAAGCGTCAAAATCAAAGTGGCCAGCATCTTGCCGCTTTCGACCCGGTGTTTGGATTCATCGCCAAAACGTGAAATCGAACGCGGGATGTCGTGGTTTTCGAAGAAAAGGGTATTCCATGGGAGGATTTCCTGCCATTTTTTCAAGGTGCGAGCCATCTTTTCAGGGCGATACTTGATTTGGAAGATTGGCAAAAGCCATTGATCGACGCTCGTGTGGTCGAATTGAAAGACGGTTTCCAGTTGGCCGTCGGTGTACTTCTGAGCCGTCATCGGGTCGAGTCCGACCGTTTCCCCGACGGTATAGGCCCCATAGGGTTCCCACACCTCGTCGTGAAGCCGTTTCAAAATTAGATGGCTGCCGTTTTGTGAAAGATAATGCTCATGACCCATTTGATAGACGCGTGGTTTTCCGTCTTCAAGGCTCGTTTTGTAAATCATGTTGATGACGTCGCAGCGAAAACCGGCCACGCCTAAATCCAACCAGAATTTCATTAATTCCTTGACCTCTTCGATGACTTTCTCATTGCGGTAATTCAAATCCGGTTGTTTCGGGGTGAACAGGTGCAAGTAATAAAGACCGTTGGCCGGATGTTTCGTCCAGGCGCTGCCCGTGAATTGGCTTTGCCAATTGTTCGGAGGTAGCTCGCGCCCGTGTTTGACACGGCCTGGACGCCAAATGTAGTAATCGTGATACGATGAATCCGGATCGAGACTTTTTTGGAACCATTTGTGTTCGTCCGAGGTATGGTTGATGACGAGGTCCATGATGATCTTGATTTGACGTTTGTCGGCTTCGTCGATGAGGCGTTTCATGTCCTCCAAGGTGCCGTATTCGGGATTGATGTCTTGATAATCGGAGATGTCGTAGCCGTTGTCGGCGTTAGGTGAGCGATAAACTGGTGAAAGCCAAATCGCCCCGACGCCCAGCTCGGAAAGATAATCAAGCTTGGAAATGATGCCGGGCAAATCGCCAATACCGTCTTGATTGGAATCGCAAAAACTCCGCGGATAGATTTGATAGATGACCCGATTGTGCCACCAGTGATTCGTTTTCATGCCGTTGCCTCCGTTATTATTTATTATGACGCCCCAAGCGGTTTTTTTACATATATCTTGCAAAGATTAATTAATTTGACGACGTCATAACCTATAATAAAATCTATGAATGCACCAAGATGGCGTCTGGCGACCAACGCCGACCAAGATTCGATTCTCAAAGTCATCGCCGAGGCGCGGGCATTTTTGGCCACGCAGGGTTCTGGTCAATGGCAAGACGGGCATCCGCGGCCCGAGGCTATCGCCAAAGACATCGAAAACGGTCGTTATTACGTGATCGAGGTCGACGGAATGGTCATCGGCGGATTGGCCCTCCTGGACTACGAACCCGATTATGAGGAATTGCTGGAAGGGCATTGGCGCCAACCGGGCGCTTACCTCGTCATCCACCGCATGGCGCTTGGCGCTTCCCATCGCGGGCAGGGTTACGGTCGCTTCGCCTTGGAACAAGTGGAAGCCATTGCCCGTTCGCTTCGGGTGGGCTCGATTCGCGTCGACACCCACGAGAAGAACCGTCCGATGATTGCCCTGCTTCAAAAAATGGACTATCAAAAGATTGGCGTCGTTTTGTTGAATAATTTCAAACGGCGCCTCGCGTTTGAAAAAATCGTCTAGGAGCAACTTCGATTTGCTATTTTGACAAGCGAAATTGCTGGTGGCAACCGGGCAAGTGGCGATAATATAACGTCGTATGGAAAAATCATTATTCAAAAACAAAAATTTCTTGCTTCTATATTTTGGCCGGCTCGTGTCCAATTTCGGACATATTTTCTATAATTTTGCCATCAGTTGGTTCATCCTTTCGTTCACCCAATCGCCATCGGCCAGCGCCATCTACATGGCCTTTGGGGCGATCGTCTACTTCATCTTGACGCCCTTTGGCGGGGTCTTTGCCGACCGTTGGGACCGGGTAAAAATCGTTTATATCACCGATTTCATCCGAGGCGTTTCCATCGCTTTGGCTGGGTTGACGATTATGTACGACGGTTCGCTGGCGATTGGCTCCCTGACGTTGGATTTCGGCTCGAGCGATTTCAAAATGGTCGTTTTGTATGTCACGGCATTCATCATCTCGGCCAACGGAGCCCTGTTCTCCCCGGCCGTCACCAGCTTAGCGCCATACATCGTCGGCCGTGAACAATTGCAGAAGGCCAATGCCTCGCTCCATGCCCAAAACGCCTTGATTAGCATCGTGGGCACGGTATCGGCCGCCGCTCTATATTCAATCATCGGCATTGGGTGGATCTTCATCATCAACGGGGTGGCCTACATCGGCTCGGCCATCAGCGAAATCTTCATTACCGTGAAAACGAAAGAAATCAATGACCGCCACTTGTCGTTGAAAACCGTCTTGGCCGAAATGGGACAAGGGATGCGGTATTTGATTACCAACCGCGGTTTGCTGATTTTTGCCATCGTCGCCGTGATCGTGAACTTTTTCGTCGCCCCGGTATATTCGATTGGGCTCCCGTTCCTATACAACCAAATTTTAGCCACTGAACCAATCTATTACTCATTGATTGGGGTGACCATGTCGATTGGATCGATCGTGATGTCGCTCATTTTCACCATCATCCGGCAGCAAGAACGGATGTTTAAATTCGTCGCAATCGGATTCTGTTTTTGGATTCCGCTGCTGATGATTCAATTGTTGCTCATCTACCTCATGTTGAACCATCTGATCGGATTTTCGCTCTTCTACGGTCTCAGCGTGGCCGTCTCGTTGCTCAATGGCCTGATCTCGGTTTTCGTCAATACCCCGATTGGCGTCGCCTTCCAAAAATACGTTCCCAAAGAAATGCTTGGCCGGGTCAATTCGATGTTGGAGACTGTCTCCTCCGGCTTGGTGCCATTGTCGATTGCCTTGGCCGGTCTCTTTCTTGAATACCGGCCATTGACCGAGCTGTATTTGATCAGCGTCGTCGGTTTCATCCTCGGGGCGCTGGTGTTCTTTTCAAGCAAAAGCGTCCGGCAACTTTAAAGCGGCTTGAGATGGTATAATATATTCATAAACAAAGGAGAAACAAACCATGAACAAATTACACGAATCACTAGATGTCCACGTCGCCAATTTCAGCGTCCTATTCACCAAATTGCATCATTTCCATTGGTTCGTCGAGGGTCCGCAATTCTTTGCCCTCCACGCCAAATTCGAGGAACTCTACGATCACGTCAACGAGCTTTACGACGCCTTTGCCGAACGCCTTATTACCTTGGGCGGCAAGCCGAGTAGCCGTATGAAGGACTATTTGGCCAAGGCCACGATTAAAGAAGCCGGCGCCGAAAAGTCGGCCGCCGAGATGCTTGGCTCGCTTATCAAAGACCTCGAAACGATCGTTGCCGACCTCAAGTCGCTGACCAAACTCGCCCAAGACGCGGGCGACGAAGCGACGGCCGATCTCGCTATTGGGACCATCGGGGAATTCGAAAAGACCCTGTGGATGCTCAAGGTCACATCGAAATAGACGGTTATTGCCCATAAAGGAAAAGGCGCTTGTAGCGCCTTTTTTTCATTTAAGGGTCTTGATGGCTCCCGGGATATGCTTGATGATGTCGCTGGCCATCAAGCTGTCTTCCCCGAACTCGTCGCGGGCGAGATTGCCGGCTTTTTGTTGGATGAAGACCCCGATCTTGCTGGCCTCGAAGGGCGCATGGCCTTGGCCGAGATAACTCAAGATGATGCCGGCCAGGACATCGCCGCTCCCGGCCGTGGCCATGCCGGGATTGCCGGCGGCGGCCACGAAGCCCTTATGGCGGTTGGCAATCAAGGTGCTGGCGTCTTTCAAGACGACGGTGATTTTCAGTTGGGTAAGCTTTCCAACGTCTTTTTCAGGTATTTTGGAATCGAGGAGCGTTTCGGCTTCGCCGGTATGCGGGGTCACCACGATATTGCTCCCGTCTTGTATTTCGTCAAGCAATGGTTTCAAGAAAACGAGCCCCGAAGCGTCAACGACGAGCGGTTTGTTGGTGGCCAATAGCGTTTTCAGCACTTCGGTCTGTGAGGAATCATAGGAATTCAACCCCGGGCCGAACAAAACCGCGTCCATCTTGCTGACGATGTAGGCAATCTCGTTGACGTTCGAATAAGGGTGGACCATCACTTCGGGATACGGCTGCGGGAAATGGGCGAACACGTCTTTCGGGACGACGATATGAACCAAACCCGATCCGCTTCGATAAGCGGCCAGGGCGCTCAATAGCGGAGCCCCGAAATAACCGACGCTTCCGCCGAAGATGAAAACATTGCCGTAATCATATTTATTGCCGCTAAAAGGCCTTTTTTTGAATTTCGGCAAATGCTTACGGGCTAGTTTGCTGCGCAGTAACATGGTTTTCATCCGCCTTCAACTTGAAGAGTTCTTCGACGGCAAAGTGGACTTTGGTCACGCTGACGGATTGATCGACGCTATATAGGTAATAGGTATCCTGCAACGTCGAAAGGGAAATGCCGTCGCCTTTGCCGAAATACTCGAACTCGATATGAACACTATAGTTCTCCAGCGGGGTTTTTTCAAGCTGGAAGGGCGTCCCGGCAAAGGTCCCTTCGAGACGGAACCCGTTTTGGTCATGGACTAGATGGGCGACTCCGAGCCGGTAATAACCGGTGCTGTTGCGCAAGATGTCGACCTGGACGTCGGTCTCGGTCCGATAGTTCCCGGATTCGATTTGGCGGCGGACTTCTTGGCGCTCCCATTCGTACCAATCCGGAATATGGTTGAACGTGAACCCTTCGGGCCCGTGGAGACGGCCGAGCTCATCCATGTGGTATTCGCTCCCGCAGGACTGGCACGTTAGCGTGCTGCCCTGGCTCATCATCTTGTTTTCGGTCCGGCAGTGCGGGCACTGGTACAAGACCTTATGAAGGCCTTCGGCCCGCCAGGGCTCTTTGATTTTGATGCCGTTTTGGAATTGATAGGCAAAATCGTCATAAGCGAACGCATCTTTGATGATGGCGTTGATTTGGTCGGCCGTCTTCGAAGCGATGTCGTCCTTGGTCAGGATCAAGGTCATGTCGGCGCTGGTCGGGAGTTTGCGCTTCCGCAAATTCCAAACCGGCTGCTGCAGGTGATGGCCGTGGGTGATCAAGGTGACCACCGGGACGTGGAATAATTTGGCCATCTTGCCAAGGCTGTCGGGCAGTATGGCCGTAGTTCCGATCAGGGCATACCTGGCTTCGGGATAAATCGCACAAATATAGCGGTTTTTAAACAGCGAATGCTTGATCTTTTTGATCAAGGCCGTGTCGGGGACGAACTTGCGTTTCAAGATGCAGCCGACGTTGCGGAGCAATTCCTCGCGGTTGATGAAACCGTCGATGGCCACGATGTTGTTGGCCATGTGCGGGAAGATGGCGCGCGTCGCCACTTTGAAATCGAAGAAACTGTTGTGGTTGCAGAGCAAAAGATAGGGCGGTTTCAAACCCTTGATACCGTGCTTTCGGATTTTGACTTGATGTTTGATAGTTTCCGGGAAGGACAAAAGCCAAGCAATCGGGCGCAAAAACCATTTGCATTTCCGCGGCATTTCGTTCATGTCAAAGGTCGGCATTTGGTCGACTTGCTTCGGCGTCGCCATCACCACGTCGCTAATTTTCATACGTTTCTCCCTCGGTTTAGCGGCGATGCCAAAATAGTCCGGCGCCAGAACTGGTTCCGCCGGCCCCCTTGACGGTCATTGCCCCGGCCAAAGCAAAAGCCAAGGCGAACGCCCCAAACAGTAATTTATCGGTAACAGATCCAAACGCGGAAAAGAAATAAAGGAAAACGTTCATTGAATTGGTGGTGTCCTTGGGGGACGAAACGTCGGCGGTCGGGAGGTATTCTTCTTCATACCAATAGACGAAATTGTCTTGGCTCACGACGTTGTCAGGGTCGTCATAGACATCGCCATAAGCGATGTTCAAGAGGGCGTTCATCGAGGTGGCCACCCCCAGGGCCAAATCATAATCGTAGGGATAGGTCGGCGTTCCGGTTGGCAAATAGTGTTCGAAGGTGTCTTTCACGATTATTTCGAGGGAAATCGTTCCCATGTATTCGGCCATGACGTCGCCGTTTGCGACTTGAATGTCGGTTAAGCTGTAATATTCGGTTTCATCAACCGTCTCCAGGGGGACGAAAAACATGATGACCAAGATGCCCATCTCGTTTTTTCCGATTTTCCATTCGTTGAAAAGGTCTACTTTGTCATAGGCCCCGAGCTCGGCTTCACTTTCAAGCAGGAAGGTGGTATAAACGATCTGGATTCCCCCGACGTCGGGGACGTCTTTGGTCGATTCGAACAGGTATTCGCTTTCCGAAATCAAAAAATTTTCGACGCTGGGGCCGAGCATGTCGGCGTAGTCGGACACGTAAAAAGCTTCGCTCGGACGCGGGTATTCATGGCTGGCGCAACTGCGAACGCCAAAAATGATCAGCATCACGAGCGTAGCGACGGCCAGGATGGAACGGGCGACGAATTTAAGCATCTTGTTCTGGGAAGACGATGACGATATCCTCGCCGCTAGTCATCTTCCACATGGGAACCTCTTCGAAGCCAAACATCTTGGCGAATAGGATTTTGGGGAACAGGACGATGTCGGTATTGTAGGCGTTCGCGGCTTCGTTATAATCCTCGCGGGCGTTTTTGATGATGTATTCCTGGGTCTCGATTGTGGCCATGTACGACAAAATCAAGTCGGCCGCTTGGGGATCGGGATTGTCTTCGCTCACGGCGAAGGCAAACAGGTTCGTCAAGGCGAGCGAAGTCAAGGCGTCGGCTTCGACCAAGTCTTGGGTCGTCGCGCTTTCGATCGCGTCGAAGTATTGGGTTCGGGCGTCGGTAATCATTTCGTAGAGATCGCTTTCGTGATCCAAATAGGCGTCGACCGCGCTCAAGATGTTGGTGAGCGTGCTATTGCGGGCCGTCAGCGCCGTCAAGATGTCGGACGAGGCGAGCTCGACGCTTTTTTCCGCCCTTACGAGCGAGTTATAACTTGACCAAGTCATGATTCCGAATGTAAGCGCGATGACAGTGGGGATGGCGATACCGATGATGAGACCTTTTTTCATGCTGTTTTTCTCCTAATGATAATAATAAAATTATATAGATAGATTTCCAAAATATACAACAATAAGAAATGGCATAATCCCAATTGTTTTACAATTGGCTGACAAAAATAAAAACCAACCCCGATTGGGATTGGTTTCAACCGGTATTTACCGGCTTACCAGATCATGGCGAACACGAAGGCGACGACGAGAAACGCCCCGCCGATCACCAGGTATGGCAAAATGTAGAACCCCCGGCGGAGGCGCTGGCTGTTCTTGTACTCGGAATAGGCGTAGGCGTCTTCAAACGACTTGACTTTTTCGCGCCGAAACGAGTCGCGCAGACGCACGAACGAATACGAGGCGACGTCAAAGGTGCCGTGGCGGCCGACGAACATCAATCCGGCAAACCCCAAGACGACGGCCCCGGGGATGAATAGGGCGTTACTGAAACCGGCCAGGGTATAGTCCCCGCGTATGAATAAAATGACGGCGCCCAAGATCAGCGCGAACGCCGCGAGACCGAGCCACGTCCACAGTCTTTGTTCCATCGTAGTCGATGAGGGTCTTTTTTCCATGCTTTTAAAAAATCCGGCTGGACACCAGCCGGATAATCCAATCTATTCGGCCACGCGGGCGTCGATGGCGGCCATTTCCTGCTTGTACTTTTCGATTTCATCCGAGTTGGCGCTGACGAGGTGCCCGGGGATGATTTCTTGAAGGACCGGCTTTTCCTTGGAGTAGTCATGGTCGGTCAAGGGGTTATAGACAATCCGTTGCCGTTTCTTTTCCGAAATCGGGTCCGGCTTCGGGATGGCGCTTAGCAAAGCCCTGGTGTAGGGGTGCAGCGGATGCTTGAATATTTCTTCCGCCGTCGACATTTCGACGATTTCGCCGTAATACATGACCGCGAAACGATCGCAGAAGTACTTGATGACGCTGAGGTCGTGGGCAATAAATAGAATCGTCAACCCATACTCGTTTTTAAGATCGTTGAGCAGGTTGATGATCTGGGCCCGGATCGAAACGTCGAGGGCTGAAATCGGTTCGTCGCAAATGAGGAATTCCGGGTTCATGATGATGGCCCGGGCGATGCCAATCCGCTGCCGTTGCCCGCCGCTGAATTCGTGGGGATAACGGGAGGCGTAATCGGCCAGGAGGCCGACTTTTTCCAGCACTTCGACGACTTTGGCGGAGTTGGATGTCTTGTTGCGTTCGCCGAGGATGTGGAGCCCTTCTTGGATGATGTCTTCGACCGTCATGCGCGGATCGAGCGAGTCGGTCGGATCTTGGAAGATCATCTGCATCTTCGACATCATATGGGGATCGACGTGGGCGTTGTCGTAGCGCACCTGCTTGATCTTTTCCTTTTGTTCGGCGACGATGGCCGCGGTTTCAGCCTTGATGGCTTCGATTTTGGCTTGGTAACCGTCCTTGATGGCGGCGATGATTTGGTCGTTGTTCTCTTGGGAGGCGCTCGTCGCTTCGGCGATTTCATCGCTCATCTCCTGACGGAGTTCCTTGATGCGCTTGCGAGCCTTGATGCGCTTCCACTTGATTTCCTTTTCGTTCCAGCGCGTTCCGCCGTTGATGCGGTAACCGTTGAAATAAATGCTTCCGGAAGTGATGTTGTAGAGGCGAATGATCGACCGTCCGGTCGTCGTTTTACCACAGCCGGATTCGCCGACGAGTCCAAAGACTTCGCCTTTTTTGATGTCAAAGGAAATGTCATGGACGGCTTTGGTCCGGAACTTGCTGGCGCCGAAGCCGACGGTGAAGAACTGCTTTAAGTGACGGACCGACAAGACGATGTTTTGATCGGCCAGCTTTTGGTCGAAGGTCACTTGGCGTTTTTGGGCGGGACGTTTATTTTCCATCGGTCTTGCCTGCCTTTGCTAATGAATGGTTGATGCGTTCAGAAACGATCTTGGGCATCTCGGCTTTGGGCGCTCGCGGATCGAGGAGCCACGTGGCCGCGTAATGAGTGTCGGAAATTTTGAAAAAGGGCGGTTCTTCCTTGAAATCGATTGCCATGGCGTAGCGGCTTCGGATCGCGAAGGCGTCGCCTTTGGGCGGGTAGATCATGTTGGGCGGGGTGCCCGGGATCGCCTCGAGGCGCTCGTGGCTGTCGATGTCGGGGATTGAGGATAACAACGCCCAGGTATACGGATGGCGCGGATCGTAGAAGATCTCGTGCGCGGTTCCGAATTCGACGATCTTGCCGGCGTACATGACGGCGACGCGGTCGGCCATGTTGGCAACGACGCCGAGGTCGTGGGTGATGAAGATGCACGACAATTGCCGGCTTTCCTTCAAGCGGTTGACGAGTTCGAGGATTTGGGCTTGAATCGTCACGTCGAGGGCGGTGGTCGGTTCGTCGAGGATTAAGATATCGGGATTCTGGGTCAAGGCGATGGCGATGACGATCCGTTGCCGCATGCCGCCGGAGAATTCAAACGGATATTGCTTGAAACGCCGCGGGGCGTTCGGGATGCCGACTTCGGTCATGACTTTGATTGCTTGCCGTTTGGCTTCGGCTTTGCTGAGCTTGAGCGCGTCTTGATATTCAAAATCAGCCTGGGAGATCGCTTCTTTGATTTTATTTTGCTCCGAGGGGTCCGACGTCGCCTTCAGTTGGTTTTTCAAAGGGGCGACTTGCTGGTCGTGCTTCTGTTTGATTTCGACCTTGTATTTGGCGACAATGAGTTTGGCTTCCTTGCTCTTTTCCTTGATTTCGAGTTTGCCTTGGGCCAAGATCGGTTTGAACTCGTCTTTCAATTGGGTGCGTTCGGTCTTAAAGAGGGCGTGGGCCGCCTTATTTTGATTGCGCATCTTGGCGATTTCATTTTTCTTCTCGTCGCCGTGAAGGGATTTGTTTTCGCGCACTTCCTTGATTTTGTTTTTATTGGCTTCCAAGACGTCGTCACGCCGCTTCTTGGCTTCTTCAATGCGGAAAACGAGCAGCGCTTCGTTGTTCTTATGTTTGATCAAAGTCGGGGAGATAATGTCTTCAAACATGCGTTTGAGTTTGTTGCCGTTGATCAGCATCGCCTCGGTAATCTGCCGGCCGACGCGCATGATCGGGTTCAATGACGAAAGCGGATCTTGGAAGATCATCCCGATCTTATTGCCGCGAATGCGGTGGAAATCTTCTTCGCTCACCCGCGTCAAGTCTTCGCCTTGGTACATGACCGCGCCGCCGTCGATGCGGCCGTTGCCGGGCAAGATGCCCATGATCGTCTTGGCGGTAACCGATTTTCCGGATCCCGATTCCCCGACGATGCAAAGGATTTCGCCTTTGTAAAGGTCAAAGGAAACGCCGCGCAAGGCTTTGACGCGGCCCTTGTCGGTGTAGAAAGAAAGGGCAAGGTCTTTTACTTCGATGACTTTGGTCTGTTTCGTTTCCATAAACTACTCTTGCACTCCTTTCAGCGAGGGATTAAAGGCGTCACGGAGCCCGTTTCCGAATAAATTGAAGGAAATCATCAAAATCGAGATGATGATGGCTCCCGACATGATTAAGTAAGGCGACGTGCCGATATACTCCTGGGCTTCGCTCAAGGCGACGCCGAAACTGGCCAAGCCTTGGAGGCCAAGGCCGAGGTAGGAAATGGTCGCCTCCGAGAAAATGACGCCCGGGATGATCAATACGGCGCCGGTGACGAGGGGGCCGATCGAGTTCGGCAAAATGTGCCGGAAAATCAGCCGCATGTCGCTGGCTCCCAAGGTCCGGGACGCGAGGACATACTCACGGCGTTTATATCGGTAGAATTGCGATCGGGTGACTGCGGCCGTGCCAATCCAACCGGTTAAGCATAGGGCCAGAAGGAACACCCCGAAGTTGTTGCCGAGATGCAGGATGGTTAAGGTCATGATGATGATCCAGGGAACGCCTCCAAGAATTTCGGTGAAACGTTCCATTAATAAATCAATCGTGCCGCCGAAGTACCCGGAAATGGAACCCCAAATCATGCCGTTGAACACGTTGATCAAGGCTGCAAAGAATCCAAGAATCAACGAGGTTCTTAAGCCGGACATCAGGATTTTGAAGTAATCATAGCCGAGGTGGTTGGTGCCAAACACATAGTAAGGGATTTCGGACAAGCCCAAATAGCGGTACTGGGAAACGACGGCCACCACTTCGCGGGCGGTGACGCCTCCGGGACCGACCAAGACGCGTTGCGAGATAACGCCGCGTACCGGCGATGAGTCATCCAGCATCTGGAAGGAGGAGACGCCCACGCTAAAATCGTAAGTAATCAGACCGGCATCGATGAACTTCTGCAGTTCACTTGCCCCAACGACTTGCGAGCGATCGCCATAAACGATCAAATATGGATTGTATTTGAATTTGGCTCTGACAATCCGGGCGCGATACAAAGTCTTGGAGCCGCTCCCGGCTATTTTCCACGAGTATTGCATTAAATCAGCATCTTTGTCGCGCAACAAAAGTTCGTTGCCTTCAAGAAAATTAAGGTTTTCAAAGGTGATGTCGGTGGCGTTGTTGACATTTCGGGCCACGAATGAATCGATAAAGAGAGCTGGATAATCACCTTCGGGAATCGTTTCAAGCTCGAATCGGAATCTGACTTGGAAAGCCGTGATGAAGGAAGCGACCGTGCCCGGTTTATTGTCTTCAATCAATGTCGAAATCTCCTCGATGACGACGGTCCCGAAATCTGATGAAAAGTCCTTGATCAACAGCGGAACGTACTCCGTTTCGTACATGACGTCGACGTAGACGGCATAAAACGGCGTCACCGCCACTTCTTCGTTATAAGCGTTGAAGACGATTTGGGCTTCATATTCGTTCAAAGTGTTGATGATGACGCCCGGAGAGTAGATTTCGGCGTTAACATTGCGCTTGTCGGTCCGAAGAATTAATGAACCTCCGGTCGCGTATATATGAGGATTGTTCACATAATCTTCGAAAGTATCCAATTCGCCAACGACGCCGGCGGGATCGAAGTTGGCCGGGCGGGGCGTCTCAGGATCGGTGACATAGTCGACGACGACATCGTCGTATTTGATGGTACCATCAAAGAAGCCGGCGTTTTCAAAGCCGCGCCAACGGGGTGGCAGAAATTTTCCGGCCAGATAGGGATGTTCGATATCCGAGGTGTCGACGATCGGGACGATGATTGCCATCAAAATCAGGATTCCAATTAATATACCGGCGACGACCGAAGATTTGTTCCCGACGAAACGCTTGATGGCGTCCTTCAGGAAAGTTGTCGGCTTGCTTTGGAATTTGACGTCAAAAATGCTTTTGTCCAATTGGACGAATTTGAAGTCTTGCGAATCAATGTCCGGACGTGCAACCGCCGGTTTGTTTTTTTCGGGTACCATTATTTTCTCGCCCCCATTCTAATACGCGGATCGACGATGCCGTAGGATAGGTCAACCAGCAAGGTTGCGAATAACCCTAACATCGTATACACGGCCATGTCGACCATGACGACGTTGTAATCTTTGCTTGTCAAGGCATTGACGAACAGTTGTCCGATGCCTGGAATGCCATATAAACGTTCCAAGATCAAGGAACCGGCCAAAATGCCAATGAATTGCCCAATGATCATCGGAACAATCGGGACCATCGAGTTTCTCATGGCGTGGCGGATGACGGTTTGACGCTGTCAATCCCTTAGTCCGCGCCAGCAGTAGGAACTCGCTCGACATGACTTCGGTCAGCTCTGCCCGGGTGTAGCGGGCAAAACCGGCGATGGTGCCAAAACATAAGGCGGCCACCGGGATGAAATACCCCAGGAACCTGACAGAGTCAGGGGCATTGTCAGAAGGCCATTGGGTCGGGAACCAATTTAAACCATAAGCGAAAAAACGCATCAAAAACGTAATCATGACGAAGGAGGGAACCGAAATAAACACCATGATGCCAGTGGAAATGACATGATCGGTGGTTTTGTTCTTTTTCAAGGCGGCCCAAATTCCGAATATGAATCCAAGCGGAACTGATAATAATAGGGCGATGACATTGACTTTAATCGAATAGGGAAGGCGCTGCATGATGATGTCCATGGCGGGAACGTTCAACATGATTTTGGTCGAAGTGCCCCAATTCCATTCGGTCACGATGTTGTTCAACCAGCGCAGGTATTGGACCATGACCGGTTGTTGACTAAACATGAAGACGCGCCCGATGCTGTCGGTCAGGATGATTTCCGCCGTAGCGCCAGGGCCGGGATCGATTTTATACATGTAGCCCAATCTCACTTGATTCTCATAAAAAGCGATTTGTTGATCAATCTGGCCGACGGCTCGATCGAGCGGCAGCAATTTCATGAGAATAAAAGTGAGCGAAAGTATGATAAATGTCGTTAAGAATATTAATCCGACACGTTTAAGGACGTATTTCCACATATCGGAACCTCCTCGTTCCAAGTATTTAAATAGAAACATTGCCGGCCTAGAGCCGGCAATGCAAGGCCGTAGATCTGAGTCTTGAGAAGGATGGTGCCACCTTTCCAATATGGATTGATGGCACCATCTTAATAGGATGTTACAGTTAGGCTAAAGGATAAGGAACCATCGGATAGACGTTTTGTGTCGCCGAAGCAACGCCTTGGACCGTCGTGATGTAGTAGATGTCGACAGCCCAGTAAGCTCCTGTGCTTAAATCGACGTTTTCGAAGGTGATTGTCCAAGTGCCATCGGCGTTTTTGGTCAGGACTTCTTCAACATCGTAGTAAGTAGTTACTTCGGTCGAATAGTTGTAGAGACCAATGGCTTCAAAGATGACGTCAACATCGTCTGGCAGCAAATTGTACCAAGTGCCGGAGACCGACACGGTGTGTTTTCCTGCTTCAGTGCCGACGACGCAGGTCGGATCGCCAATGGTGAAGAGAATCGTGGGGGCGCCTTCACTGGCGATTGTGCCAGCAGTGGCGGCCTCGAATAAGGATTGGAATGACCAAGCCACGCCGTCGTAACGGAGGTCTTGGGTCGGAAGGGCGGTGTCAACACCCCACGAGAGGGTGAAGCCAGTCCGGTTGTCGCTCAGAACGGTATCCATGAAGGAGACCGGGTCGAGCGTGTTGCCGGAAATGGAACCGAACGCCAGGTCGAATTCGCCCATCATTGGGGCATAGTACGCATCCATCCAGTCGGAGGTCGCGTATGGTTGAACGTCAAGTTCGTAACCTGGGCAAGCGGCGTTGAACGCATCTTCCAAGTAACCTTCCATCGAAGCGCCTTCGGTCGCGACTTGGGTCGCGGTCTGATAAATCAGGCTGAGCTCGATGACGGTTGGTTCTTCGGCAGTGCCAGGAGTGTAGTCTCCGGCTTCTTCAAGTTCTTCCATCGCGGCTTGGAAATAGGCGGCAGCCAACTCGACGGAGAAACCTTGGGTTTCAGGCGAACGTTCGGCGGTGACGGCTTTACCTTCATCCGTACTACGGAATGAGATGCCGAGTTCCGGATCGATGTTATAAGCGTCTGACAAGAAAGCTTGAGCCGGGAATCGACCCGTGGCTTCCGCTAACTCTACGCGATTAATCGAGAAGTAAAGACCGTTGAGGAAGTTGTAGTTGGACATGACGGGCTTATGAGGCCAGTAGTCTTCGGCGTCATGCGAGTAAATAGAACCTTCTTCACCAAACAACTCTTCATAACGTTCTTCGGTCGTTGCGTTGACTTGGAGTTTCCAAACGGTGTCTCCAAGCGTTTGACGACGACGCGGGTCGGATTTGTAAGCTTGTAATTGAGAAGAGGGAATTGTGGCGGCATCAAGCTTACCGGCGATGAATTCTTGGAACGCGACAGTGGCACTAGCCAAAATCGTGTACTTATAGCCGGCGAAGTGGGCTTTATCTCTTTCAAAATAGGTGTTGTTCTTCTTGAAAGCGATTTGCTTGTTGGATTGCCATTCTTCCATGACGTACATACCTAACGACAACGTGGAATTAATGTTAGGCTTGCCGTATTCTGTAATGCCACCGATGGCCGTAATGAAAGCCTCGGGGACGGGTGAGAATAAGGAGGTCGAAAGACTGTACATCGCATAGAACGGAGTTTTGGGAGAAACGAATTCAAAGTCAATGGCATTTTCTGCGACATTGATTTGGATGCCGACGCTACTCCATTCCGGATCTAACCCGGCAGCTTTGGCGGCAGCGTATTCTTTCGCGCCTTTGAAGCCGCTGGTAGCCGACCCAAGGTCGGTGGCCCGGAACAGGTTGTTGTCAAGCATCATTTTGAACGGGGTCAAGTAGTCAGCCAAGACGACGCGTTGGCCATCAAAGGCGGCCACGGCCGGATCGGTTGACAGGGTGCGGTATTTTAATTCGGCATCGGTGCGTACTTTAACACGCCATTTGGTTCCCATGCCGTCGTCGCGCAGGTTAAGGGCGATTGGGCGTTCGGTCGCCAATTGGTTGTACCACTCGTAATTGGTCTTGTCCGCGGTAAAGCGGGTGTTGTAATAAGATGAGTTAATCATAGCATGTAAATCCGCAGTAACCGAGTCTTGGCCATCCCAGTAGTTGACTGTACCGGGGTCTTTTTGTTGCCAAGTATGGTAGTACCATTGATATTTGGTCTCCGGTTCTTGTTCGGCGGTCATTGCATCCATGATCGTTCCTTCGCCAACGCCAAAGCCGTAGTTCGGCACGTAGACGTCGCTAGGGATCGACAGCCGGGAGTTATAGAGTACGTTGGCGGCGTTGTCAGCGAAAGGAATACCACCCAAAAAGTTATCCAATGTATACTTTTCGAGTTGATAAAGAATCTTGGCCTTTTCGCTGTAGGAAGCGCCGGCATAATTGTACAGGCCATCGGCAAAATCCCAGACTAACGGATCTTCTGAAGTGACTTCGCTCGGCGGCACGCTGGTCGTCGAGGTTGTACTAATTGGTGCAGATGATCCTGCGCTACTACCGCAAGCAGCCAGGAGCATTAGTCCAAATAAGGACAACAAAGTAAGTTTTCCATTCTTCATGAAAATGCTCTCCTTTCAATACCTTTTGATATTGTATGCTTAATAATACTCATTCAATGCGATTATTGTCAATATGTGCGATAAAAAAGAAATAATAAGAATTATGGTTCATGTAATGCTTAATATTTCATTATATAAATATAGATAAACAGGAATTGCGGTCGTTTCCACTTGTTTCTTCGTCATTTTTCGTGACACGAACAAATGTATATAAATATGTAGGTTCTGCCGGTGTTTTTATGTTTTTTTATAAAAAAGGGGTTTCATTTTTTAATATCTGTTTTTTTCGATAAAAATCTTCGTTTAGTTTATAATAATCGGTAATGGACAACGAACCTTTTTTGTTCAAAA
Source organism: Bacilli bacterium (assembly GCA_041652475.1). Classification (GTDB taxonomy): domain Bacteria; phylum Bacillota_I; class Bacilli_A; order RFN20; family CAG-826; genus UBA6120. Next base: position 124,070 of record JBAZHG010000001.1, read on the forward strand.
AGCCCTTGTTGAAAAACATCAATCCTTCGGGTTTTTATCGCCGCCAGTTGGAGTCGTGCGCTACTGGATTGACGGGAAACATCGAAGATTATTTTGCTGATCTTGGTCCAAAAAACGCCTGGAAATGTGGAGAGGGCGACGCCTGGGAGCGCGGTCCTTATTATCTTGATGGCTTGGTCGCCTTGTCCTTTTTACTCAAAAACGACGACTTGTCAGCCCGGGTGGAGGCTTGGATCAAGCCCATAATTGCCTCCGCGAAACCTGACGGTCGCTTTGGCCCGACTATAAATGATGACGTCTGGCCGCGCCTGGTGGCCTTGAAAGCGTTGCGAACCGTTCATGACAACCTCCAGGATTCCGCCACCAAGCGGTTGATCGATCGTTTTATTGAAAATATTGGGGAAAATCTAGAGACGAACGCCCCCGTTTTATGGGCCTGGGCCCGATTGATGGAAATCGGAGCCGTCTTGGATTCGATTGATTCAAATGAAAAAAGAAAAGAAATATATGAATGCGCGCGATCCCATGCATTTGATTGGAACAATTATTTTGCGAATTTTCAATATCGAAAGACGACCACCCACTATTTAGATAAAACCTTGTTCAACCTGGTTCTTCCAATCATTAAGAAACTGACGGCTCAATCAACTGGTCCAAAATCCACGACGGCCAAAGATGCTCAACGTTTCAACCAACGACATTTAGTGCATAATTTTCTCGCGACTCACGGAGTCAATGTCGCCATGGCTTTAAAATATCCCGCTTACAAAGGATTTTACGGACAGGCCTCCGTTTCCAACGATGCTTGGTTTAAAGGATTGGAGCAGCTGCTTCGCCATCATGGCAATGCGCTTGGTCTCTTCTCGAGCGACGAGCATTTAAACGGACCCGGCCCCCGTCAGGGCGTCGAGTTGTGCACCATTGTCGAAGCGATGTTCTCGATGGAGGAAATTTTGCGGATGACCGGCGATCCCCGCGCGGCTGACTATCTTGAATTGTGGGCTTATAACGCTTGGTTGGCCGTATGCACCCCGGATATGACCGCCCATCAATACGTCATCCAACCGAACCAGACCAAAGCTGGATGCAAACACAGTCCCTTTTACGACGTGGGAAGGACCGGGACGGTATTCGGATTGGCCCCAAATTTTGGATGTTGCGCCGCCAACATGCACCAGGGTTGGCCAAAGTTGGCTAATGCCGCCGTTTTGTTTCATCAGCAGGACATTTTCATATTTGCATACCTAACCGGGACTTATTTATTTGATACTGACGAGGGCCCGGTCGAAGTTGTGATTGAGGGCGATTATCCCTTCGGCGACCGCGTCGCCATATCGATTGTCGCTCAAAGGCCGGGAAAGCGAACCGTCCATCTGCGGATTCCATATGGAGCGGAAACCATCGTCGAGATGAACCAAGAATCATCTTCATATACTAATAGAAAAATGGTTGATATAAAATTTGAGGGACGGTTTCAGGCCCAACTCAAGTTTGGATTCGCGGTTGAAACCCATTTCCACGGGAAGATGGTCAGCCTTCGGCGCGGCCCGCTGATATATTCCTTGCCCATACCCCACCGGGAGCATTACCTCAAAGGAATTCGTCCATTCCACGATCGGGAGTTTATCGCCTCCGTCAAAATTAAGAAACCAATCTTGCTTCTTGATGCGAAGAAAATGGCCAAGGTTATAAAAATGGATGCATTGACTTCCTATCAAGACAAGTACCCCGGCGTCCGCTACATGGACGTGGCGACTTGTCAAAACGAACCCATTCGCTTGATTCCCCTGGGTTTGACCCGCTTGAGAATCTCACAATTCGCTTATAGAAAGGAAAAAGCGTATGCAAGTCAGTAAATTAGGTTGGCGTGGCTGGTTTTCGGTTGTTTTGTTCGGCCTGTTCGGACAAATCGCCTGGGTGATCGAAAACATGTATTTCAACAAATTCCTTTATTATGAGATTGCCCCAAACAGCAATGCCATCGCCTGGATGGTCGCCGCCAGCGCGGCCACGGCGACACTCACTACCATGTTTATGGGAGCGCTCTCGGACAAGATTGGCAAACGCAAGGTTTTCATCACGACCGGCTACATCCTTTGGGGCATCGTCACCCTGTCGTTTGGGTTCATTTCTTTGGACAATATCGAATTGGTGATTCCGACCGCCCAAGCGGCGACCTTCGGCATCATCCTCATCATCGTCATGGACTGTATCATGACTTTCTTCGGTTCGACCGCCAACGACGGGGCGTTCAATGCCTGGATCACCGATATTACCGACAAGGACAACCGCGGGCCGATCGAAGGCGTCTTGGCGACCTTGCCTCTTTTCGCCCTTTTGTTGGTTTTCGGTGGTTTTGACAGTTTGTCCAACGGCGGCAATTGGCCGATCTTCTTTTATGTGCTGGGCGGGTTGATTTCCTTGGGCGGGATCATGGGCTTGTTCTTGATCAAGGAATCGCCTGTCGTCAAAAGCGATAAGAACTATTGGGAGACGTTCTTCTACGGATTCCGGCCCCGTTCCTTTTCGAAACACCTTCCTTTGTACTTAACGCTTGTCACCATCGGGGTTATGGGCATCTCGACCCAAATTTGGAATCCCTATTTCATCGTGTACTTTACCGAATACCTTGGCATTGCCGATTACGCCTTGCTGATGGGAGCCATCGTCTTGTCGGCTTCGATTGTGACGATGGTGGCCACCCACTTCATGAAAGCCCACAACAAAAATTGGTTTTTCATCCCAGGCATCATTTTGTTCATCGGCGGTTCGCTGGCCTTGTTTTTTGTGCGGACTCCCTTGCTTGTCGGCGTTTTCGGTTTCGTCATGATGAGCGGAAACCTGATTCTTTCTTCGCTATTGAACGCCAAGGTGCGCGATTACACTCCGGTCGACAAAGCCGGGCATTTCCAAGGTATCCGAATGATTTTCTTCGTCTTGATTCCGATGGTCGTCGGACCTTTCATCGGCTCGCAAGTCATTGCTAGCACCGGGCGGACCTATTCGGATTTGGGCGTGATACGCGACGTTCCGACTCCGCACGTTTTCTTGGCCGCGGCCATCGCCTCAATCGTCGTCATCGCCCCGTGGATCTTCTTATTAATAAAAGAAAAAGCCTTGAAAAAGGCTTCTTGATTACAAAAAGAAAACAGTTGCCTATTTGACGGCGTTTTCAAAAACGGAGCGCAAATCACGATTGATTTTTCGCATATGCTCCGGATTTACCTTGACGACCTTCCGGTCATAAGTCAATAATCCGTTGACCTCGTTTTCGACGTCGCTCAACTGCGTGTAAATGATGGCCGAGAGTCCGTTTTTGATTTGCGGCCCAAGTTCCCGGGCCCACAACGACGCGAGCTTTTCTTCCAATTCGGTTTCGTCTTTCATCATCTTGTAGCCAAAAGCTTTCTTGGGATTGTACATGTGGTCCAAGACTTTCAAGGCATAACCGCCGAATTCGGTCAAGGCGATGATGCGTCGCCGGCTCGAGAAGTGGAAAAAACGGACTTTCGAGAAGTAGATGTGGCGGCTATGGAAATCTCCGACCCGTTGGTCAGACCATCCTGAAGCATGATCGATCAAACGGGTTTCGTCTATGTGTCGAGCCATGGCGAAAACCCGGGCGGCGTCGAATTGACCCCAGGCTTCGTTGAAAGGAACCCAAACGGCAATCGAAGGAACGGATATCAGTTTATCGAACATTTGCTTCAATTCGCGATAATACTGGGCCCGGCTCTTTTTCGCTTGACGCCCAAACCATAGGTAGAGCCGATCCCACAGGTGGATGCCGACCATGGCCAAGGCGCCGTTTGGGGCGATGCTGCGGGCGGACCCGCCGTTGATCATGTCCTGCCAGACAATCATGCCCAGGCGGTCGCAGTGGAAATAGAAGCGCATCGGTTCGACCTTGATGTGTTTTCTTAGGGTGTTGAACCCCATGCTTTTCATCGTCAGGATGTCATGGATGTAGGCCTCGTCGTCGGGAGCCGTCAATAAACCGTCGGGCCAGTAACCTTGGTCAAGCACGCCCAGCATCAAATACGGCTTTCCGTTCAGAAAAAAGCGATTGGTGCCGTCGGAGGCGAAATTCCGTTTGAACGAACGCAGGGCGGCATAGGTCTTGACCTCGTCGTCGCCGTAGGTGATCACGAAGTGATAAAGGTTTGGGCTTTCCGGCGTCCACTCGTGGCGTTGTTTCAGTTTCACGAAAAAGGTCGGTTGCTCGAACTCCTGGTAATCGATTTCCTGTTCCTCGAATAAAACGCGGACGGTCACCGGCAGCGGTTTCAAGACGTCGAGCATGAATTTAAACCCACCGGAACTGAAGGAGGGGATGATTTTCATCTTGCGGATATAGTCCTCGGGCACGCTTTCAATCCAAACGGTTTGCCAGATACCCGATTGCGGCGTATAGAAAATACCCTTCGGTTTCAGTTTCTGTTTTCCAACCTGGTGATGATGGGTATCGGTGTAATCCCTGACGCGGACTTTGATCATGAAGGGTCCGTTTCCGACATAGGTCGTGATATCCAGGGTGAAGGGCGTGAATCCGCCGACATGCTTGCCGACCGGCATTTGGTTAATGAAGACTTCGGCTTCTTGGTCGACGGCGCCGAAGTTCAGCAAAATCAATCCTTGGTTAAAACCTTTGGGCAACTCGACTTGGCGTTCATAGATCAGGTATTCGTCCGGTTGCAGGGTGCGCGATACGCCGGACAGAGCGCTTTCCGGCGAAAATGGCACCAGTATCTCGCCGTCAAACGACGGATAGTCGGGATTTTGGCTGATGCGATACCGCCAAATTCCATTCAGGTTCAAGAACGAAGTTCGGGCTAATTGAGGTCGGGGATACTCCGGAAGCGGTGTCTCCGGGCTGACTTGAGCGGTCCAGGGGGTGACCAATCGATGCAAGGTTTCCATATCGTAATTTTAAATTATATCAGAAGAAAAAGAGACACTTTTCGTGTCTCTTATGGCAAATTCTATTCTTGGGGACTCGTTTCGATCATCAACTCGATCATCGCTTTGGAAAATTCCAGGGGATTTTCAAGCGGGAAACCCTCGATCAGCAGGGCTTGCGAATACAGCAAGTCGGCATACTTGGCCAACTTGATCGGATCTTTGAGGTAGAGACGTTCCAAGGCTTTGAAGAGGTCGTGATGGGGATTGATTTCGAGGATGCGCTCGGCTTTGGGTTTTTGTTCCTGCGGGGTTTGCTGCAAGACTTTTTCCATTTCGAAAGACACCCCTTCGCCGCTGACGAGGCAGACCGGCGAATCAGCCAGGCGCTTGGAGATGACCACGTCTTGGACCTTGCCCTTGAGCAATTCCTTGATCTTCTCGAGCAATGGTTTCTTTTGCTCCTTCAAGTCTTCATAGATTTTCTTTTCTTCTTTGTCCAATTCGTCGAAATCGCCTTGATTGATCGACTTGAATTTCTTGCCGTCATATTCGTCGAGAATCGACAGGGCGAACTCGTCGATGTCGTCCGACAATACCAAGACGTCATATCCGGCTTTCTTGATGCGATCCATCTGGGGCATGGCCTTGACGGCGTCTTTGGTCTTGGCCGAGGCGAAGTAAATGGCTTTTTGGTCTTTCTTCATGGCGGCCACGTATTGCTTCAAACCGATTGGTTTTTCTTCATTCAAGGTCGTGTACACCAAGAGGTCCTTCAAGGAATCCTTTTTGATGCCGAACAACTCGTAAAGGCCGTATTTTAAATTGATGCCATACAGTTTGAAAAACTCCAAATACTTGTCGTAATCGTTGGTTTTGAATTTTTCGAGCTCGCTGAGGATTTTCTTTTCCAGGGCTTCGGCAATCTTGCCCACCTGTTTGTTTTGCTGGACGAGTTCCCGCGAGATGTTCAATGACAAATCAGGCGAATCGACCAAACCTTTGACGAAACGGAGGTAACCGGGGATCAATTCCTTGCAGGCGTCCATGATGAAGACGCCTTTGGCATACAGTTTGAGACCGCGTTCATAGGATTCGTCGTAAAGGTTGTAGGGGGCATGGCTTGGGATGAACAAAAGCGCATTGTAGGAAATGAGGCCCTCGACGTTGACGAAATAGCTCTTCATCGGGGCTTCGTAATCCGAAAATTTGTTTTTGTAGAATTCGGCCAAGGCTTCGTCGGTGACCTCGCTTTTGTTCTTGCGCCAGAGCGGGATCATCGAATTCAAGGTTTCGTCGACCTTCTTCTTGACGTATTTGCCCTCGATCGGTTTGCCTTCCTCGTCAAGCTTGGATACTTCTTGCTCGCTGAGCATCCGGACTGGGTAACGGATGTAGTCCGAGTATTTCTTGACGAGCGATTTCAGGGTATAGGTTTCCAGGTATTCGTCGTATTTGTCCTCGTCTTTGTTGTCGCGCAGGTGCAGGTAAATGGTCGTGCCGGTTTCTTTCCGGTCACATTCTTCCAGCGTGTAGCTTTCGGTGCCGTCGGAACTGAAGCGGTAGGCTTTGTCGGACAAGGCCGATTTCGTTTCGACGACGACTTGCTTGGCCACCATGAAGGCGCTGTAGAATCCAACGCCGAATTGGCCGATCAACTCGGCTTCGCTTTTCAGTTTCTCGTCGGATATTTTCTTGAGGAATTCGCGCGAACCGCTGGCAGCAATCGTTCCCAGGTTGTCGTTTAATTCGTCGTAGGTCATCCCGATACCGTTGTCGGACACCGCGAGAATCCGTTTCTTCTTGTTGATGTCGAGCCGGATCTCGTAGTCGTTGCGTTTTTCCATCTTTTCGTCGCTCAACGACAAAACGTGGTACTTGTCGATCGCGTCCGAGGCGTTGGAAATCAATTCCCGGAGGAAGATCTCCCGATTGGTGTAGATGGAATGCACCATCAATTCCAAAAGTCGCTTGGATTCGGTTTTGAATTGTCTTGTCTCTGCCATATTGAAAACTCCTATCTGGCCGATATTTTATCATATCTATTGGCACTGTCAAGTTTTGAGTGCTAAGTTCTTATCGTTTGAACATCACGGCTTCGCTGTTGAACATCCTGATTAGGAGCAAGCCGCAGACCGAGGCATACAAAACCGAAGAAAGGCCGGCGATGGCGATATGGAGCCAATCGGTCGCGAATGAGAATATGCCGACCAAGGCTTGAGTCGGCCCGTAAATCGGAATCAAGTACACAAACCAGTTTGAGGCCGCGCCCGAATTGAACATCGTCAAGATGCCGGTCATCATGACGATGATCATAAACGGCATCGCCAAAGCGCTGGCTTCCTTGACCGAACGGGAATAGGCCGAAAGGATGGCCAAGAACGAAACGATCAGCAAAACGATGGATACGATCACGAACACGATGCCGAGGTAATCGGTCACCAGAAAATTGGCCAGTGCGCTCGTGGCGTCGCCCCCTTGCATTCCAATGATCTTCGGGAATGAGAGAATCGTGCCCACAAACGATGACAAGGCGGCCAAAGTCGCCAAGATCGACAACGAGATAATCTTTCCAATCGCGAGTTCGCGGCGTTTGATCGGAGTCACCAGCAAAGTGGCAATCGTACCCCGTTCTTTTTCCCCGGCAATCGATTCTGGGGTCACGGCCAAGCAGCCCGAGAACAGGAACGACAAAATCAAAAACGGCAAGATCATCGATAGGATTTGGCCCAAGGCGGCTTCATCGGTGGCCATGTCATAAGCGGTGTCGACGTCGCCGTTGAGGGTGATGACGTTACTGACGCTGGTCTCATACGCGTCGATGAGGGCGGATACGATTCCGTAAATGTTATAGGAACTAACTTTGGTCGAATTGAAAAACAGTTCGGCGGTCGGGGCTGGATCGCCCAAAGTGCGGGCGGCGGTGACTTTTTGGTCGAAATTTTCTTCAAACACCATAAGCAGGTCCAAATCGCCATCTTCAATCGCGGTTTTGGATGCGTCGATTTCCGAAGAAAGAATGCTTGTCATGGTGATTTTTACTTCACTTTGTTCAATCAATCCCGAAACGCTGTCGGGCAAGTTGACGACGTTGGCAAGCGGGATGTAATCGGGATCGCCCCCTAGGAAACTCGTCATCCCTTCGCCCATGATCGAATAAATGCCGAAGATCATCAGTCCCGGCAAAAGCAGGGTCGTCAAGACGAGGCGCGAATCGCGGAAAAAGCGGGTCAGTTCTTTTTTAATGATGGTGATGATGTTTTTCATTATAAAGTCCCTCCCTCTTCCTCGAATATTTTAAAGAAAACGTCTTCCAGGGACTGGCCGGCGCAGATTTCTTCAAGCGAGCCTTCGCGAACCAAGCGACCTTTGATGATGATGCCGACGTGGGTGCAGATTTTTTCGACCAAACTAAAGATGTGGGTTGAAACGATGATCGTCTTGCCTTGGTTGCGCAGATCAAGCAAGAAGTCGGTGACCACTTTGGCCGTCAAGACGTCGAGTCCGTTGGTCGGTTCGTCGAAGATGATGAAATCGGGATCGTGGACGAGGGAAATGGCCAAAGAGGCCTTTTGCCTCATGCCGGTCGAAAGATTGGCGACCTTGACTTCGGCAAAATCATTGATGCCGAACCTGGTAAACAAGGTCTCTTTCCGTTTCTTAGCGACTTCCGGCGGAACTTGATGCAACGAGGAGAAAAAATCGAAAAGATAACTGGGGCTGAAGAAATCCTCGAGTTTCAGTTCGCTCGTCAAAAAGCCAATCTTGCCACGGACGAATTCCGGTTCGGTCTTGACCGAACGTCCGAACACCTTGGCGTCGCCCGAATCGGCTTTGATCAAGGTGGCGATGATGCGCAATGCGGTGGTCTTGCCGGCGCCGTTGGGACCCAATAAACCATAGATCTGTCCGGGAAAAACCTTGAAATCAACCCCGGCCAGTGCCGTGATGCGCGACTCGGGGATGTTTTGCAGCTTTTGCTGTTTTTTACTGAGATAGAACGTTTTGACGAGACCTTGTACTTCCAATACCGGATCCATATGCACTCCTATCGACATCGATTCGATGATTTAAAATCACAATTATTAATACTAGACCAAAAAACGCAATCGTTAAACCTCTCACATCCCACTATTTTCACTTGTTCAAGCGGCGCTCGGAGTTTGCTTGAGTTCTCGTGAGGTTTGTTTGGTCAAATCCGTTTGCCATTGAGCTTTATGATAGACGATGAAGGCGATGGCCGCCCGCAGAACTTCGACGAAACGATCAATCAAGAAAATGAAAATCACCAAATCAGCCGGCAACCCGAAAAAGGCAAACACCGCTTGAAGTCCGGGACTCGTCTCGACGACGCCCGGAAAAACAAACGCAAACAAAGCCACGAGCGGGGCTTTGATGAACAAGTAGGGGATGTTGGTAATCAAAATCGGAGCCTTGGTATAACCACCCGCCCGAGTGATGAAGGTGACGTTCATGGCATAGAAAAGGAACGGCAAAGCCAACGACTGCAAGATCATGGTGGCCGCTAGTAGCTGGTTACCGGCCGCGTCGAACGAGAAGAGTAATTGAACAAGGGGAATCAGTCCGATCATGATCAAAACGGTGGCCAGGCTCATCATGACGATGTAGCCGATTTGCCAGCGGGCGTTGCGTTTGGCTTCTTCGATTTTCCCGGCCCCGAGACGGGTTCCCACCAAGATGGCGGCGGCCGTGCCCATGCCTCCGACGAAGGCGTGAATCAATTCGACCACCCGAGTCGACACGTTGACGGCGGCGATGTTGGTGGCGTTGCCGCTATCGATGCGCGCATAAGCGAAGAACATGAAAACGGCCAAACCTTCGGTCAAAACCTGGGCAAAAACGAGCGGCCAACTCTTGCGCATGATGTTTGATGAAAACTCGCGCGGGATTACGAATAACTCGGCCCACGTCCCATGGAAGGCCGGTTTGTGCCGATAGAAATAGAAAAGCAAGATGCCCAGTTCCACCAATCGCGATAACAAGGTGGCGACGGCCGCCCCGATCACGCCCATGCCGAGTGGGTAGATCAGGATGTAGTTCATCACGAAATTGAACAAGGCGGCGCTGCCGCTTGCAATCAAGGGTATCGTCGTTTTTTTAATAGCCCGCAAGCAAAAGGAAATGGCCACGCTGATCGAGTAAGGGATGAAGGTCCAAGCGACGATGGCCAGGTACTGTTTGCCAAGCTCAAGCATGACCAGTCCCGAACCCATGCCGGTGGCGAATAAATAGACGATTTCGTTTCGAAAGAAAAAGCCCAAAATCAGCGAGGCAATCCCGAAGCCGACGGTCAGCTTTAGGCACAACCCGAAGACCTTCTTCATTGCCTTTCCGTTTTTGGCCCCGAAGTATTGGGCTAGAAATATCGTGCATGAAATCGCCAATAGGATCATGATGTTTTCAAACGTCGCCATGAACCTTCCGGCAATCATCACCGCGGCTGCCGCGATCTCGCTACCGCCCTGTCCGTAGGCCAGATTGCCCCACCGGCCAATCATGGCAGAATCCATCAAATTGACGCTGGCGGATATAAGCTGCTGCAAGGCAATTGGAAAAGCGACGAAGAACATTTCTTTGTAGAAGGGTTTGTCGCCAATATACCGCTTAAAGAAGGCTTTCATAGGCACTCCGCATTATTGTATGGTAAAACGGAAATTTATTAAAGGGAATATTGAGAAATTTAATCCTTCTGGATAAAGAAAAAGCGCCCATTAGGGCGCTTAGGAATCCAAGGCGGCGCTTACTCGATTTCAATCTTGTGTTTGGTTTCTTCTTTTTCGGGAACGCTCTTGGGGACCGTCAGGGTCAAGACGCCGTTTTCCATTTTGGCTTTGATGTCTTTTTGCTGGATTTCCTCGCCGACGTAGAAGGACCGGCAGGCCGAACGGTAATAGCGTTCGCGCCGAACGTAATTCGCCTGGTCCTCATCGGTTTCGGTTTTTTGTTCGGCGGTGATGGTCAAGTAGCCGTTTTCAAGCGCGATGTCGATGTTTTCCTTGGCGATGCCGGGAACGTTGATTGACAGTTCGTAGTCGCTATCGGTTTCCTTGATGTCGGTTTGAAGACCCTGGTTCATCCAGTTGCCGCTACGACGATGCCGGAAGGGATCCATCGGGAACCAATCCTCGAAAATCGAGCCCGGATTCAGTAGTGAGAATTTGTTGTCTAGCATAAATATGTTCCTCCTTTTTGATAATGATTTTTCAGCGCTTCTTCGGTGGCGCAAGTATATTCTAGCACACTATTTAGCACTGTCAAGCAATGAGTGCTAATTTTTAAATAAAGGTGATTCTGTTCCAAATATCAGGTTTGTTTCATCAATGATTTGCAGGCATGAAAGGTGGTATCAAACCGCAAAAATGCTATTATTAGCCATATACATTCATCCAAATACTATAGTATGGAATCATGCCAAGAAAAGGTGCCCGCTATGAAAACGATCATCAACGATTCACTCGACCCACGCTACAATCTCGCACTCGAAGAGTACGTGCTTAAGCATCTTGACACCAAGGAAGATTTTGTCCTACTTTGGCAAAACGCCAACAGCGTGATTATCGGCCGCAACCAAAACACGATTGAAGAGGTGAACGCCGCTTATGTCGAAAGTCATCGGGTCAACGTCGTGCGCCGGATTACCGGCGGCGGTGCCGTCTACCACGACATGGGCAACCTCAACTTCTCGTTCATCACCGCGTCGGCCCGGGACAATGTCAACAACTACCGGAAATTCATCGATCCGGTCGTCGCCGCCCTGCGAAGTTTCGGGGTCCCGGCCGAGTTTTCGGGCCGCAACGACATAGTCGTCGATGGCATGAAGATCTCCGGGAACGCTCAAGCCTACCATAAGCACCGCATGCTTCATCACGGCACCATCCTGCTGAACGCCGATTTGACGATGATCTTCAACGTCCTGGACGTTAAGCCGGACAAGATCGCGTCCAAAGGCATCAAAAGCAACCGAGCCCGAGTCACCAACATCATGCCTTATCTCAAAGAACCGGTCTCCATGGCCGAATTCAAAGAACGTTTGCTGAAGTACCTGCTTGGGAGTGAGGACATCTCGCGGCACGTTTACATGCTGACCAGGCACGATCAAGAAAAGATCCAAGCGCTAATCGACGAGAAGTACGCCACCTGGGCATGGAATTACGGTCAATCGCCGGCATTCTCGCTTGAATGCAAAGGCCGTTATGAAGGTGGTGGCATTTCCATCCGTCTCAACATCGAGGAGGGTTTGATTAAAAGCTGCCGCATCTATGGCGACTTTCTCGGCGTGGAGGACATTGCCGGACTCGAGGAGAAATTAGTTGGTATCCGTTATGACAAAGCGACCCTTGAAACGGCCCTGGCACGAATCGATTTGGACCGTTACTTGCTGAAAATATCCCGCGATGACATCCTTGATTGCCTTTTCAAATAATGAAATAATACCGGCAAAACGCCGGTATTTTCTTTAGATATGAATCGGTTTATTAACGATTCCATGAGTGACTTCATGAATCATTTCCGAAAGCGATGGGTGGGGATGAATCGTCGCCACGATTTCTTCAGCCGTGGCTTCGAGCACCATGGCAAGCGAGGCCTCGGTGATCATTTCGGTGGCTGCCGCCGCGAAGATGTGGACGCCCAATATCTCGCCGTATGCCTGGGAAGCGATAATCTTGACGAGCCCGTCTTTCTCGTTTTCGGCCAAGGCCTTGCCGTTGGCTAATAGCGGGAAGGTCGCCACTTTGTAGTCGAGCCCTTGCTCGCGCGCCTGTTGTTCGGTCAACCCGACCTGGGCGATTTCCGGGAAGGTGTAGATACCGGCCGGGATAATATTGAAATCGAGGGGATGTTCGATGCCGGCGATGTGTTCGGCGGCGACGATGCCTTCCCGCGAGGCGACGTGGGCCAGCATATGGAAGCCAAGGACGTCGCCGATGGCATAGACGTCCCTGACCGAGGTCCGCATCAGACTGTCGACTTTGATGCCGGTCTTCGACATTTCCAAATTCAATTTTTCATAACCCTTGGTGTTTGGCCGCATGCCGGTGGCCAGCAGCACCATGTCGGCATCTAGTCGGGTTTGGACTCCGCCTTTTTCGCATAGAATTCCGGTTTCGGTTATTGTCGTGATGTTGGTTCCGGTCATGACCGTAATCCCGTCTTTGACGATTTTTTTCAAGAACAAGTTGCGAATTTCGTCGTCGACAGTCACGAGCGGGACCGCCTCCCGTTCCAGTATTTTGACATTAACACCCAAGGTGTTGAAGATGGTGGCGAATTCCATGCCGATGACCCCGCCTCCGATGACAATCAAGGATTTGGGCAATACGGTTTTAGTCAGTATTTCCTTGGATGTGACGACGAAACCACGTTCATAAGCTTCGCGCAGCCCCTTGATTGGGGGAAAGGCCGGACTGGCTCCCGTCGCGATGATAAGTTTCTTGGTTTCGATCGTCTCCCCGTTGACTTCGATATGGTGGGAGTCAATGGCTTCGGCGTAACCATTGATCACGGTCACCCCGTTCTTTTTTAACAATCCGGACACCCCGCCGGTCAATTTCATGACGATGGCGTCTTTGCGTTCGATCATCTTTGGATAATCAATGCCGATTTGGTCGATGTCGGCGCTGATGCCGTATTCGGCGGCATGCTTAAAGGAATCGTATACCTTGGCGCTTTTAAGCATGGCTTTGGTCGGGATGCAACCCCAATTGAGGCAAACACCGCCGATGGTTTCTTTTTCGATTACCACGACTTGTTGACCGAGTTGCGCGGCTTTGATGGCGGCAACATAACCACCAGGGCCGCCCCCGATAATGGCGACGTCGTATTTTTTCATATGGCTCCTATTTCAACCGCAATAGCAAACTCGCGGGATCGGACAAATACTCTTTCAGTTTTAAAAGGAAGCGGCCGCCGTCGGCCCCGTCGACGATTCGATGGTCGACCGTCAACGACAACGGGAGCATCTCCCGGACGACGACGTTACCCGCCTCATCGACGATTGGCTTCTTGTAGATGCCGCCGATGCCGAGGATGGCCACCTCGGGATGCTTGATGACCGGGGTGCCGTATTTCATCCCAAACGCCCCATAGTTCGTCAAGGTGAAAGTGCCGTTTTGAAGCGTATCCAACTTGATGGTGCGCTCGCGTGCCTCGGTGGCGACGCGCTCGATTTCTTGGGCTAAATCCATGATTGATTTGGTGTCGGCGTCTTTGATATTCGGGACGATCAATCCATCGTTGGTATCGACCGCAATTCCCAAATTGATGTGCTTTTTGAAGATGATTTCGTCTTTTTCATGGTCAAAACTGCTATTAAGGAGCGGATAGTCCCGCAAGGCCAGCGTCACCGCCTTGGCAAAAAAAGCCAAGTAGGTCAGTTTGACGCCCTGGGTTTTCGCAGCTTCTTTTTGCCGCTCCCGGACTTCGACTAGGCGATGGACGTCGTATTCATCCATCAAGGTCGTCATCGGGATCACGGCGGCGGCAACGCTCATGGCGTTGACAATCGTTTTTCTGAGTTTTGAAATCTTGACTCGGGTCACGTCGGAATCGGGGAACGTCGGCATGGCTATGGCTTGAGACGAAGCGACCGGAGCCTGGTTATTTGTCCCCGCGGCTTTCAAGATGTCGTCTTTCATGACGCGACCGCTTTCGCCGCTGCCGGTGACCGTCTTGATGTCCACGCCCAAATCGGCGGCCAGCTTGCGGGCGACCGGAGACGCCAGTACCTTTTCGCTGATTTTTGCGCTTGCCGTGGGTGAGGCCATCTCGTCGGAGGCTTTGATGACTTCGTCGGACACTTCGATGGAACCAACCACTCCGGCGGATTTTTCTTGGACGACCGCGGGCGCTTTGGGGGGCTGGTTTTCTTCGGTCGGGGCTGTTCCCGATTCGTCGATCCACACCAAAGTATCGCCGACGTGGATGGTTTGGCCAACCTCGGCCCCAAGCTTATGGACGACGCCGCTGACCGGCGAGGGTAAATCGGCGTTGACTTTATCGGTTTCTACGACCACGAGCGGTTTTCCTTCTTTGACGGCATCGCCCACTTTGACGAGCCATTTCAAGATTTGGCCTTCGTGGATTCCTTCGCCGATGTCGGCGAATTTGAATTCGAACATATGGCTACCTCCTAGACTTTATAATTGACGAGCGACTTGATTTCATGGGCGATCCGTTTTGGATCGATCCACTGGTGGTGTTCGCCCCGCGGAAGCGGAATCGCGATGTCGAATCCCGTCAACCGGGTGGGCGGTGCTTCTAGCGACAAGAAGGCGTTTTCGACCACGCGGGTGATGATTTCGGTCGCGAACCCGAGGGTGCGTACCGCTTCGTGGACGACCAAGAGTCGGCCCGTCTTCTTGACCGAGGCGACGATGGTTTCGGTATCCATCGGAACGATGGTTCTCAAGTCGATCAATTCAACTGAGATATTGTCTTTTTCAAGATTCTTGATGGCCGTCTGGACTTCCCGAACCATCGAGCCCCAGGCGACGACCGTGATTTGGTCCCCGGGTTGCACGATGCGGGCTTTGCCGATCGGGACGATATATTCGGTTTCCGGGACTTCTTGTTTGAAAGCCCGGTATATTTTCTTGGGTTCGAAGAAGACGACCGGGTCGGGATCTTGGATGGCCGCGGCCATCAACCCTTTGGCGTCGTAGGGCGTCGAGGGAATGACGATCTTGATGCCGGGGATGTGGGCAATGAACGATTCGACGGCTTCCGAGTGGTGCTCGAGGGCCCGGATGCCCCCGCCCCAGGGCATGCGCAGGACCATCGGGACGCTGTATTTGCCCCGCGAACGATTGCGCATCCGCCCCATATGGACGGCGATTTGATTGAAGGCGTTGAACATGAAGCCTTCGAATTGCATCTCGGCCACGGGTTTGAGCCCGTTGACGGCCATACCGATGGCCGAACCGACGATGCCGGCCTCCGAAATCGGGGTGTCGAACACCCGATCGGACCCGAATTCCTGTTGTAAACCTTTGGTGACCCGGAATACGCCGCCTTCGAATCCGGCGTCTTCGCCGAACACGACCACGCTTTTGTCTTTGCGCATTTGTTCGAAGAGGGCGGCGTTGATTGCTTGTAGCAATGTCATTTCAGCCATGGGTTATTCCTCCTTCAGTTGCCGGTTTTCTTTCGATGTCGCTTTAAGACTCGACAAGAAAGCCTGCTTGAGATATTTCATGTATTGTTCTTTTTGACGGACCAGATCGGAAGGATTCTCGGCGAAAGTGTAGTCGAACACCTCATCGATGGTCGGATTGTCGGAGTTTTCGACTTTTTTGAAAGTGTCGCCCACATATTGCTCAAGTTCTTCGGTCAATTTCAAGTCTTGGTCTTCGCTCCAAAGTTTTTTGTTGATCAGATAGGCTTTGAATCGCTTGATTGGGTCTTTTTGGCGCCACTCCTCGACTTCGGTTTCGGTCCGATAGATGCTCGGATCGTCGCTCGTGGTGTGCGGTCCCATCCGATAGGTGAAGGCTTCGATCAAAGTCGGCCCTTTCCCTTGGCGGGCCCGCTCGACCGCTTCCTTGGTGGCCGCGTACATCGCCAGGACGTCATTGCCGTCGACTTGGAGGCCCGGAATCCCGAAGGCAATCGCCTTTTGGGCCAGGGTTTCGGCCCTCGTCGCTTGGCGGCGCGGGGTCGAAATCGCGTATTGGTTGTTTTGGACGATGGCCACCATCGGCAGTTGAAACACGGAGGCGAAATTCATGCCTTCATAGAACTCCCCATGGCTCGTTCCTCCGTCCCCGATGTAGGTGACGGCGACTTGGTTCTTGTTTTGAATCTTGCTCGCGTAGGCCAATCCGGCCGCATGGTTGATTTGGGAGCCAATCGGGATGTTGACCGGCAAGACGTTGACACCATCGTCGAATTTGGAACCTCGTTCGTTGCCGTACCAGTACAGGTAAAGCTGTTCCAGGGTGACGCCGCGGTAGAGCATAGCCGCGAACTCGCGGAAAGCCGGAGCGAGCCAGTCTTGCTTTTCCAATACGGCCATGGCGCCGACTTGGGCCGCCTCTTGGCCTTGAACCGGGGCGTAGGTCAGCATCCGGCCTTGGCGTTGGTACTGGAGCGCCTTGACGTCGGCTATCCGGGCCAAAACCATGGTCCGGTACATTTTCAAAAGCGTTTCTTCGTCAACCTTTGGTTCATTTTTAGGATCGAGGAGACGACCGTCAGGGTTGAGGACCTGGAAGCGTTCTTTTTTAAGCGGGTCATACTTTGAAATGATCATAAGCGGCTCCTTTCGGGGAATGGAATATTATATATGTCTCTTCTTAGCACCCATATTTTAGCGAAACGCCGAGCCCGATTCATTCAATATGCTCACGGACGCTCAATAATAAAAAAACGCCCCGATGGAGCGTTGGCATACTAACCGACCGATAAATTACAAATGGAACTTGCGGCCCAGTTCCGAGATAATGATTCTCCGACCGAGCAAGAACAATCCGATGATAGTCGCAAACGATAGTCCCCCGGCGGCAATCGACATGAAAATGGGATCCACCAAATGGAAGAAAACCAAAATCAAGGGCGTGAATCCAATGATCGAAAGCGACAGTTGCGAAATCAAATAATCGCGGAGATGCTGGCGGCGGATCAACATCAAAATGTTGATGGCGACAATGAAGGCGATGAAGATTGACGGCATGGCATAGGACAGGGTCCACTGCAGATGCCCGACCATGGTGTCCGAACGGGTGAAGGCCTCGACGACGAGGAGAAGTCCGGTGATGCCGATGGCATGAGCCATCAATTTGAGGCTGATGTGGACGTTCGGCTTGAAGGTCAGCCATCCCAAAACGATCCAAGCATACAAGATGGCATACCCGGACACGACGCTCCAAAGATGACCGGCGAAAGTCAAATAATTGATCAAGGCCGTGACGAAGATGGCGGTCAGGGAAAGGGTGGCCAGCATCCGCAGGAAAATGCGGCGGCGGTTGGCCTTGACGTCAAAGGGGGGATAGGTGACGACCCCGTCGTTGTCGTCGCCGATCAATAACCGGTGGCAAAGCGGGCAGTGTTTGGTGCGGGTCAATACGTCGATGCGGCAATCGGGACAATGTTTCATTTAGGCGACGTCCTCCCAAAAATTGCTGGCGACGGCCACTTTGATGCCGGCGGCGGTCAAAGTGCGGAAAAAGCGCCGTTCGACGCTCGTGTCATAGACCGAGCGCAGGAAGCTGATGGTCGTGCTTCCGTTGAAGGTCCCGACGCTGACCCCATAGCATGCCGCGGCGGCCGTGGTCAAATTGAATTCAAACGAGTCAATGAATGGTACAATCGATTCCGGCATTTTGATGACGCCAAGGTTGGATATGGTTCCCGTTTCGAGCCTGGCTCCGAGTTTCTTGCCGATGAAATGCAAGACGATTTTCTTGATGAACAAGGGCATGATCCGCACGAAAAAGTTCTTTTCGGCCATCACGTTGGCGTTGATGCTGGCTTGGAATTTTTCCAACTTGATTTCTTCGTTGAAGTCCCTTTTGACTTTTTCGAGCGTTTCCTCAAATGTCAATTTTGGCTTGGCGAACACCGTCGTATGGATATAAAAGGTGAAATTCCTCAAGGTAATCGAGGGATGGTATTTGCGCATGTTGACGGGCACGGAAATTTTGATGGGGCGCTTTTCAGGGATTTGTCCTTCGTAGGTTTGATAAATGCAATAGGTCAATAGCGCCGTCAGATATTGGGTGACCGTCGCTCCGTGCTTCTTGGATAAGGCCAGCAGTTCGTTCGCGTCGAAACGGCCGGTGATGATGCCGCGGCTTTCGTTCAAGGTGAACTTATGGGCTTTGACGTGGAAGGCCGGGGTGGTGTCTTCGCGCTTCTTGCCGGATTTGTCGGCGTATTTGTTGAAACTGTCTTCGGTCTCCTCGGGGGTCGGGGCTTGGTCGACCGTCAGCACGGTCCCGTCGTTTTTAATATCATGGCCGAGCAGTTCGAGATAGCGGAATACCAAGGATTTCAAGAATTCCATGGCCGCGTAGCCGTCGCACAGACTGTGGAAGGATTCGAGGCTGAGGCGGTTTTGATAATAGAATACCGAAAAGACATAATGGTTGTTGGTAGTCGGGTCGACTTTCCGATTGACAATGGCGGGTTCGGGTTTCACCAGGGGTTTTTTGGGATTGGCTTCGAGATAATACCAAAAAAGCCCATGCTTGATGCGGACGAACATCGAGGGAAAGCGTGGGGCCAGATCGATGAGGGCTTGTTGCAAAACGTCGGGCTTGACGCTTTCTTTCAGATAGCACGCGACGCGGTAGACAAAACTGTCCTTGGTGTTTTTCAAGGCGGGATATATCTTCGCGGCGTTATCTAATTTGAACCAAGTGGTGTCCCGGATGACTTGACGCGGCATAGTGCTCTACTTTCGTTTAAGGTTAGCAATCATTTTAACCGAATATTAATCTTGCGGCTTTATTAATTATATATGCTGGACATGCCGGCGTAACTTTTTTTTGTCGAGCAGCCCCTTTCATCGTGTAAAATTCTATTTGTGCGAAACGAAAGGCAGGACGCCATGGAAGAACGCTATTATCGAAAGACCTTCATGAGCCGATTGATCAACGCCCTTTTGTG
>JBAZHG010000002.1:0-93520 GCA_041652475.1 Bacilli bacterium
TCATGGCGTCGTTTTCGACATGGGTCATGACGAGAAAATGGTACCGATTCGACAATTTCAGCAATTCGATGATCGTTTCATCGTCGGTACGCCGGCCCGAATCCGAATAGGTCGTGAAAAGCTTCACCGTCTTCATGCCGAGGCGCAACATCGTCTTGACGTATGCTTCCAAATCGCCATCAGGCTGTTTGATCGTGGCGTGGAAATGGTAATCAATCCGGCATTTTTTGGCCTGTTCCATCCGGGAATGATAGGATCGTTCAAGTGCGGCGGCGTTGGCGGTCGGCTCCAGAAAATCGACGATAGTGGTCACCCCGCCGTGGAGGGCGGCTTGGCAACCGTAGTCGAAATCGTCTCTGGAGACGATGGTGCCAAGATCCAATTCGAAATGGACGTGGGGATCAATCAGCCCAGGCAGGACTTCCAAGCCCGAAGCGTCGAATGTTTCCTGAGCCGGGAGGCCCTTGGGACCGATGTGGGCAATGCTTCCGTCCTTGACGTAAAGACATTCGCCGGACCACGATCCGTGAATGAAACACTTCCCGTTGACGATGGCTAGATCATACATAGCGCTTGGCTCCCACGTCGATGATTTCCTCGGGTCGCAACCGGTAGTGGCTGATGGCTTCGCGCACGAATTCGTCCCGGATGACGAGATAGACGTCCTCGTCGGGATGAAATCCGTATTTCATCACCCGATCGAGCCCATGGCCTTTAAATTCCAAACGGCCGATTTCGTCGACATATAGCGGGCTGGTTTTCTTTTGGATCAGGTTGATCAAATAGGCGTTCATCATCATGAAGGTTTTCGCGTCGTAATAGAAGGATCCGATTTTTTCGCCCCGGGGGAAATCATCCGGCAGCGCGTCATGATAGCGCATGAGCGGCACCCGTTTGTTTTGGCCGATGAAATAAGCGTCATAGCCGACGATTTTTTCCTCGACGAAGACTTTCAAGGCGATGATTCCGTCGCCTTGGGGATGGCTTTCATGATGTTCCATCAAGAAACGGGACTTGCCCGAATCACGGTCGCCGGTGACGATATGCAACATCGAGCATCTCCTAAAGAAGCACCACCGCGAAAACGGCTCCCGCCAAAGTGAGCGGCGAGAGGATATAAATCAGCCAATCGGGGCTGGTAAGGCGAATCGGTTGTTTCCATAGGACGAATTTGCCAAGGCGATACAAGCCGTAGAAGAAAACTAAAATCAACAGCTCGTAAGCCCCTTTCAGGAAGACGAAGTCCATGGCGTTGGCGAAGTTTTGGATTTGGGCGGCCAGCACGCCGGTGATTGCGTAATTGACAGCCTGATTGACCAAGAAAAGCATGCGCCAGCCGACGATTGCGGCGACGATAACCCCCAGTTGGACGAAAGTGGCCTTCATCGGAGTGGTTTTGCGCTCGAATAGAAAACTAAATCCAAACACGATTATCGATTGCAAGATGATCGAGATCATCGGGTTAAGGACCCGCATGATGTCATTGCCAGGCAAAGGCAACGCAAAATTCACGACCTTGATGGCCGCGGCGACGAGCCCGGCGACCAAGATTGCCTTCCTCTCGTCGGTGCTACGGAAGCCCCACATCATCAAGGCGGCCCCGATCGGGAACATGACGAAACCCGTGACCATGCTTGGGAGCCAGTGGAGCAAATAACCAACCGTGGCTTCCAGCAAACCCCAGATAGCCCCGAATAGGATCATCGTCAAGACCTGTCGCAAGTTATTCTTCTTTTCCATAGTCATTTTTCTGCCTTTCCTTTATTTTCAATCATCCCGCGGTATATTTTCTCAGGAGTGATCGGGAGTCGATCGATGCGGACGCCGACCGCGTTATAGATGGCGTTCGAGAGGGCGGCCGGCGGGGTGTCGATGCCGATCTCGCCGACTGATTTGGCCCCAAAAGGGCCGCTTTCTTCATAGCTTTGGGCGAATTCGGTCGTCAGCTTTCCAACCGTCATGCTGGTGGGAATCTTGTAGGTCAGCATGCTGTCGGAGAGAAGTTTCCCTTTCGGACTGTATTTGACCTCTTCGTAACCGGCCATGCCGAGTCCTTGGATGATTGCCCCTTCGACTTGACCGCGGGCCAGCATCGGGTTTATCGGTGTGCCGCAGTCGACCACGCTCACGTATTCGAGGACTTCGAACTCGCCGGTTTCGGTATCTACTTCCACTTCGGCAAAGCCGGCCATGAACGGCGGCGGGGACTTGTGCCCGACGTAGCTGCTCGTGGCTTGGAGTTGTTTTTGATCGTGGTTGTAATAGAGCCGATTCGATAGTTGCGAGAGGGTGATCGTTTTATCCTTGAAGGTGAATTTGTCCCCATCGAATGAAAGGCCATCCTCTTTGACGTTCAGCGCTCGACCGGCTTCTTCGAGGAGCATCTTCTTCATGTTCTGGGCGGCGCGCAGAACGGCGTTTCCGGACACGAAGGTCGTGCTCGAGGCATAGGCCCCGACGTCAAACGGCGTCAAATCGGTGTCTGAGGAATAGACGACGATCTTGTCGACCGTGGTTTGCAGCTCTTCGGCCGCGATTTGAGCCAGGACCGTGTCGCTGCCTTGGCCGATGTCGGTCGCCCCGACGGTCAGGTTATAGAATCCGTCGTCGTTCAGCTTGATGGAAGCCGCGCCCATGTCGATGAGGGGGATGCCGCTGCCCTGCATGGCGATGGCCATCCCGAGGGAGCGGACCTTGTGATCGGATACTTTCCTAACCGGATACTTGCGATCCCAGCCGATCAGTTCCTTGCCGCGGCGGACGCAATAGTCCAGTTTGCATGTGTCCATGTTCATGGCCGTGCCTTCGGTCCCTTCGCCCATGATGGCGAAAATCGGGCTCGTTTCGCCCTCTTTGATCATGTTCTTGGCTCGGAATTCGCTCGGGTCGAGGCCCAGTTCGTGGGCCATGATGTCGATGGCCGATTCCAAAGCGTAATTGCCTTGAATCGCTCCGTAGCCGCGATAAGCCCCGGCCGAGACGTGGTTGGTATAGACGACTTGGCCGTGGAAACGCACGGCTTTGACTTTGTTGTAAAGCGGCAAAACCTTGGACCCGGTGACCATGTACACGGTCAAGGCATGTTCGCCATAGGCGCCGGTGTCCGACAGGACCTTGCAATCAATCGCAGTCAAAATCCCGGACTTGGTCGCCCCGAGACGCATGGTGATCCGCATCGGGTGCCGGGTGTAGGAGGACGCGAACACTTCTTGTCGCGTGAAGACGATTTTCGAAGGCTTATGGGTCCTTAAAGTGACTAGGGCGACGAACATCTCGCCGTGGAGGGCCTGCTTGCCGCCAAAACCACCCCCGACCCGCGGTTTGATGACCCGGATCCGGGACATGGGCAGGTCAAGAGTCTGCGACAAGATGCGGCGGACGTGGTACGGAGTTTGGGTAGCCGTATGGATGACCAACCGATTATGGAAATCCAAGCGGGCGTTGGCGGTATGGGGTTCCATCATGACGTGGGCTTGGGCCTGGGTATAAAAGGTGTGACTGATGGTCACTTCGCTGTTTTCCAGTTCTTTTTCGACGTCGCCGACGTGCATGGCGTAAGCGGCGGCCACGTTGCGCTTCGGGTCGAAGCCGATCGGGAACATCTCGCGGATGCCCGGTTCCGGATGGATAATCGAACTATGTTCGAACGCTTGTTCGTAATCGAGGATCGGCTCGAGGACTTGGTAGGATACCTTGATGAGGGCCAAAGCCCGGAGGGCCGTCGCTTCGTCGACGGCGGCTACGGCCGCCACTTCGTCGCCGACGTAGCGGACGTATTCATCCAATATGAATTTGTCGTGGGAGAAGGCTCCGGATATCCTTGCCCGGCCCGGGTGAAGGACACGTGGGGGACGTTTTTATGGGTCAAGACCAATTCGACCCCCGGGAGGGCTTCGGCCTGGCTCGCGTCGATGTCGACGATGCGGGCGAAAGCGTGGGGGCTGCGCAGGATCTTGACGATGAGGCTGCTGGGATCGGCCAAATCGTCGGTGAAGGCCGGGCGCCCCATCATGATGCCCTTTCCGTCAAGGGAAGGGGTTTTTTGATTGACGATTTTCATCGATGGTCCTCCAAATATCGTTTGATGGCCAAAAACTGCGATTGATAACCGGAACAACGGCATAAGTTGCCGACGACGTAACGCTTGATTTCTTCATCGGTCGGATGCGGGTATTCTTTGACAAGGCCGAGAATCGTGAGTGCCAGCCCGGAGTTGCAGAAACCGCATTGATCGGCGCCTTCGTGGCCGAAATAATCGGCGATTTTTGCCACTTCGTCCTGGACGCCTTCGACCGTGGTGATTTCATGGCCGGCGGCCCGGACCGTCAATAGCGAACACGACAGGACCGGATGCCCGTCCATCAAGACGGTGCAGACGCCGCAGGTCGATTCGTCGCATCCTTTCTTGACTGAAAGAACGTTGTGGTTTCTTAAAGTGTCGAGCAGGTAATCGCCGGGGCCGACGTCAAATTCGCGATGGCGGCCATTTAAGATGAATTCAACCTTCATGGCGGCATACCTCCTTCAATCCGCGCTTGATATAGGCGCGGGCCAGCGTCTGGCGGTATTCGCCGCTGGCGGCGGTCGTCGAGGCGAAACCGAGTTCGGCAACCGCCAACTCGGCGGTTTGTTCGATGTCTTTTAAGGTAGGTTTGTCGATTGAGGAAATGAATTCGGAGGCTTTCACGGCCAATTGCCCCGATCCCGGTCGGGAACCGACCGCGATCTTGATCGATCGTTCTTTCAATATGGCGACGTTCAGAATCGCGAAATCCAATTGGGTGTTGGAAACTTTCTTGAAGAATCCAATTCCCGGGTTTTTATTGATGGTCAGGTGGGTGAGAATATCTTGGCGTTTGCCCTTTTCGGATAAAAAATCGCGGAGACTTACTTGTCGATTAGGATACAGGCTGACGGTCGCTTCCAAAACGAGCAGCGGGGTAATGATGTCCGAAAAGGGGTATTTGCCGGCCAAGCTGCCGCCGATGGTGGCCATTCGTCTCAAGGCGACGCCCATGATCGATCCGAGCGCCTCTTTGAAACATCCTCCGCCGAGTTTAGCGATGGAAGGATGGGTTTCGAGTTCCCGGAGCGAGACCAAGGCCCCGATTTTAACCAATTCTGGAGTTTCTTCGATTCGATGGAGGTCCAGGTCGATTAAATCGACCAAAGTGTGGATTGGAGCCCCGACTTTCTTCAGCCACAGCCCGCCGCCGATGATGGCGTTTTGCGGATGGGCCCCAAGTTCTTCGTAGGCTGCTTGTAGCGAGGGAGCCCGATAGTATTTTTGAATGTCCATCCATTCATTCCTTTCTTAAGCACGCGGCGATTTTTTCATAGTCTTCGATCGTGTCGATGTCGTCGTTGATGCGTGGGTCTTCCGTCATGATTCGCTCGTAAGGGTAGCGGTCTCGAAAGACCCGGAGGTTCGATTGAACCGGTTCTTTTAGCAAGGCGGGAATGAGTTCATGCCCGATATACATCGGGTGGCCGCTTCGCCCTTGGAAAGTCGGCACCCGAATCGGACCCTGGCCATGCAGCAAAGCTTCGTATGTCTCATGGTTCACAAACGGGCAATCGCCCGGCAATATAAAGAAATCGTCATTGAGGGCGGCGACGCCCTTAAGCACCGAGGAAAACATCCCCTGCTCGTAATCGGGATTGTGAATCAGGGTGACCTTCGGTTCATGGGCCAAGGCCGCGGCGAGTTCTTGATGATAGTGGCCGGTCACCACGAAAATACGGGACACGAACGGCGCCATCCCGTCGATGGCGTGCCCAATAAGAAAACGCCCCTTGAATTCAAGTAGGAGTTTGTTGGTATGCGCACGGCTGGCTGTACCCGCCGCCAAGATAATCCCTTGTGGCATGGACGCTCCTATGGTTGGTATTTGGCGAATTATTACCGGTAGTCACATCGGTTAACGATGAGCGATGCTTGAGCTAATAATTATTTCGCTAACACTTAAAGTATATATAAACATAAAAAACAATACAAATAGCAATTTGCCATAAATGGGCGAGTGCGCGCCTAATTTGCCGCGCCTCGTTTTATTGCTTAGGGAAGGGTTAGCCGATATAATGGAAAATCGAGGTATCACCATGAGCCGTTATGTCATCTCTTTGGGCGGGAACGCCTTGGGCAACAATGCCGAAGAGCAACGCGAGTTGCTGAAAAAGGTCGCCCTTCCAATCGTTTCTTTGATTAAAAAAGGCCACGAAGTGGTCATCGTCCACGGGAACGGACCCCAAGTCGGGATGATCAACCTGGCCTTTTCCGAAGCCCCTTCGACCCCGGAAATGCCGCTTCCCGAATGCGGGGCCATGAGCCAGGGTTACATCGGCTATCACATCCAAAACGCGATTTTGAACGCCCTGCGCCAAGAGCGCATCGACAAGAACGTGGCCACAATCGTCACCCAGGTGGCCGTCGATCCCGCCGACACGAATTTTTTGCATCCGACCAAGCCGGTCGGGGCTTTTTATACCAAAGAGGAAAGCGAAGCCATCGCCTCCGCCAAGGGTTATACCATGAAGGAAGACAGCGGCCGCGGCTACCGCCGCGTGGTCGCCTCGCCCTTGCCGATCGACGTGATTGAAAAAGACATGATCAAGACCTTGTTGGCCCAAAACCACGTCGTCATCTGCGCCGGTGGCGGCGGGATCCCGGTCATCGTCAAGGACGGTCTTCTCGAAGGGATCGCCGCGGTAATCGACAAAGATTACGCCAGCGCCAAAGTGGCCGAATTGGTCGAGGCCGACTTGCTAGTGATCCTGACCGCAGTCGACCACGTCTATATCAATTATCGAAAGCCGGAACAAGAAACCTTGACGACCATCAACGTCCATGACCTTGAAGCCAAACTCGATTCCGGCCATTTCGCCAAAGGAAGCATGTATCCGAAAGTGCAAGCTTGCGTCAATTTCGTCAAGAGCCGCCCTGGCAAGATTGCCGTCATCAGTTCGCTTGAAAAAGCCATCCAGGCTTTCGATTTGACGGCCGGGACCATCGTTACTTCATGAGCAAAATCCTCGAAGTCAAAAACCTGAAGAAGAGCTATGGCGCCGTCAAAGCCGTCGACGACATTTCCTTTTTCATGGAGGAAGGGCAGCTATTCGCCTTTCTCGGCCCGAACGGTGCCGGCAAATCGACGACGATCGACATCATCTGCACGCTGCTGAAACCCGATCAGGGCGAAGTGCTCGTCAACGGCCATCGCCTCGGCCAAAACGACGACGCGATCCGCTCCTCGATCGGAGTCGTGTTCCAAGACGGTTTCCTCGATTCGTTTTTGACCGTGGCCGAAAACATCAAGACTCGGGGACGCTTCTACGGATTGACGAAAGAAGAACTCGAATCGGCCTTCCGCCGCGTGGTCGAAGCCACCGGCGTCGGCGATTTCGTCAACCGGCATTATCGGCATCTATCCGGGGGCCAAAGGCGGCGTTCCGACATTGCCCGGGCGTTGATTCACACCCCGAAGATTCTCTTCTTGGACGAACCGACCACCGGCCTCGATCCCCAAACCCGATTGAAAGTCTGGGAGACGATCATCACGATGCAGAAAGAAACCGGGATGTCGGTTTTCTTGACGACCCATTATATGGAAGAAGCGGCCGAAGCCGACTACGTGGTCATCATCGACAAAGGCAAAATCGCCGCCAAGGGAACCCCTTTGGATTTAAAGAAAGAATA
Source organism: Bacilli bacterium (assembly GCA_041652475.1). Classification (GTDB taxonomy): domain Bacteria; phylum Bacillota_I; class Bacilli_A; order RFN20; family CAG-826; genus UBA6120. The sequence goes on from JBAZHG010000002.1 coordinate 7,697, forward strand.
TGCCCATGACACCCTGCGTCTCGTCTTCGAGGACCTCGACAAGCTCAAGGAAGCCCTTGACGCCTTAAAAGTATCCTATGAAGTCCTCCATCAAGAAATCTTGGTCAAATTGGATACGACCATGGACGCCTTGGCGATACTCGATGTCTCCAAACCTTACATTAAAGGTTTCGAAGTGCTGAACGGCACCCTTGACGACGCCTTCATCACCGTGACCGGAAGGGAGATGCGCGGATGATCAACTTTGCTCTTAGAAACATCAAAGTCTATTTCCGCGATCGCCTGGCGATATTCTTCTCCTTGCTGTCGGTCATCATCATATTTCTTCTTTACGCTCTCTTCCTGGGCGGAGCCTGGATGAGCGCCGTCCCGGACACCGTCACCAATGGGCAGCTGCTCCTCGATTCTTGGCTCATGGCCGGCATCTTGGCAGTCATTTCCTTCACGACCACCAATGGGGCTTTCGGCACCATGATCGACGACAAGGCCAAGAAGATCTACAAGGACTTCTACGCCTCGCCGATGAAGCGCTCGCAGCTGGTCGGCGGATATATCATCTCCTCCTACGCCATTGGGGTCATCATGTCATTGATTGCCCTGGTTTTCCTTGATTTGTACCTCGTGATTCGCAACGGAGCCATCCTCGGACTGGTTTCGACCCTGCAGGCGATCGGGCTTATCTTCATCTCGACCTTGGCCAACAGCGCCATGCTCTTTTTCGTTGCGAGCTTTGTCAAATCCCAGACGGCTTTCGCCACCTTGTCGACCATCATCGGGACCTTGATGGGTTTCATGGCCGGTATCTACATGCCAGTTGGAAATTTTCCCGAGGCGATGCAGGTGGTCATCAAATTGTTCCCGGTCTCGCATTCGGCCGCGCTGTTCCGCGACATCGTCATGAGCGAGCCGATGGCGGTAGCCTTTTCTGGAGCCCCCTCGGAGATCATCGACTTGTTCAAAGAGACGATGGGCGTTTCGTTCAGGTTTGGGGATTTCACCTTCACCCCGCTGATCCAATTGGCGATATTGGGAGCGACGACCGTGATTTTCTTTGGGCTTTCGCTTCTGTCGGTCCGCAAGAAAAACTAAACCGCATTTTCAACCAATCATGAAAAAATCCGGGCAAAACCCGGATCTTTTTTTATTTACTGACAATAATTCGCGTTAATTCTTGAGAACGCGGACGCGGATGACGCCCGGCATCTCAGCGACTTCTTCGGCCATGCACCGTCCATGTTCGACCGGGAATTCGTCGTGGTTGAAATCGACGATGGTGGCTCCATAGGCCCCGCGGGCCTTGCTGACCGATTGGGTCACTTGACGGCGAGCGGTCACCGCTTTGACGATGTCGTTGCCGAGACCGTCGCGATTCTCGTGCAAGATAACGAGCCGATGGCCTTCAAGGAAAGGTCCGCTGCAGATGTTCGGATAATTGACCGAATTGGTGATGTTGCCGTTTTCGAGGAAATCGACGATTTGATTGGCAGCCATGAAGGCGCAGTTGTCCTCGGCTTCCTCGGTCGAGGCGCCCAGGTGCGGGATGGCAATGACGCCTTCCATGTTCACGGTGGCTGGATTCGGGAAATCGGTCACGTATTTCCGGACCTTATGGCTCAGGAGGGCTTCCTTCATATCGGCGTCGTTGACGATGGCGTCGCGGGCTAGGTTCAAGATGACGACCCCGTCTTTCATCATGGCAATCGAATCGCGGTTGATCATCCCTTTGGTGGCCGGTAATAGGGGAACGTTGAGGCTGATGAAATCAGCTTCCTCGTAGACCTCTTCGACCGTGGCGGCCATGACCATGTTGTTGGGCAGCTTGTGGCGGTTCTGCGGAGCGACCCCGTCAGGAGAAGCTTCATAACCAATCACGTTCATGCCGAGACCACCTCCGGCCCCGGCAATCGAAGCGCCGACGGCCCCAAGGCCGATGACCCCGAGCGTCTTGCCCATGATTTCGGTTCCGGCGTAAGCGGCTTTGGCTTTTTCGACCGATTTGGCGATGTCGGAATCGGCCTTGTTGGCTTCGATCCACTTCATGCCGCCGTAAATGTCGCGCGAGGCCAAGAGCATGGCGGCCACGGTCAATTCCTTGACGGCGTTGGCGTTGGCTCCCGGGGTGTTAAAGACGACGACCCCGGCTTTGGCATAGTTTTCAAGCGGGATATTATTGACGCCAGCCCCAGCCCGGGCCACGGCCTTGACTTGTTCCGGAAGCGTCATTTCGAGCATGTTGGCGCTCCGTACCAAGACGGCGTCGGCTTCTTTGAGTTCGGTGGTCAATTCATATGTGGTTGGCAGAGCTTTGAGCCCGACTTTGGAAATGTTGTTCAAACAGATGATTTTCATATGGCTTTACCGGTGCTCCGCTTCGAATTTCTTCATGAAATCGACCAAGGCGGCCACGCCTTCGATCGGCATGGCGTTATAGACCGAGGCCCGCATGCCGCCGACGGAACGGTGGCCTTTGAGGTTGTCGAAGCCGGCTTTCTTGGCTTCGGCCAGGAAAAGTTCGTCAAGGGTCGGATTCCCGGTCCGGAAACACACGTTCATCAATGAACGCGAATCCTGGCGGACCGTGCCCTTGAAAAGCTGGCTGTGGTCGAGATAATCGTAGATCAAACCGGCTTTCTTCTCGTTGTGGGCTTTCATGGCTTCGAGGCCGCCGAGTTTCAGGAGCCATTTGAAGACGAGCCCGCAAATGTAGATGCCATAGGCCGGCGGGGTGTTGTACATCGAGCCGTTGTCGGCGTGAATCTTATACTTCAGCAAAGTCGGGGTGCCCGGAAGGGGCGGGATTTCCAGAAGATCCTCGCGGATGATGACGATGGTGACCCCGGCCGGGCCAACGTTCTTTTGGGCTCCGGCGAAGATCAATCCGAACTTGGACACGTCGATCGGTTCCGAAAGGAACGAGGATGACGCGTCTGAAACGAGGATTTTGTCCTTGGTGTCCGGGTATTTCTTGAATTTGGTGCCGAAAATCGTGTTGTTGTCGCACATGTAGACGTAATCGGCTTCGGGTGAATATGTCAATTTGTCGACATCGGGGATGTAGGAGAAACTGTCGGCTTCCGAGGAAGCGATGATGCGGGCATCACCGAATATCTTGGCTTCATCATAGGCTTTCTTGGCCCAGTGCCCGGTGATGATGTAATCGGCGATGCGGTTTTTCATCAGATTCATGGGAACCATGGCGAATTGGGTGGTGCCGCCTCCCTGCAAGAACAGGACCTTATAATTGGCGGGCACTTTCAGCAAGGCGCGGAGATCGGCTTCGGCCGTGTCGATGATCGATTGGTAGACCTTGGACCGATGTGACATTTCCATGACCGAAAGGCCATGCCCTTGGTAGTCGAGCATTTCCTCGGCCGCTTGGCGCAATACTTCTTCCGGCAGTACGGCCGGTCCGGCAGAAAAGTTGTAGATGCGTTTCATTTTGATTCTCCTTTTATTTTATGGATTTACTTTCCAAATAATAGCGTTTGTCATTGGCGTGCCCCATCGAAAAAGCCTTCCGGGGCAAGACGGTGCCGGCGTTTAAATAGGCGAAGACGTCGGACTTGGTCAAAGCCGGCATGGCGATGGCCACCGCGTCGTCGCGCAGGTCGGCGAGCTGCAGCAAATCGTCGAGGCCGTGGATATAGTCGACTTCGGCGTCGCGGTGCAGTTTCAAGTAGTGGTCGATGTATGCCTGAACCTGCTCGTAGGCGCGCGGCGAGTTGCTTGGAAGATTGAAGCTGGTCCGACCGAGCTTCTTGGTATAAAGAATGTTTGGTTGCTCGCCTGAAACGGCTTGTTTCAGTCCTGGGATGAAATCGGATCCCGCCTTGACGACGAGACGATGGATCGGTTCGAACTCGATGCCCTCGTCATAGATGTTAGTGGCTTCCACGAGTGAATACCGGGCCGGGTGCTTGGTTCGCTCTTGATCCGGCAAGGCGACCTTGATTTTGTCCCAATGGGCCTTGGCCGTCGCTAGGGAATGGTTGCCGTCGCCGATGATGAGCAGCAATTCGCGACCAGTGAATAACTTGGTGAAGGCTTTCATGATCGAATCGGTGTCTTTGACGAAATAACCTCGCAAATGCCCGCCGTTTTGGTTTAAATCAAAGTCATACAACAAAGGCAAGCGGGACCGATTGCGGTAGATTGGCTCGATGATAGTCTTCTTTTCGTCGTCGAACAACACCAATACGTGTGGGATTTCGATTGCGGCGTGTTCGCGTATTTTCAAACGCGGGGGAATCCGTTCGACGATGGTGGCTTCGCTCGCCCGGATTGGCGCCGAGGTACCGGGTTCGTACGAGTAGGCTTCGAGGTCGATGGCCAGCATAAGCCCGAGACGCCGTTTATTTGAGGAAGTGACCCGTTCCACCAAGATGAAACCGACTCCGATGTCCCTCAAGACGCTTTCGGTCAAGTATTTGTCGATCGATTGGTTGATCGCGCGGATATATTGATCTTGATTGACGCGGGACAAATACGCTTCAGGAAAAACCATCCGGAGGGTCGAAGGGGCTTCGCCGACGAGGCGGTCGAGTTCCTTCCAATATTCCGGCTGGCTGGTAAATTGGTCACAGGCAATAACGGCAAACTTATGCAGGTCGACACCTGCCTTTGGTAATAGGATGTGAGGCGCGATGATGAGATCGGATGCCACCATCTTAGATGACACCTTGGGCCATCATCGCGTCATAAACTTTGAGGAATCCGGCGATGTTGGCTCCTAAAACTAGGTTTTCGGGTTGCCCGTATTTTTTGGCGGTCTCATGGCATTTCCGGAAGATCTCCTCCATGATGCCTTTGAGGCGGTTGTCGACGTCTTTGGCGCTCCAGGACAGGTGTTGGGCATTTTGGCTCATTTCCAATCCCGACACGGCCACGCCGCCGGCGTTGCCGGCTTTCCCCGGGGCGAACAAGACGCCTTTTCCAATCAAATATTGAGTGGCTTCAATCGTTGTCGGCATATTGGCGCCTTCGGCGACCAGGTAGCAACCATTCTTAACCAAGGCTTCGGCATGTTCCAAATAAATTTCGTTTTGGGTCGCGCACGGCAAGGCGATGTCGCACGGCGTGAACCACATCTTTTTAGGATCGGGAGTGAACTCGACTTCGGGATGACGCTTCTTGTATTCAATCGTGCATTCGCCTTTGTCTTCAGAAAGGACATCGATTAGCGGGACGTCGAGGCCGTTCTTGTCGTGGATGAAACCATTAATATCGGACATGGCCACAACTTTAGCGCCGAGTTCGTGGGCCTTGACCGCGGCGTGCTTGCCGACTTTGCCTGATCCTGAAATGATCATGCGTTTGCCTTCAAGCGAATCCTTGCGGAAAGCTTTTTGGATTTCTTGGACGAAATACAATAGCCCATACCCAGTGGCTTCCTTGCGGCCTAATGAACCGCCGTAGGACAATCCCTTGCCGGTAAAGGTACCAGTTACTTCGTTTTTGAGTTTGCGGTACATCCCATACATGTAGCCGATTTCACGGGCGCCGACCCCAAGGTCGCCGGCCGGAACGTCGGTATCCGGCCCGATGTGCCGGTACAATTCGGCCATGAAGGCTTGGCAGAATCTCATGATCTCGCCGTCGGATTTGCCGCGCGAATCAAAATCAGATCCGCCTTTGCCGCCGCCCATCGGGAGCCCAGTCAAACTGTTCTTGAAGGTTTGTTCGAAACCCAGGAACTTCATGACCGATTCATTGACGTTGGGGGCGAAACGGATTCCGCCCTTGTACGGTCCAATGGCGGAATTGAATTGGACCCGGTACCCGGTGTTGACTTGGACCTTTCCGTGATCGTCAACCCAGGCTACGCGGAAGGAAATCGAGCGTTCAGGAACGACCATGCGTTCCAAGATTGCGTTGGCTTGGATGCGCGGATCCTGGTCAACGATGAATTCCATCGAGCCGAAGAATTCTTCGACCGCTTGCAGGAATTCGGGCTGATGGGCATACGAGTGCGCCACCTTGTCGTAGACTGTGTTCAGATACTGACTTTTAAACAATTTGAAAAACCTCCATGATTTATCAATCTATTTGGATCTGTTGTCGCAACAACTTCAATTCACACTTACCTTCTTTCGTTATCAAAGGTAAACATTTAGTCCTCGAGTATTATAAATCGTAAGCGCTTTCTTAGCAAGGTCATTTCGTCTTTTCGGGCGGGTTTTCAGCCGATGTCAAACGGGGGTTCGCAACTTAGTTCTTATCCTTTAATTAATGGCCGGTTCTTGCTCATGGCGTGATTATTAATGCGAATATTAACTGTTCTAAAAGGCGGTTTACCGCCTTCAATTAGAAAGATTGCGCAAACTTAATATTTATCATGATTAATGTTGCTTTTTAACTTATAATTTAGTTAATTTAGTATTAATATCACATCGAGGTTTGACCCTATGGCTAAAATCACCCTGCAATCAATCGCCGAGAAAATGAACGTCAGCACCGTGGCGGTGTTCAAGGCGCTCAACAACCAGAAAGGTGTCAGCGAATCCTTGCGGCGCAAGGTCAAGGCTTATGCCAAATCGGTCGGGTACACCGGCAAAGTCTCCCAGCAAGGCATCAATAAGAAACGATTCCTTTTCTTCATCAACCAGGACTTTTTTTTAACCCCTTCCGAACAATACTATTCGACGATTTTTTACTTCTTGACGAGCGAACTGGCTAAGGTCAACAGCATGCTTCAAGTGGCGTTCATCGAACCGGAGCAACCGGTCGAAAAAGTCAAAAGCGTGATGTCGGCTTTCAAGCCTGACGGGGTCTTCTTTGCCTGTGAATTGAGTCCGCAGATTCTCAAACACATGGAAAAAAGCGAGATGCCGACCATCTTCATCGACATTTTTTCACCGCTTTATTCGTGCAACTTCATCTATGTCGATAATTACCAAGCTTCTTACATGTTGACCCATTATTTGATTGGAAAAGGACATAAACGCATCGGTTTCGTCGGCGACATTACCCAAACCACATCCATTTCCGATCGTTATTTCGGATATGTCAAGGCCATGAACGAAGCCGGCCTGACCGCCGATCCCCAATGGCACGTCAACCAAAACATCGAACGGATCCCCTCGATTCCCGCCTTGCCGCTCGAACATATGCCGACGGCCTATATTTGCCACTGCGATTCGGCCGCCCAAAAGCTATATACCTCGCTGTCGGTCAACGGGCTTCGGGTTCCCGAGGACGTGTCGGTCGTCAGTTTCGACAACACGACCCTGTGTGACAACCTGATGCCGCGTTTGACTTCGATCGGTCCCCACAAAGACAGCATGGCTCGCAAAGCCTTCTCGGCCATGGTCGAAGCCATCAAAGGCAAACGCTCCTTGGTTCAAATCCGTTCTCATTTGGTCGAGCGGGATTCAGTGAAGACCCTCGAACCCTCGAACGTCTAGCGGTCAAATTTGGTTTTTATCATATAACCGCGCAAGCATGCCGCGATATCATTCATAAGACAGGTTAATATATCCGATTAATTTTCCATTAATAAAGCATTAAATTTTTATAGAAACCGCTTTCACTATGCTATACTGAATAAGTATTAGGGCAAACGATGAAAGCAAAACGAACCTCATCAATACTGATAAGCATTGCTATGCTTATGCTCGCGGGATGCACCTCCTCAATCGGCTCGTCCGTCGATTCATTTTCAAGTTCCGAAACCTCCAGTGAGGCGGCGCCGGTTTTCTACCCCCGCGGTCGTCACCTTGCCAAGCAAGTCGAAAAAATAACTCGCTTTCCGAATATTCCCTCTTCATATCGCTATTACGACTACAAACAGGCAGCCCATGACCTAGATGAAGTCGTTTTTGATTTTGCCTCCAATCCCGAAGTTGTCTTTCCCGATTATCGGGCTAACGATCCTTCGACTTGGCAACCGATGGGTTATTGGCTCGATCAGCCGCGCCAGCCCGAGGACTACAATCCTTTGGAAACCGGCTATCTCCGGCGGACCTTTGGTCTACCAACTTATGTCGGCGACAACCGCGTCGCCAGTTCTGGCAGCGAAGCCATGACGACGATTGCCAGCGTCCTCGGGAGCAGTTTCGCCGGCATTGATAAGCAAAGCCAACCATTCGACGATCGCCTCTACGATTTCGTGGAAATGACCTTTTCAAGTTACGACACCGGCACGAAATTAGTTCACAATTACGGCGTCCAAGGGCAAAGTTTTTGGTACGATTTGTTCCCTCAAATCTTATTTACCCGCCTTTACGACCTCTATCCGACCACGCCTTACATGCGTGAAATGGTCATCAACGGAGCCGACCAATGGCTCGAGGCCTTGCCTTATTTCGTAAAGGAAGAAACCCCAAACTATGAATTCGTCGGCTATAACGTCGTTTTGGAGTCGCCGACGGTCACCGGCGGCCATATCGAACCGCCCAATGGTGGTTTGGCTTTCATTTTCTACGCTGCCTATCAAATCACCGGTGAAACGAAATACCTCGACGGCTGCCGCGAAGTGCTCGACTACCTGCAGGATTACCAGAAGAACCCGAACTATGAGGCCTTGACCGATTACGCCCCGTACGTGGCGGCCGTCTTGAATGTCCGCCACGGGACTGATTACGACGTCGGCAAATTCATTGATTATTTATTTGACGGCGATTCATCGTTCCGCTCCGGCTGGGCGGTCATGAACGGATCGTTCGGCAGTTATCCCGTCAATGGCCTGGTCGGCCAAGCCGGCGATTACGCCTTCGCCATGAATTCATTCCATCTGGCCAGCACGCTCGCGCCGCTTGTCAAATATGATCCGCGCTATGGTGATGCCATTGGCAAATACATGGTCAACCTCGTCAATAACGCTCGGGTCTTCTTCCCGCAAGAACATAGCCTTTCCCATCAATCGATGAACAGTTACCTCCCCTTCGACTTGAACGGGGCCTTGATGTACGAAGGCTTCCGCAACAACTACAACTCAGTGAACGGTTACGCCATGGGCGACGCCACGACGATGTTTTCGCAGCCCTCGGATTTAAGCGTGTACAGCTCGGCCTTCGTCGGAGCCCTCGGGGCCATCGTCGAAGAAACTAGCGTCAAAGGCATCCTGAAACTCGATTTGAACGCCACCGACAGTTTCGGGTTCAACGACTACGAACATTATCTTTTCTACAATCCCTATGACGTTGACACGACCATCGTTTTTGAGGGATCAGGCGACGACTATTCACTGTATGACTTGGCTTCGAATTCGATTTTGGCCCGCAACGTGACCCGATCCGTCAATCTTGCGATTCCCGCATCGGCGTCGCTCGTCGTCGCTGTTTTGCCAGGCGAAGCCGCTCCGCTTCAAATCGCCGATGCCGTTGTCTATGACGACGAGATTTTGACGGTCATCAAGCCATCGGTGACGTTGCCCGGTCTCCGCACCAAGCAGGAATTGACTTCCTCGAGCGACATCGCCATCGACTATGTCGCCCCTGAAGGCGACGAAGTGACATCGATGTCGATCTCGTTTGGCGACATCCAAGCGTACGACGGGATTCCGGTGACCACCTTCCGCTATGATAAAGACAACCTTCCGGATACGGATTACACCATGAAAATTGAAATAACGACGGCTCTTGGGCGTCACGACTACGTGACCAAACGGGTCGTGTGCCGGTAATAGGTATGATGAACAAAAAACTCACGCTTTTGACTTTGTTGACCCTAGCCTTCGCCATCAGCGGTTGCGATGGTTCCTCGGGCTCAGACGGCACCGGTTCGGTTTCTTCCCTCATCGGTTCCAGTAGCGGCGAAATAACCTCGGGGACGACCTCCCATTCGCCGATTTGGGATAAAAACAGCGTCTATTACGAAGCTGAGGATATCCGTTTATTTGGAAGCGGGACCCCGGCCGGCGTCGCCAATTACCAATCGAGCACGGACACGGTCGTCATTTGGAACGTCGACGCCAGCCTCGACAATTACGGTGGGGTCCAAACCCCGGTCCTCGACCTTGACTTCTCGAAAGCGGTCATTTTCGAAATGGAAGTCGTCAGCAGCTATTCCCAGTACATCGTCAAACTGGCGGTCGATGGCGAAATCGAATACTATTACGTCTTGTCCGACGAAGGAACGCCCGGACTGATATCCATCAATGTGGTCGATGCCATGCTTTCGACCAAATACCGCGAACGGAACACGCAGCCGGATCCCGGTTACGTCTCGGGTTGGAAATACAAAAACCAAGTAAAAAACTGCACCTTCCACATCTTGGCGAAAGGTCCCGACGGCGAACGGCAAACGGCTGAGTTGGTCCTCGACCACATCGCCATCTACAACAATCAGCCGGCGGTGACTGGCGTGACCATCTCCTCAAGCGCGATCAGCGGCGGGACCCTTGAAAAACTCAAGGGAAGCCCGGCGGTCACCCTTTCGGCCGAAATCGCCCCAGAAACGATTACCGACCAATCAATCATTTGGTCTTCAAGCGACCCGAGCGTCGCCGGCGTCGATTCCGACGGAGTCGTGTCGTTCTTGAGCGTCGGCACGGCCACCATCAGCGCCAAATCGCGCGTCGACCAAAGCAAACAAGCCCTTTTGCCCGTCAACGTCACGAGCGGCTTTGAAGACGTATCCTTGCTTAAAACCGAACTCAACCAGCTGACATACGGGGGTTCTTCCCTCGACAGCGAGGCTTTCCTTGATTTGTTCAAGACCACTTGGGGCGGTTCCATCGCCCAAGAGGTGACCTTTCCCACCATGGCGGCGGTATCTCATCATGTCGCCGTCGACGGATTGTTCATGGTTGAAAATTACTTCGACGCGACAGTGACCGCCCATGTGAATGAAGCCCAAGCCCGTCTCGACGGGAGCGTTTCCAAAATAGCCGCCACGCTGACCGGCGGGTCGGGTTCCGAAGTGTACCGCCGCATCGACGGGGCTTTGTACCGCGAATCTTACGCCGGGTCGCTCGGGGTGGCCTACGCCGCCAATTCCGGAGGATGGGCGCGGCTTGGCTCCTATGTCGAAGAAGCGATTGTCGTCCGTTCAAACGGCAACGTCTATAAGTATCGGCTGGCGATTCAGGCTACCTCGCTTTTGGCCGACAATCAACCCGCCGATTTCATGGATCCCGACTCATGGACGGTCCCCGATCGGACCAAACAAACCGAAAACGCCGTCATCCATGCCCTGAGCCCGGCTTCGATTCGGATCGAAAGCGGCCAATTGGTCATGAAGCAAAACAAATATCCCGAAGCCAAGTACTGTTTCGGGGGCATCGTCAGTTCGGTTTACGACGCCGGGGGTGCCCCGGTCCAAATGCTTCTGAACGTAACCGCCCTCAACCAAATGAACGAATACGTCAAGACGATGTGGGAAATCAAAGTCATTTATTATCAAGCCAACGGGACGACCGTTGTCAGTTCCAACCCGCTTAAGGTCGCCTCCGGCAACGTCATCGGCCAGCACACGGTCACCTTCACGCCGAGCTATGATCATTTCCGCCTCTACCTCGTCGTCAACGGCAGCGACATCGGCGCCCAATTCTCCAACGCCGAAATGCGGCTTGATCGCTTGAAAATATACACGCTTGATGGAGTAAGCTTATGAATAAGCAACTGCTCGTCGCCAGACAAGACATCGCCCCGTCGCGCCCCGATTTTCGCGTCCTCGGAATTTTCAATCCGGGCATCGTCAAGCTTGGCGAAGAAACGATCATGCTGGCCCGGGTGGCCGAGACCATGCGCGATACGAGTCGCGAGCGCGTGACGATTCCGGTCTATCGAAGCCATCAATACATGTTTTTAGACGTACCGATCAACGATCCAAACTACGATTTGTCCGACGCCCGGGTAATCCGCAACCACGATCAAAACTACTTGACTTCGATTTCGCATTTCCGGGTCGGGCGCAGCCGCGACGGCATCCATTTCCATTTTGACGAAAAACCGGTCTTGCCGGACACCATTTACGAAGAATACGGCATCGAGGATCCGCGCATCACCGAAATCGATGGCCGCTACTACATCACCTACACGGCCGTGAGCGCCTTCGGGATCAACGCCGCCTTGATGGTGACCGACGATTTCAAGACTTTCACCCGCTTGGGCAACATCTTTCCCTTCGACAACAAAGACACCGTCATCTTCCCAAAGAAAATCGGCGGTTATTATTACGCTTACCACCGTCCGAGCACAAGCGACTTCGGCAAGCTCGACATCTGGGTGGCCAAAAGCACCAACTTGCTCCATTGGGGCGAGCACGTCGCCTTGACTTCGGCCCGCGTCGGCTATGGCTCGAGCACCCGCGTGGGCGCAAGTTGCGTCCCCTTTTTGACCGACCAAGGCTGGGTCGTCATCTACCATAGCGCCGACAAGTACCATCGCTACCATCTGGCTGCCCTTTTAGTCGACAAGGACGATCCGTCCCGGGTCTTAAAACGCAGCAAGGAACCGCTCGTGCAACCGAGCGAACCTTATGAAATCGACGGTTTCGTCCGCAACGTCATCTTTTCGTGCGGCCTCGTGGCCGAAAAAGACGGCTTGGACATTTACTACGGCGCCTGCGACCAACAAGTGGCCAAATGCCATTTGACCTATCAGGAACTGTTTGACAATTTGGAGGAAGTGGCATGAAACGAACATTGATGTGGCTTCCTCTGTCGCTCTTGGTGCTGATGCCGCTTGTTTCCTCATGCGGGCCCTCCGGCGACCAAGACTTGAACATCGCCCTCGACGTTGAAGACGAAGGTCGTTATGACGAACTTTTTGCCTTGTTTCAAGAAGAAACCGGGATTGAAATCCACGCCACCTACGGACAAGACATCAGCAAGTTGATCGGGACGAGAGACGAACCCGACATCATCAAGACGAGCACCGTCGTCGTCACCTCGATGCAACCCTCGCTTTTAGACTTGACCGATTTAATCGAATCCGACGATGAATTGGACGTCAACGACTATTACGACAACCTGATCGCCGCCTTGACGATCGACGGGAGCCTCTATGCCCTTCCGACTTCGATTAACACCTCGCTTTTGTATTACAACAAGACGATGTTTGACGAAAAAGCCGGCGCATTGAGGACCGCTCTCGGGCTGGGCACGGAAGATAGCGTCTATCCGCAAAGCGATTGGACCTATGACGATTATCAAACGGCCGGGGTCGTCCTTTCTGATTACACCGGGACCGGCGAAGACATCGAGTATTCCTCATTTGGCGCCGAAACGCAGTTGACCTGGTGGGGCGAATGGTACGTCTACGTCCAACAAATGGGCGGCACTTTCTACGCGCCCGACAGCAACAACCACGTCTGCGCCATCAATTCGCCCGAAGGCATCGCCGCCACGGAATTCTTCCGCGAGAAATCCATGGGCGATCCGGAGACAAAATTTGCCCCCGACGCCACTGAAAACGTCGGCGGATTCTCGTTCTTGGGCGGCAACGTGGCGATGATTTTTGGCGGCCATATGGGCGATTGGTTCTCCTATGACGCGATTGGGCTCGATTGGGACATCCAAGTCCTGCCGAAACCGGCCAATCGACCCGAAGCCCGCGGTGGGGAAATCTCGGCCGACGCCTTTGGCATTTCGGTCAGGAGCCGCAAGGCTGAATCCGCCTTTTCGTTCCTGAAAATGTGGACCGGTCCCCAAGGGGCCTTGAAGATGTACGAATTCGGGAAAGTCGGCGCTCTTAAGGATATGGAAAACCTGATTGCTTCCTTACCGGAAGAAATGCAGAAAGACATCAACGTTTCGGCTTTGTTCGACGCCATCGATGAAGCCGTCACCCTCCCGAACGAAAAAGACTTTTCCAAAGTGATGCGCGAGATCGTCATGGCCGACATCTATCGGCTCATGTACGTGGACGATCGCGGTTCCAACGAAACCGACGTCACCAAAGTGTTGAACCGCGTCAAAGCCAACGTCGACGCCTATTATGCCTCTTTGTATGGACAAGGATGACCTATGACTGTCAAAGCCAACCGATTGACCTTCAAGAAAAACTTCCACCGGAATTACAAGTACTTCCTGCTTTTCGGCGGGGTGGCCATCGTCGGCTTCTTTTTGTTCTACCTCTATCCGATTATCAGAACCTTCGTCTTGAGCCTGACCGACAAAACGATTTTCGACACCAATCCCGAATACCTCGGATGGGATAACTATATATACGCCTTGACGAAGGATCCCTTGTTCGCCCTTTCGATCAAGCAATCGCTGGTCTTCGCCCTCGTCAGCGGAGGTTTCGTCTTGGTCACCTCGTTGATTTTGGCCCTGTTGTTGAATTCCCGGGTCAAGTTCATCGGGGTCTTCCGCACGATCTATTTCCTGCCGTTCATCATCCCGAGCTTTGCCGTCGGGGCCGTTTATAAGAATTTATTCAACCCCTTGACCGGGTTTTTGAACCAAGCCTTGGAATTGATCGGCGTCGCCAACCCGCCTTTATGGCACGTCTCGCCCGATTCGGCCCTCATGACGATGATCATCATTTCCTCGTTTGGATTCGGGGTCAAGATGCTGGTTTTCTTGGCCGCCCTTCAAGGCATCCCCGAGGAATACTACGAAGTGGCCGAGCTCGAAGGGGCCTCCAAAGTCCAGCAGTTCTTCAAAATCACCCTTCCGCTCATCACCCCGATGCTGTTCTTCAACGTGATTTTAATCACCATCGACGGATTAAGGGCTTTTTCGCTCGCCTTCGTGATGGGCAACGGCCAAGGCTGGCCCTCCAATTCGACGTTGCTTTTCCCGATATACATGTTCATGACGGCTTTCAACATGCCGTTTAGGCTCGGCTATGCCGCCGCCATGGCGTGGATCTTCTTTCTGATTATCTTGGCTTTGACCGGACTCAATTTCCTCTTGTCGAAATTGTACGTCCAGAAAGACGTGACTTGAGATGGCCGCGGTTTTGAAGCAAAACCATAAATTGATGACCATTCCCGGTTCTCGTAACCGTAAAAAGGTTATGACCTATGTCTTTTTGGTGCTTTTCGCCCTGGTCGCCCTTTTGCCGCTTTATTACCTGATCATCACCGCCATGAAAGACCTCGACGAAGCCTCGACCCAAGCGACGATGTTCCCCCAAACGTTCGCCTTGTTCGAAAACATCAAGTTTGTAATCACCCATCCCGATTACCAGATCATCAGAATGTTCCTGAACACGATGTTCATTTTCCTGATGAAGACGCTTGGGACCGTCTTGACCTGCTCGATGGCCGCCTACGCCTTCTCGATGTACAAATTCCCGGGCAAGAACGTCATTTTCTTCATTCTTCTCTCAACCATGATGATTCCGGGCGAACTCCTCGGCATCCCGATTTACGAGTTCATGGTCAACGCCGGGCTCAAGGAGATCGCCTACATCCCGCTATGGATCGCCGCCTGGTTCGGAACCGACGTTTTCATGATTTTCCTGTTCAAGCAGTTTTTCCAAACGGTGCCCAAACCCCTGATCGAAGCCGCCCGCATGGACGGTTATGGCGAAGTGGCGATTTTCTTTAAGATCGTCCTGCCATTGAACGTCCCGGTCATCGTCACCGTGGTCCTCTTATACTTCGTCGGCACCTACAACGACTTGTATGGTCCGGCCCTCTATATTTCGGATAAATCGGCGTGGGTCATGGCCAACAGCATCTCAATTTTCGAAAACTTCTACCAGAGCGGTTCCAGTTCCTACCTCGTCCCGTGGAACTACGTCTCGGTGGCAAGCCTCATCGCCATGATCCCGGTTGTCCTCTTATTCAGTTTCATGCAGAAAAAGTTCCTTCAAAGCATCGCCGGCGTCGGCATCAAAGGATAAACCACTATGAGCCAATTCAAATTGAATCTCGATTCACTGCTAGAAAGCCATCGCTCCCGTCCGGGCATCGTTACCACCAAACGGCTTCATTTCTTAGGTTTGTCCGGCGCGGTCGATGTGTATAACATCTCGCGGGCTTTCACCTGGCGCGGCCAGGAATACATCGCCGGTCGGGTCGAACCCCGCGACAGCGAACTTTCCTCGGTCCGTTTCTTCAAACGGGTCGGCATCGATCTTTACGAAGCCCTGCCCCTCACCCTCAATAACCTGCAAGATCCCTGCGTCGCCTTCATCGACGGGTTTCTCCTTGTCGGGGGCACCGAAATCTATCCCGACGAATCCGGCCGCATCACCAGCTGGCGGACCGTCTATTACAAAGGCCAATCCCTCGACGACCTGCAACCAGTTATCTATGCCCCGATGCAAATGAAGGACGTCCGCCTCGCCCAATGCGGCCGTTATTACGTGATGTCGCGGCCTCAAGGCGGAAACGCCAAATGGGGCAAAATCGGTTTCACGACCAGCCCCGATTTGTCGGGCATCACCGCCGAGTTGATCGAAAAAGCCCCTTTGATCGAAGACCTGTTCGACGACGACCACTGGGGTGGGGCCAACCAAATTCATTGCTTGAAGAACGGCTGGCTCGGGATTCTCGGCCACGTGGCCCGCATGTCCGAGGGTTATGTCCGCCATTACTACGGGATGACCTTCGCCTTGAATCCCAAAACGTTGGAGCACACCCCCGTCAAAATCATCTGCGAACGGGCCGACTTCGCCCCCGGGGCCGCCAAACGGCCCGACTTGACCGACGTCGTGTTCGTGGGCGGATTGGTCCGTCACAAAAACAAGACGGCGACGCTTTACACCGGTCTTTCGGACGCCGAGGCCCATTACGCCGTGATTGAAGATCCGTTCTTGGAGTACGAGGAGTTGCCGTCAAAATGAAACGACACCTTCCCATGGCATTGCTGGGTTTGACCCTCGTCATGTTGACGTCGTGCCTTTCGTCCAGCGGCGAAACGTCATCCGGAGAGTCTTCGTCCAGCCTCGAATCATCGTCGAGCGAAACGACGCTCGCGGTCACCCCGGTGACCACCACGTTCGACTTTGACGCTCTTAATACCCTCGAATACCTTTACGACGTTGAGGAAATCGGCGCGATTTCCCATATCGAAGGCCATGGCATCGCCCAAGGCGACTATCTAGTCGGCCCGGACACGATTACCATATTGCCCAACTATTTGGTCGGGCTTGCCCCCGGCATCTATGAGCTCACGCTCATGACCACGCGGGGAAGCGCCATTCTTTCTTTCGACGTAATCGACCTCCACAATTTGAATCGGGTCGCTAACGCCTCGTTTGAAACCGGCGACCTGTTTGGATGGACGGCCCGCACGATATTCAAAGGGGAAGCCAACCTTCAATCTTTCACCGAGGAGGCGATCGTCCCCAACGGCCAAGCCTTGATCGGCGAGGTCCCTTATGGGGCGGACGGGAATTTCCTCTTAGCCCGTCCCGGGACCATCGCCCGAACCGTTTATGAAGAGCGGATCGGCCGTTTGGCTTCGCGCCCCTTCGTTTTGGGCGGGAGCGGCTATATCACCTTCATGCTCGGGGCCGGCCAAGAAGCCGATTTGTCCCATGTGTCGATCAAACGGGCCGAAGATCAAGTTGAAGTCGGCCGCTACGGCAATTCGAGTTTCGACGTCACCTCCGGGCTTTTGTCCTATTATGGGGAAAACCTCGTCGCCTACCGAGCCGATTTGTCGGCGCAGCTCGGTCAATCGCTTTACGTCGAATTGATCGATATCGGGGGCCACGACTGGGATTATTTGACCTTTGACAACGTCGAGACGTATCACGCTTCGATTCCGGAAGGGATCGACGCCATCGACATCCGGCCGACGTTTTTATCCGACATCGCCCCGAACCAAGTCCCGAATGGTACTTTCGCCGACTTGAGCTATTGGTCGGCGTCATCGGCCAGCGGCTGGAACGTGCCCGACAACACTTTCCGGGCCGATAACGGCTTATTGAAGAGCAATCAAGGCGGGGATGCCTCCCGGGGTTTGATCCGCTCGTCATTGTTCCGGGTCGACGGCTCAGGTTTCATCTCGATGCAGCTCGGGGCCGGGCAAGGATCACGTTTCGACAAGGATACCTTCGTCTCGATTCGACATGCGGGCACCAACGAAGAGTTATTCCGCTTTGCCAACACACGGCACGACGGAAGCACCATGCTCGCCTATTACCTCGACCTGAGCGATTATATGAACGATTCGTGCTACCTCGAAGTCCTCGACAATGGCAGCGGCAGTTGGGACGTTCTCTTCATTGACAATGTCATCACCTATTACCCGGATCAGCCGAGCGTCACCTACGCGCTCATGGCCCGGAACCTCAATTATTGAAAGGATTGACCATGCTCGCGACTTGGCGTAAAAAATGCTTGCTTCTTGGGACCCTCGTGACCGTTTTCGTCTTGCCTTCGTGCGCCTCGAGTTCCTCGGAATCTTCCCTAAGCGAAAGTAGTTCCAGTTCCATTTCCTCGAGTTCTCCGTCTTCAAGCGAAAGTTCCTCGAGCGAGGAACCGATCGTCCAAGAGATTGAAAACGGCGGTCTTGAGACCGGCGACCTGTCCGGCTGGACGATCGTCTCCGGACAAGCTTTTTCTAGTGGCGGGGTCAGTTCCCAAACCCAAGTCAACGGCTCGGTTGCTTATAATAAAGAAGGCACCTATTTCTACCGAGGCACCAACGAAAACCTTGAAGGCATCCTCGAGTCGAGCGTGTTCGAGATCGCCGGGAGCGGTTACCTCACCTTCAAATTGGGCGGCGCCTACCTCCAGGCTTTGACTTACATCTCTTTCGTCGACGCGACGACCGGAATCGAGTTTTACCGGGTCGGGAACAGCCGGTTCAACCTTCCCGCGAGCGGCTACGTCGACTACCGGGTCGAAAACATGGTCGATTATTACGTCGATTTGTCGGCCCACCGCGATCGGCTCGCCCGCGTACGCGTTGTCGACCAATCGACGGCCAATCACGGATATGTGACCTTCGACGGTTTTACCAGCTACCACGAAACGACGCCCGACCTCGCCGGTCGGACATTAGCCCCAAACATCATGCCGCTATTCACCGATTACGCGGGAACGCCCGCTTCGCTATATAACGGCAATTTCGGCACCAAGACCTTGGCCGGCTATTCGGTCATCGGCGAAACGGGGGTCTACCGCGATTCGCACATCAACAGTTCGAATCGGCTTAGCAACCGCCCCGACGAAACCAAGATCGGCGTCTTGCGCTCAAGCGCCTTCAAGGTCGCCGGGTTGAACCTCATGTCCTTCCGGCTCGGGGCGACCAAACACCCCGATCTCACCTATATGTCGATTAAGAAAGTCGGCACCAACGAGGAAGTGTTCCGCACCTACTCCGACCGCTGGAAAGACGCCGACGAGGAAAATACCCACTTGTATCACGTCGATCTATCAAAGCATGAAAATTTGGCTTTGTATTTGGAATTCGTCGACAATTCCCGCGGCGATTGGGGACTATTGACGATTGAAGCCATCGTCACCCACTATGCGGCCTGGCCTTCCGTCAATGACGAAATCGCCTATAACCTGCTCGATCGAATCGAGCAAAATCCGACTTATCAAGCCATGCGCGCCTATGTCGACCCACGCATCGCCGCGATCGAAGACGCGACCACCCGCACCACCGTCAACAAAACTTTCTACGCTTCGATTGACGGCATCTCGAATTCCAAGGGCACTTGGCCTAGCGTCATGAACTACTACAAAAACGGCAACACCTTCATCATCACCGGCGACATCGATGCCATGTGGCTGCGCGATTCCTCGGCCCAGGTATTGCCCTACCTCCAATTCATGACGATCGACGAAGACGTCCGGATCATGGTCAAGGGTTTATTGCGGCAGCAGTTCGAATTCCTTCGCCGCGAACAATACGCGAACGCCTACAACCCGGGCGGATCGGTCTTCGAACTCAAATTCGAAATCGATTCTTTGATTTACCCGTTATGGCTCGCCTACGAATACTATCGGATCACTAGCGACGACTCGATCTACGACCGTTTCTTCTGGATGGCCTTGACCGCGGTACTAGACACGCTTGACCAAGAACGCGACCATGACGACGCCAATTATCGGATTTCGAATCAATCCGACCGCGACGCCGGCCCTCACGAAGTGAATACCGCTAGCGGCCTCATTTGGAGCGGCTACCGCCCGAGCGACGACGTCTGCTACTACAAATTCTTCATCCCCGGCAACATATTCGCCGTGGCTACGCTCGAAAAGATGGCCGACCTTTTAACCGCGCTCGGCCGCTGGCCGGAGACAGCCGCGCGCGCCGCGACCATGGCCAGCGAAGTCCGCTCCGCCATCGAAACCTACGGGGTCTACAACCATCCGACTTACGGCCGCATGTACGCCTTTGAGGTCAACGGCTTCGCGAGCGACGCGAATTCTTCTTCCGGCAAGCTCTTGATGGACGCGGCCAACATCCCGAGCCTCCTAGCGATACCGTGGCTCGGCTACGCCCCCAAAGACGACGCCACCTATCTAAACACCCGCGCCTTCGCCTTGAGTAGCGGCAACCCCTATTATTACGAGGGAACCTACGCAAAAGGCATCGGCGATCCCCACGACGGCATCGGAGGGGCCAACCCCCATCCGGCGACGCCGGTACCCTGGCACATGGCCCTCGCCATGCAAGGGCTCACGAGCGAGGATCCCGCGGAAATCGAGACAATGATTTCCTACATGACGGCGACCACGGCGGGAACCTACGTCATGCACGAAGCCTTCAACGCCGACAACCCCAGCCAATACAGCCGCGACTGGTTTACCTGGCCGTGCGCCCTATACGCCCATTTGTACCTGACCGAAATACTGAACATCGATCTCATCACGGAGGAGCTATCATGAACACCCACAAACCGCTATTCGGCCTCTTGGCCATCATAACGTTGACGGTCACGGCCATCAACCTGCCGCTGCCGACTCAGGCGAGCGAACGGCTTTATGGCGTCGATTTGGCTTATAAGCGCCGGGTGGTGGCCACCGACCACACCGATGAGAATACGAACGTCAAAGCGGTCGA
Organism: Bacilli bacterium; assembly: GCA_041652475.1. GTDB lineage: Bacteria > Bacillota_I > Bacilli_A > RFN20 > CAG-826 > UBA6120. The sequence goes on from JBAZHG010000002.1 coordinate 28,566, forward strand.
CGCCGACCCGGGGACGCGCTATGCCGCCGCCAAGGAAAACGACGCCTACTTTTACGTCGACCTCGGTTCCCTCGAAAAGGTCGGCAAAGTAGTTATCGACTGGGAAGCGTCTTACGCCAGCCAGTATCTCCTCCAGATGTCGCTGAACGCCATCGATTGGACGACGGTGGCCACGGTCAGCAAGGACAACAGCCAGAAAGACGAAATCGTCTTCCCGAATTGGCTCGAAACCAAATTTGTCCGTTTCCAAGGCGTCAGCCGCGCTTTGGAATATGGTTATTCCTTTTATAGCTTTGAAGTCTACGGACCGCAAAGCCTTGGGACTTCGGGTACCGTCGAATTCGTCTCCAGCAACGAGAACCCCGCCCAATTGCCAGGTCAAGCTATTCTTGACCTCCAAGCGCATACCCGCTGGGCTTCCTCCGTGGCCGACGACCAATACTTTTTGATCGATTTGAACTCGACCCAGACTTTCGACATGTTCAAAATCCGCTGGGAAGTGTCCTTTGCCCGCATCTTCCGCATTTACGGGCATCCGGAAACGACGGGCGAAGCACCCGTTCGCGCCGATGAGGGGTGGACGCTCCTTGCCGGGACCGAAGCCGGGCTCGGCGAAGTCGACACTTTCAAGCTCGAGGCCGAAGCGACGACCCGTTTCATCAAGGTGGAACTGGTCCAGCGCGAGACTCACGAGACGACGAAGAAAACCGGACGCTACCCGTGGCAATCGACCTTTTCGATCTATTCGTTTGAATTGTTCGATTGGTCATCCATCATCGCCGCGCCTTTGGGTCGCCCGATGGAATTTTCCTACAACTCCCCGGCCTGGGCCAGCATGAGCAATATCACCCTGCACGACGGAGGGCTGATTCTCGCGCCGCAAGGCTATCCGATCGAAGCCGAAGGCCAAGTCACCAACATGGCCAGCATCGCCGACGGGGACATCCCCGGATTCGAATCTTACGGAACCTATAATCCGGCCGTCATCTACGACGAGGACCGGGCCATGTTCCATATGATCTACCGGTCGGAGCTCCCCGACCGTTTCGACACCTATTTCGGCGAGCGCTACGATCTCGGCCACATGTCGACGCTTTCGTACGCATATTCTTACGATGGCGTACATTTCACCCGCGGCGAAAACAACCCGATTGCCTGGCCGACTTATAATTTCGAGGCAGGCGGCGGGCTCGAAGACCCGCGCATGTTCAAAATCAAAAACGACCCCAACCGCGGCGGGGTGACGACTTATTACATCACCTACACGACGTATGACTATAGCATGACCCGCGAAGGGATGGTTTACACCACCGATTTCGAAACCTTCACCAAGGTCGAAGCCGGCCGGTTGGCCCCCAATTACGGCGACGCCCACAAATCGGGCACCTTCATCACCGATCCCGAAGGCAACGCCGTCAAAATACCCGATCCGCGTCCCGGGAAGCACGGCGAGGTCTACATGATGTACATGAAGGACGGCAGCTACACCCGGATCGGCTTCACCACCGACGTGATGAACATCGCCGCCGAGGACATCATCGACATCGACACCGGCGGTTATGGGACTAACGACATCGAGGATTTGACCAAAGGCAACGAATCGTGCATGGCCTTGACGAACATCTACGGTCCCGACGACCAAGACATCTATCTGATGTACGGCGGCGGGGTCTTGTCCGATCCCAACATCGAAAAAGAGCAGCCGAACGTCACCGACTGGTTCTATGCCCTCGGAGTCTTGAAGACGACCAAGAGCAACCCGTTTGAATTGACGAACGTCCGTCTCGACCTCGACGAGCCGACCATGTACCCGACCGACACCAACAAGATCGATTACGGCCTGTTCCCGAACGGCTGCATGTTCGCCGATTCGATGATCCGCCACGAAGGCCGCTGGTACTTGTATTATGGAGCCGGCGACATGTATGTCGGCTTGGCGACCGCCCGGGCCGATTTCGGCGCCGGAGCTTCTTCTTACAGCCATGATGGATCGCTAGTCACCGCCAGCACCATGGCCTTGAACAAACGCTATGAAGGCACGAAAACGCCTTACGCCATCGAATACGTGCTCGAAGTCCGCGACTTGGACGGCAACCTTCTGGACACGGCCGTCAGTTCTTATTCGGTTCCGCATTTTTCAACCCTAGACTTAGGCAAGTACAGTTCCGGGATTCCCATCTCGGTTTCGATTGATCTCGACAATATCCTCGATTTGCCCAATGACTATTACCTGACGAGTTATGTCCGCGAGGACGATACTTCCTCAATCGTCAATAATCCGTCCCACTACCTGGCCGTGACGCCCACCGTCACCCACATGCCGCGATGAAGGAGGCTGAACCCATGAACAAAAAACGTTTATTGCTACTGGCCTTGCTCGTCGCCATGCCACTGATTGCTTCTTGTGGAAGCAGTTCCCTCGCTTCTTCCGACTCATCGAGCCCCAGCAGCCAGGATTTGCCGCTTGTGGTTCCATCCGAAGTCGCCCTTGACGGACGAATCATCACTTGGTCGCCAGTATCCGGGGCCGAAGGCTATGACGTCAAACTCAACCAAGAAGACGATTACCAAACCCCAATTAACGAATTCGAACTGCCCGATTCCTATTTCGGGCCGCTTTCGATTGCCGTCAGGGCTTATCGCGGCGAAGAAACGACCGCATACAGCCCCGAGACGAACGTCACCGCCATTTTGACACTCGAAGCGCCGGGCAATTTCCGCCAAGAAGGCAGTGAACTCCTGTGGGACGCGGTCACTTACGCCACCGGCTATATGGTCAAGATCGATACCATCGAGCATTTCACCTTGTTGACCAGTTATGAACTGGATACGATCGCCCCAAGCCAAGCCCAAATCCGGGCCACGGGACGCAACGACGGCTATGTCGTCGCCAGCCCGTTCAGCGACCCGCTCCTGATTAAGGCGCCGCTGACCACCCCGACGAACATCACCTACACCGACGGCTTCCTGTCTTGGGACGCGGTCGCCAACGCCAGCTCTTATGAAATCGAAATCAACGAAATACACGATTTCACCAGCGACACGAACACAGTCAGTATCGGGTTCGATTTCGTGGGCGAGGTCGTCGCCCGCGTCAAGGCAAAAGCCACCGGGGATCAATATTTGGATTCCTCGTGGGGCGAAGCCAATCTATCAATCGACCCATTGACGCTGGCTCGTCCGACAAACCTATATATCGAAGCCGGGGTTTTGCACTTCAGCGAAGTGGCCCACGCGACCGAATACGAAATCTATTTGAACGATGAACTCGAAGACACCGTGACCGTGAATAGCTTTGTTTTAAGCGGCGAGATTCTGGCCCAGATTAACAGTTACCTTCAAGTCAAAGCCATTTCCGCCATCCACAATCCTTCGCCATTGAGCGAAAAAGTCTTTATCGGCGCCGTTTTGGTCACGAACGAGGCCGAACTGCGGGCCATGGATAGCGTCGGGGCCTACACGCTCGCGAACAACATCGCGCTGACACTGCCTTGGATCCCGATTGATTTTGCCGGATACCTTAACGGAGCCGGACACACGATCTCCGGCCTCAACCTGACCGGGAGTCAAAGCGCTACCGCGCTCGGCTTCTTTGGCACGCTGGAAGAAGCCACCGTCACCAACCTCTCACTAGAAGGTTCCTTCGACGTTACCTTAACCGGCTTTGAGCCTAATCTAGGCGGCTTAGCCGGAAGCGCCGAGTCGAGCATCCTAAGCAACCTTGATATCGCCATCGACATCGCGGCCGTTGCCACGAACGGCATCGCCAATGTGGGCGGCATCGTCGGACAAAGCGCCTCGTCGACGTATACCAGGGTCATCTATGAAGGAGCCATCGCAAGCGAACACGCCATCAGCGGCGGGTTCATCGGGGCAGCCGTCCAATCGAGCGAAGCGGTGACCATCCATAAAAGCGCCGCCCTCGGGACCATCGAGGTCGCCGGCGGAGAACAGAGCCCGACCGGCGGTTTCATCGGCCGCTTGATCGACAACTATCTGACCATCACCGAATCCAAAGCCCACATCGACGTGACCGGCCCGAACTATGTCGGCGGCTTCGTCGGCTACATGGGCAGCGGCACGATTGAAAACTCCTATTCGAAAGGCGCGGTCACGGCGACGGGAACGGCCATCGTCCACGTCGGAGGTTTCGTCGGACGGATGGAAGGCTACAACAACAAAGTCCGTTATTCAATCGCCATGACGACGATTGCCTATACCGCTGGCGACACGGTCCACGCCGGAGCCTTCGTCGGGGTGACCCCCGGAGGATCCATCGCCACCATCTATGTGTCCTGCCACTACGACAACACGATTTCGTCGCTTGACCGCATCGGCAATTACCCGGTCGGCCGGGGCGACGGCATCACCGGCAAGACTTCATCCGAACTGTTATCATTAGCAAACTATAGTTTGTCCATCTGGGATTTCAGCGGCGATTCGCCGCGGTTACTCTGGGAACTATTAGCTTAGTTTTCAAAAAATATAGGAGAATTGCTTATGAAAAAGACCCTGTTACTGTCACTAATAATGTTACCTTTCCTCTTTTTAGCACCTCGGCCAATCGAAGCCGAAGCCGCCCATACCCCGTATCAAATTCCAAACGGGGGTTTTGAAAACGGCGACTTGACCGGGTGGCAGGCCTTTACTTTATGGAAAGGCGAATCGGGAATAGCCGCCTTCGATGAATCACTGGTGCACGGATACACCTATTTTGATGGGAATTATACGTACAATCGTGACGACAACTATCAATTAGGCATTACTAGTCTGGCCGACAAAAATTCCGGCACCATCAAATGGAACCAAGCCGAGGAACGCATGGGCTATCTTCGTTCTTCCGATTTCATTCTTGGTGGAAGTGGCTGGGTAAGTTTTAAGCTCGGTGGGGGAAAAGCTCCCTCATTCGCTTATGTCTCGGTTAAAAAATCCTCCGACGACATTGAAGTGGCTCGATTCGGAAATCGGTGGTTCGATAATCGAACCGAAGCCAACCGCCAATTTGGCGGTAGTGGCAGCGACATCACGAAAGCCGAGGCATTCTTGTTTCAGTATTATTTCGATTTATCTTCCGTGACAAGTCTAGGCACTTCCCTTTACTTCGTGCTGTCAGACACGAGCGCATATAACTGGAGCATTCTTTCGGCCGATAGTTTCATCACCTATTACGAAGATGAGCCAACCTATCATGCAAATGAGCTTGCAGTGAACATCTTACCGACGATTCTTCTTGCCGGAGAGGCCACCGCCTCGATACCGAATGGGAATTTTGACACCGATTTGTCCAGTTGGTCAAACGTCGACGGCATCTTTAGATTGGATGCCAACACCGCGATTAGCAACCAAGGCGGCGACTCAATGCTTGGCGTGTTGCGCTCAAGCGCTTTTAAAGTGACTTCCGACTTAGATCATATTAGTTTCAAATGGGCTGGAAGACTCGGCTTTGATAAGCAAGTGTTCGTCTCGATAAAAGAGGTCGGAACCAACATTGAGGTTTTGCGCTATGTCAAGAGATTAAATATTGCGAGCAGTTTTGCCGAAGGCACCCTGCAAAATCATATGTTAACCCTTACTTCGCTCAGTTATGAAAAAGAATACTATCTTGAATTTGCCGATAACGTCACGTCAAGTGAAAGTTTTTGGGCTGTCAGCAAGCTAGACGACGTTCAATTGATTACTGACACTCAGTATGACACTGAATATGGCGGAACCGGTTCTGGCGACAACGCCGAACTAATTACCGGCTTACCTCTGTCGTTTGCCGTTAACTACAACCAAGACGCCGCTGCTTTCGCTTCATATTTCCTCGAGCAGACCGCACCTTATTGCGAAACGCTCGAAGGGGATGATGTCGACTGGTCGGCATTGGCGAGTGAATATGCCACCCTATCGGGTGACGCCAAGGATTACTTCGTGGTCGACGGCACCGATTCAGAAATCGTCGCCGCTCGGGAACGATATCTCTTTATGGTTGAAAAATACCCAACTTTGGCCGCAAACCTCTTCGTTGTGGATTCCGCCGGTGAACCATACAGCGACAGCTATGACCCGATTCTTCCGCCTGTTAATGGCGGCAGTAATTCCAACTTGGCCTTGATTTTAATGATTACCATCTCGGTTGGAATGTTAGCCGGTACGGCCTTCATCTACCTACGGAAAAAGAACCGCGCTTACTAGATCATCAAACCATCTTGAAACGTCCTCTCATTTTAATAATCGCCGTATTGACCGCCACCGGTCTTCTCAATGCGAAACCGGCGCCTTATTTAGCAATGGCCGCCGCCGGATTTTCGCCGATTGCCATCTCAAGGATGGACAACCTTTCGACGAATCCGGCCGGTTATTCGTTCATCGACTGGAAAGACAAGACCGAAACCTACATCGATTTCTTATTCAACCGCGCGAACACGGTGACGACCATCGTCAACAGCACGCCCAGGGTTCAGCCAGTCAGTTGGTTGGCTACGGCTCCCAACGTCGATGCTTACTTTGGCGAATCAGGCAATCGAATCGTGGCTTTCCCAAGTTATTTTGGGATGAAGAACGATCCGAACATTGATACATCGCGAGGTGAAGGCATCGCCGTCCTGGCCGCGGTTTTGTCGGCCAGCCTCGTCGGTTACGACATGACCGCTTACGCCCCCGAAGGTTCCATCCAGGCTCCGCTCGATTACGTCAGGCAAATGGTCAATTACTACGCCATCCATAATGGCGAAAAAGTCGTCTTGAACAACAGCTCAAGCAACACCGGGGGCAGCTGGTGGTATGAATTACTCCCCAGTTCCCTATTCACGGCGTTGGCCAGCATGTACCTCGAACGTCAAGATTATGATGGGGCCTATCTTGAAGACATCCTGTTAAATATGGCCCGGCAATGGTACGCCGTCGTCGTGGCGGCCGGGGGAGCCAACGCCAATTTCAGCGACCGCAAGTCATACAGCATCCGGAACGGTACCTTCACCTCCGGTGGCTGGAGCGAACCCGACGCGGCGGCCGGGATGGCCTTCGTGCTCTATATGGCCTATAGCCACTTTAAAGCCGTACCCGCATATGAAAATGATGTCGTCAATTTTTTAAATGGCGCTAAATGGTGCATGAATTTCCTATCAAATCTCAGCTATAATCCGTTTTATGAGGTTTTGATTTACTTTGCGCCACTAGTGGCTGCCCGCATGAATCTCGAGCAAGGCACCAATTACAACGTCACCAAAATGATCAATTGGACCTTGGACGGCTCCAGTGCCGTCCGGGGCGGTTGGGGTATGGTCAACGCCAATTGGGGCGGCTACAACACCCAAGGATTGATGGGCAGCCTGACCGACGGGGACGGCTACTCGTTCATGATGAACACGTTCGATGCCGCGCTCGGTTTCTTCCCTTTGGTCAAGTACCACCCCGGGTACGCCCGCAGCATCGGAAAATGGATCCTTAACGTTTCCGACAGCGCCAAATACTATTATCCCGATTATTTGCCGGAGAATAACCAAACATGTTATGACTGGGCCGAGTTGAACGGAACCGGTTCTTTCATCGCTTATGAAGGACTTCGGAAAATCAATAAAAACAACGCCGCCAATTCACCGGCCGGATGGGGCGACCCGCTTGATTACGATTGGGGTCCCTTGACCGATTTCGGCTACGGCAACAACCACGTCGGCTTTTTCGCTTCGATCGAAGCCACTAACGTCAACCGGGTCTTGCGGACCGATCTTAATGCCCATGATTTCTTTCAAGACCACGATTATGAAACCTACCTCTACTACAATCCCTATGACACTTACCAAAACATCGAAATCACGCTTGACGACGCCTACCTTTTCAACGTGACGTCGGGGCAGCGGCAAAGCCTCGATGCGATTGGATTCGGAAAATACTCATTCGCGCTTCCAAGCGGAGAAGCCGCGGTCATGGCCGTGATTCCAAACGAAGCGACCATCACATTCGAAGGCGGGTGCATGTTCGCCGATGGGCGATTCGCGGCCCGGGTGCAACCAGGGTTGGTCACCTCGCGTCCATTGCCTCTGTCGGATGACAATCGCCTTGAAATCGCCACCAGTTATCCCGAATTCGTCAAACCCGACCAAATCGACATCTATTCCGGGACGGACCTGATCGGCCAAGCCGAGGTTGATGGAAATGCGGCCTCCGTTTCCATAACGATCAACCGAAGCGGAAATGGCTACCTACCAATCACCATCGTCCCGCTGCGAAACGATGTTCCAATCGAAACGAGAAACACGCGCGTCATCGTGATCGACGATGCGACGGTTCCGGTTTTAGACCCTCCGGGTGACTCCGATTTGGCCACCATGTTCCAATCGGCTTACAGTGCTTGGAACGGAGGCACGAATCCCGATAAAGGCAGCTCCGACAATTACCGGGCCGCGGCCACGCTACTAGAATCCGGGGTCCGCTTGCGATTGACGAGCGATACTTGGGGCGTAGCCGGAACAAGCCCGGTCAGCCTCGATTTTGATAAACTCGCCTTGCTTCAATTCCGCGTTATGGCCGTCTCGCATCGTTGGGCGGTCAAAATATTTGTCGCCGGAGGCGACCGTTGGGGCTATTACCTCAGCGGCGAAACCTCGGATACCGGTGTCGTCACCATCGACGTCGAAGAAAGCGCCCAAGCCCGCAATTCATCTTTTGCTTTTTCGGGCGTCAAGACTTGTTACGTTTGGTTTATTCCGGTTGGAGGCGCCAATGCCGAAATGACCATTTCCGATTTGAATGTTTATTCAATGGCCAACGATCTGGAATATGAATTTCCTAACCCACAGGATTCTTCCAGTTCTTCATTAGATGAATCCTCAAGCGAATCATCCACGAGCGAATCCTCTTCAAGCGAAAACGAATCGAGTTTCACTCCGTCAACATCATCGACCGGGAATTCTCTTCCCGCTTCGAATAGCGATCCGGATTCAAGCCCCGATTCGAATTCGACCATCAAAAAAGACGTATGGACCCGCAATCTTCCGGTCGTGTTGGTCAACTTGGCTTCGTTCGGAGCCTTCTTTATCCTCAAGAAAAAGAAGATGCTTTGATTTACTCGGCATCTTCTCGTATATAACAATTAACCATCAAATGATATGCAGCGCTTGGGCAGTGTCTTTCAAGATGGCGACCGCATCGTCGAGCATGGTTTTGGTATGTAAAGCGTTGACCATGCAACGGATTCTCCCGGTACCCTTGGGTACGGTCGGAAAGACAATCCCCGACACGAAGACGCCTCGTTTCAACAGTTCGCGCGAAAACTGAAGCGTCTTGGCTTCGTCGCCGACGATGATCGGGGTAATCGGCGTTTGGCTCCGACCGATGTCAAACCCGGCTTCGAGGAGTTTCTTTTTAAAGTGGCGGGCGTTGTCCCACAACTTAACGGTGTATTCATTCGATTCTTCGAGCATCTTGAAGGCTTCGATGATGGCCGCGGCCGCGCCCGGCATCAGCGAGGTTGAAAATAATAATGGCCTCCCTAAATGAAGCAAATATTCACGCGCTTCTTTGGAGCAGCAGACATATCCGCCGACGACACCGATAGCTTTCGAGAGAGTCCCGATGATGTAATCGACCTGCCCGTGCAGTCCAAAGTGATCGACGGTGCCCCGGCCAGCCGTGCCCAGAACGCCGGAACCATGGGCGTCGTCGACATAGGTCTGAGCCTGGTATTTTTTGGCTAAACGGACGATTTCGGGGAGGTTGGCGATGTCGCCGTCCATCGAAAAGACTCCGTCGGTAATGATCAAGACTTCTTCGTATTGGTCTCTTTTTTCGATTAATATCCGTTCGAGATCAGCCATGTCGGCGTGTTTAAAAACGGCGCGGCTAGCCTTCGACAAACGGACTCCGTCGATGATCGAAGCGTGGTTCAATTCATCGGATATGATCAAATCCTTTTCGCCGGTCACCGCTTGGATGACCCCGGAATTGCAGGCAAAACCCGATTGGAATACGACGGATGCCTCTTCATGTTTGAATTTGGCAATCGTTTCGTCGAGCCGTTCGTGGATGTCCATGTTGCCGACGATGGTCCGGACCGCCCCGGCGCCGACCCCGTATTTTTGGATCGCTTCGATGGCGGCTTTCTTCAAGCGTGGGTGATTGGCAAAACCAAGATAATTGTTCGATGAGAGATTGATGACCGGGCGTCCGTTGAGGATGATCATCGCGTCGCAGGGCCCGGAGTTGACCGGCAAGACCCGATAGGTGCCGGCGTCTTTCAAGGCTTGAAGTTTTTCTTTGACGGTGGCCATATGTTTCTCCTTAAGGTATGAGGACCACTTTCCCGCTGTTGCCGGAAATCATCGTCGCCATGGCCTCTTCCATTTGGTCGAGGCGATAGACGTGGGTCACGATTTGGTCCAAGTGCAACTTGCCGGAAGCGATCAACGTTTGGATCTGGTCCCAGGTTTTGAACATGAGGCGGCCGACCACCCCGTAAATGCTGATTCCTTTGAAGACGATGTCGTTTGAAAAATCGATCTGGAGATTCCCGTCCCCGATGCCGAGCATTGACATCTTGCCGCCGCGCTTCAGGTATTTGAAGGCGGCCTCGATTGCCGTCTTGGAGCCGGAAAACTCGGCCACGACGTCGACTCCTTCATGGTCGGTTTCTTCTAATACGCGTTTGATCACGTCTTCGTTTTTGGGATTGATGACGGCGTCGGCTCCTAATTTCATGGCGGCGTCGATCCGATATTGGTTGACTTCGACGGCGATGACTTTTTTGGCGCCCAGCGCCTTGGCGATGTCGAGACCCATGAGCCCGATTGGTCCGCAGCCGAGGATGGCTACCGTTTTACCGGCGATCGGGAACTGCATCATCGTGTGGACGGCATTCCCAAGCGGCTCTTGAATCGAAAGATATTTGGGATCGGTCTTCGTATTGTTGACGATGAGGTTACAGGCCGGCAGTTTCACGTATTCGGCGAAGCAACCGTCGGTATCCACCCCGATGATCTTGGTGTTTTCGCAAAGATGGTACTCGCCCCGGGCGCAAAACTCGCAGTGGTGACACACGATGTGGGTTTCGGCCGAAACGACGTCACCGACTTTGACTTGGGTGACTTTGGATCCGACTTTGATGACGCGGCCGGATAGTTCGTGCCCGACGGTGACCGGGGGCTTGATGCGGTTTTGGCTCCATTGGTCCCATTTGTAAATGTGGACGTCGGTGCCGCAGATCGAGGTCGCCAAGACTTTGATCAAAGCCTCGTCGTCGCCGATGGCTTCAGGCACCGGTTTAATCACTCGCTTAAAGCCGGGAGCTCGCGCTTCCTTTATATAGGCAACCATTTCCATATTTTCGCTCGCCTCCATGTGATGGGTACGAATTCCATAGAAATTATACCCCGATTGGGAGCGACTTTCAAAAACTTACGGATGGAAACGCCTTCGCCGAGCCAGCCTAACCGCATAAGGGCGATTATATTCGGCCTGACACGATTCGTATCTTGATTATCAACATGGAATATTCATACAATTACTTCGACCGAGGACGTGAAAATGGATTTCAATCAAAAACTCAAAACGTTGCGCGAAGGGTTGGGTTTGACCCAAGAGGAGTTGGCCCTGCGGCTGAACGTGTCGCGGAGCGCTATCGCCAAATGGGAACAAGGCCAAGGTTGGCCTTCCCTTGATTTACTTAAATCGCTGGCCCTTTTCTTTCATACCTCGATCGACGAATTGCTCGGCGAGCAAGGCGTCAAAATGTTCGATCGGCGCCAAAAGAAACGTTTTGGGATACTGACGGCCGTCGCCATCGTGGCCTTGGCCTTGACGATGGCCTCGACCACCTGGCTGATCATCGAATTGAAACGGGCCCAAACCCCGGTTTTAACAAGCGAAATCATTTGCCTCGACGCCGTCAGCCTGATCGATGACCGCTATACGGTTTCTTATACCCAGGACGAGGAGGAGAAAACCCTGTCTTTCGATTGGAGTCTTGTCACCTTCCGCAACCTGGATGATTGGTCTTTCGCCTTGAATCCCCATGATTACCTAGCCATCGACCGTTATGGCGAGGAAGTGCGCCAAGCCGTGATCTTGGACAATGCCCAATCCTCCGCCATCAAGGGTTACGATTTGATATTCGAAACCACCGACGACGAATACCGGTATTTCTACCATGAATACATGGATGGTTCCGCGGATTACCCATACCTGGTCCTTGACTCGGATATTCCCCATCTCGAAGGGGCGAACACGAACATTTCCAACCGCTCGATTGCCGGGCAGGAGTATTTTGTCTACGCGGCCTCACATACTATCTACGCCGATAACGACCTGCCCGAAGACATGCTCATGGGCTTTGCCTTGAAGCCGATATCGATGGCGGGGGTCGACGGTGATCCGATCGTGACGAATTACCACGGGGGCTTGAATAGGATCCGAAGCCTGCGCGCCAAATTTCAAGGCTATCTAAATCATTACGCCTATGAAGGCTCCTCGTATTCGATCCGCGATTTGGTTTCATTTGACGTCACGATCGAATTCGTGGCTTCGATCGACGTCTTGACGGTCCGCCAGTACGATGAATCGGACGCGCTGGTGGCCGAAGACGATATCCTTGACATTTCCGACATCGAAACCTTCTCGATTGAGGAAGAGGCCGCTTACTTGAAATACTACATCGACGGTTCCGCCCGGGGACGTACCCTGGAAACCGGCGAAAATGAAACTTTCTTCATTGAAAACGGCACCCCGTTGGTGACCGTTTTCAACTTATGCCTCGATACCGATTATTAATCGAATTTTAAAAAATCAATTAGCAGATCAGACAATCTTCTTGGCCAGGCGTATTTTCTTTTCTTCCTTGGATTCTTCTTGCGGCGGGTAATTGAAGATTTCGTAGTACCGCTTCAAATATTCGCCCCGACGTTGAGTCAAGGCCATGAACAGGATGTCGATGATGTTTTGTTGGACGACGCGCGAGCGAGTCGAGAAGCTGCGCATGCCCTTGCCCAAAGACGAGTGGCGAATCGTCAAATTGCAGACCTTGCTAAGGGCATTCTCACCGAATTTGGTGATGCCGATCGTGTTGATGTTGCGCGAATTGGCGATTTCGGCGATGTTGATGATGTCTTTGGTCTCGCCCGAGTAGGAAATGAAGATGGCGACGTCGTTTGGCTTCAAAATCGTCGCCGATAAGATTTGCGAGTGGACCGTGTCGTAGACTTGGCAATCGATCCCGAGCCGTTCGAATTTGAAGGCGGCGTCCTCGGCGATGACGATCGAACCGCTCAAAGCGTAGATGCAGACCCGATTGGCCTTGTCGATCGCAGCCACGGCTTTTTCGACGCAGCGTTCGTCGATGATCTTTAGGGTGCTCGACAATGCCTCGATGTTCAAACGGCTGACGATGCTGATCAATTCCTTGACCGTGTAGTCGGCCAGGTTTTTCTTATCGATGTCATAGAGGCTTTCCTCGTCGCCGTTATTGCTGACGACGTCGTGATAGAAGCTCTTGATGAAATCGCGGTAGCCCTTGTAACCGAGCACGGTGCAGAAACGGACGATGGTCGCCGTCGAACTCTTGCTTTTCTTGGCTAATTCGCTGATGGTCATTTGGCTGACCGCCTCTTGGTGGTTCAAGATGTATTCGGCCACCTTCTTCTCCTGGTTGGAGAACGAGCTGAGCGATTCGTTGATGCGGATGATGCAGTTGTCCATGGGCGTACCTTCTTTAGATTGATTTCGTCTTGGAAATTATTTTCATTTATATTATAGGTTCATTTTCACGCCGGGGAAGATTCTATCGGCATATTTACGAAATATATCGTCAAATTGATGTTGTTTTGCGAATAGTCAACGATCCTAATCGTTTTCAAGATAGCGATTCTTCAGCCTTTCGATCTCGGTCGGGCCGAGGCCCAGCTGCTCGGCCACATATCGGTCAAGCGATCCGAATTCCCGGTCGATGGCGCTGAAATACTCGTCGAGGTATTCCTTTCTGGCGAGGTAAAACACCTCGTGGAAGTTTATTTCCTCTTCGTCGTCGGGATCGACATCGAGCAAAATTTGCTTTAGAAGCGGTTCCATGATCTCGTTGGTGAGGAGATGCTCGCGGTAAATCGTTTCCATGTCACACCCGAGCAGGTATAGAAGCAGGGCGCTGGCGACCCCGGTTCGGTCTTTGCCGGAAGTGCAATGCCACAAGATCGATCCTTGATCATGTTCCAAAATAATCTTGAAGTAACGTCTAAAAGCTTCGATGGCCTCGGGGTTGACGGCCAAGGACCGGTAGATGCCCCGGAAGAATTCATCGGGTGGCACCGGGATATTTCGGTCATAGGAATGGTTTTCAAGGTAATGGAGGACGTAGAGATGATGATGGGACACGGTTTCGTCGATCCGATCGGGTTTGTTCTTAAAGGATTTGGTCGACCGGAAATCGACCACCGTCTTCAGTTGGTAATCATCCTTCAAGATCTTTAGATCTTCAGGGGTCAGCCGATGGAGGTCGCTGCTCCGGAGCAGCAGCTTGGCCTTGACGCGCCGGCCGTCTTTGGTCGTGGCGCCGCCGAGGTCGCGGATGTTTTCGATTGAGTCGAATTTCAGGAACATGGAGGTTATTTCACTCCTTCTTCAACGACTAAAGGAACGCGGCGAACCGGTATCTCGATGTCTTTATAAGCAATGACGTAGGTCTTCGAAGCCAAATCGTGGGGCCCCCGGAACCCCGAGACAATCGAAATCATGATCAAGGTGACGAAGTTTGGCACCAAGGTGAAATAGGCGAACTCGACGTAGAGGAGGATTGGTAACCACAAATTGAATAAGAGCAAAACCAAAAAACGTAAAACCACTTGATGGTTTTTAACCCGGGTGTCGTCACGGGCGTCGGCCAAGCCTAGTTTGAATAGGAGTTGGACGGGAGTGGATCCCTTTTTGCTGACGAGCGGCACGAGTAGATATACGATTGCCGCTCCAAGGGTCAAACTGAAGAGGCTCGTGAACACCACGATGTAGAAAGTCGCCCGCATATCGCTCACGTAGATCGGATTGTCTTCGAAGAAATCCAAGGCCGAATCATAAGCGTCTTTAAAGAATTCGAGCAAATCCTCATCGGAAACGGAATCTAGGGCTACCGGATTGGGACCTTCGTCCAGTTCGAAATAACCCGAATCCAATTTGGTTTGATAATAAAACTGAAGGCGACCGGCGGACAGGGCCCGCGCGTCATGGCCATAAAAATAAACGATGCCCGGATCATAATGTCCTTCCGGATCGGTCTCTTCGACGTAAGCCTCCGTCAAGGTCAAATATCCGTTCGTGTCGTTTTCGACGTATAGATGGGAATCATCCATCAGTTGATGGATTTCGTCGACGCGGGTGTGATAGCCGAACCACTCGAAGGCCGTATGGTATAGCGCGGTTTCGATCCCGGCGAAAAGGGCGGCCACCAAAAGGAAATCGACCAAGGCCACGAACATGCGCGTCAATAGCGACGGCTTGGGCAAACTGCGCGGTTTGACGACATCGGCCGGAGTTGGTTTTTTTTGTTGCGAAAGCAGTTCGGATTGTTTCA
Source organism: Bacilli bacterium (assembly GCA_041652475.1). Lineage (GTDB taxonomy): Bacteria > Bacillota_I > Bacilli_A > RFN20 > CAG-826 > UBA6120. The sequence continues at coordinate 44,092 of JBAZHG010000002.1, forward strand.
TTTAAATAACGCCATTAATCGAGGGATGGCTCATCCATCGTCAAAACGGATGGACGGCCGTCAATCGCTAGAGGACTTGGCACGACCCGATGGCGATGCTCTTCTTAGAAGCGGGATCGAATAAGACAATCGTATCTCCGACGATGTCGAATTGGATTTTTTGGTCGAAGGCATAGTCGACGGCGCCGAATTGGACCGCCGATAGGATCGTGCTGTCCAAATTGATTTTGACGGTCGTTTCCATGCCGGAGGGAAGCGTCGAATAGGCCAATCCTTCAATCGGGCCGTTTTCCTTGACGAGCAGGAATTCAGGCCGGATGCCGACGATGACTTGATCCGAGGCCAAATCGATCGGTCCCTTGGACGTGAAATTCACCTTGATGTTCAAGAATTCAAGGGCGACTTTCCGTTCGGACACCTTCTTGGCTCGAGCCGGGATGAAGTTCATGGTCGGGCTCCCGACGAAATCGGCCACGAAAAGGTTGGCCGGATTATTGTAAATGGTCAAGGGTTTGTCGTATTGCTGCATCAAACCTTTGTCTAATAGGCACGTCCGGGTGGCCAAGGTCATGGCCTCGAGTTGGTCGTGGGTCACGTAGACGAAGGTCGAATCGGTGTCTTTATGGAGCCGTTTGAGTTCGGTCCGCATCTCGCCCCGGAGTTTGGCGTCAAGGTTGGAAAGCGGTTCGTCCATGAAGAGGACCTGGGGCCGGGGGGCCAAGGTCCGGGCGATGGCGACGCGCTGTTGCTGGCCGCCGCTGATCTCGTTGGGGTAGCGGTTTCGGAATTCTTCGATCCGAAGGGTCTTCATGACTTCTTCGACGCGGGCATCGATGTCAGCCTTTTTCCATTTGAGGTTTTCAAGCCCGAAGGAAATGTTCTTGTAGACGGTCATGTGGGGCCAAAGGGCATAATTTTGGAATAAAAAGCCGATGTCCCGCTTGGCCGGGGAAATGTTGACGCCGGTCGTGCTGTCATAGACGATCCGGTCGCCGATGACGATCTTGCCTTCGGTCGGGGTCTCGAGGCCGGCAATCATGCGCAGCGTCGTCGTTTTGCCGCAGCCCGACGGGCCCAACAAGGTGACGAATTCGCGATCTTCGATCACCATGGTCAGGTGGTCGACGGCGACGAAAGAGCCCCATTTCTTGGTAACGTTGATTAATTCGATTTTTGGCATGGTTGCTTAGCCTCCGATTCCTTTGTCAATGGATGCGCCGGTCAGTTTATTGATCAAGAGATTGATTCCAATGACGAACAAGACAATCAACAAGTTGATGCCGTTGCTGATCTGGTTCATTCCATAAATGTCGTAGAACTGCAAGACGTTGGTGATGAGCGAGAAACTCGACGTAATCAAAACGAAGAGCGTCAATTCGCGCATGCACGAGATAAACGGCAGAAGATAGCCGCTGATGAAGCTGGATTTTTGGATTGGGAACAAGACCCGGGTCATGCGTTTCCACCAGGGGCACCCGGTGATGATGGCCGCTTCCTCGATTTCGCCGGATACTTGGAGCATGGCGTTGGTGCCGCTGCGCGAGGCGAAGGGCAAGAATTTGATCGAGGCGGCGATGACGCAGATCAAGACGGCCGACATTTCGTTGTTGGTGCTGGCGACGTTAAGCCATTGAAATCCTGACTTGTACGACAGCGAGAAGAAAATGGCCCCGAAGCTGAGCGCCGGGATCAAATAGGGCAAGAAGGCCGTGCTCGAGACGAAATTGGCGATGCGCGAATGGCGTTTTTTGCTGACGGCGTAGCCGATTAGAATCCCAAAGGTTCCTGAGATCAACGACACGATTGCGGCCACGAGGACACTGCGTCCGAAAGCCCGCCAGACGGTGAAGTTGTGGAAGATGCCCTGAGCCGATTGGCCTTGGGCGGTAATCCGCACGTCGAACACTTCGGTACTGAACCAATATTTAAAGGTAAGCGACGACCAGTCACCCGAAGTTTCCTGAAGGCTTTCAAGCACGAACGAAATAAGGGGGAACACGGCGAAGAAGGTCACGAAGATGACAATCAAGCCGCCGACGACCCAGCGGATCCATTCCTGGTTTCCGATGCGGAATTTGCTGACTTGGCCTGATTTGCCGCTGATGGTCGTGAAACTGCGGCGCGAGCGGGTGAACCAATTGTTGATCGTTAAGATCAACACGCTGAACAAGAGCAATATGACGGCCACGACGTAGCCTTGTCCTTTCTTGCCCGCAGTTATCAGCAATCCGCGCATAACGATTGATATCGAGGTGAAACTGTTGTTGGGATTGAGGAAGGCCGGCACCGTGTAGCTCGAGATTGAACTGGCAAAGACGAGCAAGATGGTCGAAATGAGGGCCGGGGCCACGATTGGGAGCGTGATCTTGTATAACACCCGGAGGCGGGAGGCCTTGAGGATGGTGGCCGCCTCTTCGAGGTTGGCATCCATGTTGCGAAGGATGCCGCCAATCAGGATGTAGGCGAACGGAGCGTAGTGGATCCCCAAGACGATGGCGCACGGCACGAGCCCATAGACGAAGTTCTCCGGGACGGCAATGCCGGTCAAGGATTGCAAGATTCCCATCTGATAGTTGGCCGAAGCGATGGTCGTGTTCTTGAAGAAGTTTTCCCAAAACATGGCAATCGACCACGAGGGCATGATGTACGGGAAGATGAATACGATCGAGATGTATTTTTTAAAGGGCAGGTTGCTCCTGGTAATGAGCCAGGCCAAGATTCCGCCACCCAAGACGGCGATGCCGCAGGCCAATAACGCCATTAAGATGGATTTCCAGAGCGGTTGCCAGAAGAAATAAGACGAATAATCGCTGTTGACGTTGAAGAGTAAATTGGGCCAATGGGCCCAGGTGAAGTCGCCTTTGCGAATCGCTAATTCCCAAATATCGTTGATTTCATTGGCTTCCGAGATGCTTTGGACCGTGAATGAGTCGATAACCAATGAAATGAGCGGATAGACGACCGAAACCGACAAAAGGATCGTAAAGAATAACAAGATGATGTTGGCCGGTTTCGAGAAAAAGGATTTCGTCGAATTCCACATTTTGCCAAATGACAGGGTGTTCATTTATCAATCTCCGCTATTAATATTAACAACGGGAGAAACCATAGTGATAGATTTCTCCCGTTTTGAGTCAAAAACGACTAAGTAGCGTGATTCTTATTAAGCTTTGTCGTTGCTGGAAACTAACGCGAGAATGGTGTTGATCGTCGCGGCTTTGACGGTGCTTAAGTAAGCAAAGTCTTCGTTGATGGACTTGGCGATCCATTGATCCTTGGTCCAGTCGTTGTCATTGATGCCAACGGTGGTCGAGGTGCACGGATAGTAATAGCCGTACATGTTGGCGGGATCGCCAGCCTTGTTCGGGGTCGAGGCATTGTAGCACATCGTTTGGTAGCATTCCGGCGTCAGTAAGAACCGGGCGTATAAGCAAGCGGTGTACGGGTGGGCGGCGTTCTTGACGATTTGGCTGTACATTGTGTACATGAAACCATTAAAGCCGTCGATTTCTTTGTCCCAGTCGACCGTGGTCATAGCGCTGACTTGTTCTTCACCGACGGTGAATTTGTTGCCGGCGGCGTCTTTCATCTTGGCAAAGGCTCCGTAATAAATGAACGGATCGACGCCTTCTTGGGCCGTTTCAAGGAATTGGGTTTCCTTCATCGCGGTGCCGTCGCTGCTGTGCCATCTGGAGATGTTGGCGATGAATTCATGAACGAATTGTTCGCCACAGGAAGTGTAATCTTCGCTTTCAGCCCAATCGGTTCCGTAATAATTCTCATAAGCGGTTTCCAATCTGGCTTGGTTCTCATCGGCAAAGAGGCTGAGGATGAACGACATGTTGATTTGTTCGGTAATCGGGCTTTGGAACGACAGGTTGTCGAGGTGTTCGGCATCATCAGCCGATCCGGCTAATTGCCAGACGTTGTGAAGGTCGACGCCTAAAGTGCTGTTCGAGAAGAAAATCTTGTTGAAGTGGATTCCCTTGAGCGGATAGGTGTCGGCTTCGGCCAGGCCAAGCGCTTCGTGGTCGCTCGGGATGTAGTTCAAAGTGATTCCGGCTTCGAGGTAGTCCGCTAAACTGCGGGCGTCTTGCACCAGGGCGAAGTCGGCAAAGTAGTTTTCGTCGGCTTGTTCAAGGGCGGTTAAAAGGGCGTAGTCCTTGTAGCTGTTGTTGACGAAAGTGTTGACATCGTATTCCATCCATTCATAAGTATCGCAGAATTTTTGGAGGGCCTTGGCCAACGTTGAAGTTAATCCGACGACTTTGAACGTTTGGTCCGAAGCTTCCATTTCGGCCTGCGAGGCCGCTTCGAGTTCTTCGAGCGTCATTTCGCTGGCTTCGGCTACTTTGGCGGCAGTGGAATCATCGGGAGCTTCCGAAGATCCGCATCCAGCCAACACGGCCGTCGAGGCGAAAAGGGTCGCACATAAAATCAAAAAGGCTTTCTTCATGTTTTTACTAATCCTCCCCGGATTCTAGTTTATGAAAATATATTACCATGTAGCATATTCATAAACAATATTTTTTTTGTAAGCATTTACATTTTTATATTTTTTTCATTTGTAATATGATAAATGGTAGTATTGTAGTAGCAACAAATCCCTGATAGACGGTGGTTTGTCGCCCAAAGGAGCCGTCGATGCCGTTAGTCAATACCATCGAAATGTTGAAGGAAGCCAATCGTCACCACTATGCCGTTGGCTGTTTCAACGTCGATAGCCTGGCGATGGTTCAAGCGGTTTTATGCGCTGCCGAGGCATCGCGCTCACCCGTGATTTTGTCATTTTCCGCGGGTTCCCGCGAATTCATGCACCCGGGCAACCTCAAAGCCTTAATCGAGACGGTGGCCCAAGACATCACGATTCCCTACGCCATCCACCTCGACCACGGCAAATCGTTTGAAATCTGCCGCGCCTGCATCGACGAAGGTTTCACCAGCGTGATGATCGATGGCTCGGCTCACAGTTTCGAGGAAAACGTCGCCATTACAAAAGATGTATGCGCCTATGCGCATGCACGAGGGGTCGCCGTCGAAGGCGAACTCGGAGGCCTTGACGCGATTGATAAAAACGACGGTTCCCATTTTACCAATCCCGAACAAGCGAAAGAATTCGTCTTGAGAACCGGCGTCGACAGTCTGGCGGTCTCCGCGGGCACCGGCCACGGCACCCAAAAGTTCCGCCCGGGAGAGATACCTTCGCTCCGCCTTGACATATTGAAAGCCATCAAGGAACTTCTGCCTGATTTCCCGCTGGTGTTCCATGGTTCAAGCAGTGTGCCCAACGATCTAGTCGCCCAATTCAACCGCTATGGCGGCCAGCTTCAAGGAGCCGTCGGGATTCCCGAAGAACTCCTGAAAGAAGCCATCGCCATCAACGTCAGCAAGATCAACATCGGAACCGATTTCCGGTTAGCCTACGTCGGCGCCTTACGGAAGTCCTTAGCCGAAATCGTCGACCGCTACGAACCGCGTCACTTCTTGGCCCCGGCCCGCACCGCGGCTCAGAAACTAGTATCCGACAAAATCAATCGTGTCTTCATGAGCGCTAATCGCGTCGAGACAAACAAATCAAATCACTAAAAGCATAGGGAGGAAATTGTTATGCCGTTAGTTAATTCCAAAGAGCTGTTTCAAAAAGCCTATCGGGGAGGTTACGCCATTGGCGCTTTCAATGTCGACAACGTCGATATTTTAAAAGCGGTCCTCAAAGCGGCCGAAAAGACCCAATCGCCGGTCATCATCGCCCTTTCAAGCGGAGCTTTGAACTTCATCGGCAAGGATTTCATCCGGCCGGTGCTCGACGCCGCCATGAAATCGATTACGGTGCCGGTCGTCCTGCACCTCGATCACGGCAAAACCGTTGAACTATGCAAAGAGTGCGTCGACCTCGGTTTCACGAGCGTCATGATTGACGCTTCCGCATACGATTTTGAAACCAACATCAAGATGACGCGCGAAGTGGTCGAATACGCCCACGCCCACAACGTCACCGTCGAAAGCGAGCTTGGGGCTATCGCCGGCATCGAAGAAGATATCCACGTCGATGACAAGTACGGACATTTCACCCATCCATCCGACGTCGTCGAATTCGTCGGCAAGACCAACATCGACAGCCTGGCCATCGCCATCGGGACCGCCCATGGGGCTTTCAAATTCAAACCGGGTCAAAAACCGCAATTGCGGTTTGACATCCTGGCTGAAATCGAAGAAAAACTCCCGGATTTCCCCTTAGTGCTCCACGGCGCTTCAAGCGTCCCCAAAGCCTCTTTGGATGTCATCAACCAATACGGTGGCAAGATGGAAGAAGCCGTTGGTATTCCCGAGCCGATGCTTCGGGAAGCTTCCGAACACGCCATTTGCAAGATCAATGTCGGAACCGACCTACGAGTCGCCTATGTCGGCGCCTTGCGCAAAGCCCTAGTCGAAAATCCCGAGCAATTCGATGCCCGGATGTTCATTACTCCGTCTCTGGACGCCATCACCGCCCTCGTGGCCGATAAGATGATCAACGTTTTCGGTTCAGCCGGACACGCGCACTAATAACCTGTTTTACCTCCTTTTCTATCAAGGGAACCGCAACCGACATGCTCCTGACGGTTGTGGTTTTCTTTTTTTGTGACGCCATCAACCCTTTTGCCAAACCACGGCGTTTATGTCAAAATGGATGGGTTGCCAAGGAGATCTTCCAGATATGAAATGGTTGATTGGGCTAAAAGTCGTCGCTCCGTTGTTCATCTTCATGTTCATTGGCTACCTCCTCAAAAAGACGCGTCTCGTCACTCCGTCTTTTATTGAAGGATTGAATCGATTTTCGTACAAATTCACGATACCAATCGTCGTATTCTATAGTATTTGCTACGCCGATTTTTCCAATTTAAACCTTGATTTGCTATGGTTTACGCTTTTGGCATCCACGGTTTTGTTTGGAATCTTAGCGTTGGTCATCCATCTATCGATCGGCGACAACAAGAAAAAGGGCGCCGTCATCCAGGGTTTCGTCCGGATCAACCAAGTGTTGTTTGCCATCCCCTTGCTCACCAACATGTACGGGCCTCGGCCTCCGGGGTGTCGGCTGTTTTGACCTCCTTGATGATTCCAATCAGCAACATCATCGCCGTGTCGATGCTCACCTATTACCAAAACAACGGCCATGTCTCTTGGAAACTGATATTGCTCGGCATCGTCAAGAATCCGTTCATCATCGCGACCTTGGCCGGTTTAGCCGTTTTCCTAATCAATTCATGGTTTCCGATCGTCGCCGCCTATACGCCCGATCTATTGGTCGACACCCTGGCGACCATCGCCGCTTTCGCCACCCCGTTGGCCTTGATTGCCTTGGGGGCCGACATGTCCTTTTCGAAACAGGAAATCTTCTATGACGTCAAGCATACGGTTTTGATTGCCGTCCTCCGATTGATCGTCGTTCCGGCGGCCATCGTCTCGCTCGGTGTTTGGTATGGTTTCCGCGGGGTTGAACTCGGTGGCCTTCTCGTCGTCTTGGGGGCCCCCTCGGCCGTGTCCGGCTATCAAATGGCGATCCAGCTCAACTCCGATGCGCGCCTGGCCCGTCAAGCCATCATCTATACCAGCCTCCTTTCTCTTGTCACCTTGTCCCTATTCATAACCCTTCTTTACAATTTGAATTTGCTATAAAATCGCCTCGAGACGACCAACGAGCCCTCCGCCTTTAGGCGCCGCCGTCATTTTCTTAACGTTTTTAGTGCAAATCGGCCTCCATAGGACTATGCTTATCACGTTGGACCCGCACTATGAACATTCGCAATATCGCCATTATCGCCCACGTTGACCACGGCAAAACCACCATGGTCGACCAATTATTCAAAACCGCTCATCTTTTCCGCGACAACGAAACCGCCTCGGAACGCATGATGGACTCGAACGACATCGAACGCGAACGGGGCATCACCATCTTGGCCAAAGCCACCGGAATCCAATACAAAAATTGTCAAATCAACATCATGGATACGCCCGGCCACGCCGATTTCGGCGGTGAGGTCGAACGGATCATGAACATGGTCGACGGCTGTTTGCTCCTAGTCGATGCTTTTGAAAGCACGATGCCCCAAACCCGTTTCGTCTTGAAAAAAGCTTTGGAAGCGCGCGTCAAACCAATCGTCGTCATCAACAAGGTCGATCGCCCCAACATCAACGTCCAGGCGACGCTCGACGACGTTTTGGAATTGTTCATCGCCCTCGACGCCCCCGAGGATTTTCTCGATTTCAAAGTGGCTTACGCCTCCGGACTTTTGGGCACAAGCGGGCTTAAATCCAACCTCAGCGACCAAAAGCACGACATGGAGGCCATCCTTGACCTCATCATCAACGAAATACCAAGCCCGCGCGTCAATCCCGGCGGCCACCTTCAATTCCAACCGAGCCTCTTCGATTACAACGATTTCGTTGGCCGCATCGGCATCGGGCTGGTCAAGTCCGGGGTCATCGCTTTAGGCCAAAACGTGATCCTATCCCGACTTGACGGCAGTCAAAAAGCTTGCAAGATCATGAAATTATTCCGCTTCGTCGGCATCAATCGGATCGAATTGGAACGAGCTTCGGCCGGGGACATCATCGGCATTGCCGGCATCAGTGACATCAACGTCGGGGAAACATTATGCGAACCCGGATTCGTGGAGCCGCTACCGCCCATCGCCGTGAGCGAACCAACCCTCCAAATGACCTTTGCCCCCAACAGCTCACCCTTTTCGGGCCAAGCCGGCAAATTCGTGACCTATCGGCAACTGCAAGCCCGGCTAGAAAAAGAAATCCAGCGCGACGTCGCCTTAAAAGTCACCCTCATCGAGGGAAGCGACCGTTTTCTCGTGTCCGGGCGCGGCGAATTGCATCTCGGCATCTTGATTGAAAAGATGCGCCGCGAAGGCTATGAGATGGAAGTCAGCAAACCGAAAGTCATCATCAAGATGATCGACGGCGCCCCCCACGAACCTTTCGAAGAATTGGTGCTTGACATCCCGAGTGAACACCTCGGCCTCGTCATGGACGCCATTTCGGAACGGCGCGGGGAGATGATCCACATGGATAACGGCCCGATTAACACCCGTTTAGTCTATGAAATATCCGCGGCCGGGCTCATCGGCCTCCACGATCAAATCATGACCTTGACCAAAGGTTACGGTTTGATGAGCCACATCTACAAACGCCATCGCCCTTTGACCAATTTTCAGGTCAAAGGCCGGAACCAAGGCGTCCTCGTCGCTTCGGAGATGGGTCAAAGCACCACCTACGCCCTTGAAGGCCTCGAAGCTCGGGGCACGATGTTCATCACACCCCAGACACCGGTCTACGCCGGGATGATCGTCGGGGAAAACAAATACGCCCGCGATCTGGTCGTCAACATCGCCAAGCTGAAACCCCTCACCAATGTCCGCAGTTCCACCAAGGAAGCCAAAGTCGTTTTGAAAGCCGCGCGGTTGATGTCGCTAGAAAACTGCTTGGCGTACTTAAACGACGACGAATTATTGGAAATCACCCCGATCGCCTTCCGGATGCGCAAAGCCATCTTGAACAGCGTTGAGCGCAAACGCGCCTCGTTCGACAACGAAGATTGATATTTATCAATTATCATTAATTTCATTTGTGTTTGTTTTGTCGACGCGACATAGTATCCTAATCAATAAAAGGAAACCGTCTTTATGAAAAAATCGTTGATCGCCCTCGTTTTATCATTGGCCGTTTTGTCGGGCTGTTCCAGCCTATCAAGCGGCTCACTCGAATCAGAATCGTCCGATTCGGCCACTTCACTGACCGAAAGCGGCACTTCGGGCACCGATACCGAAACGAGTTCTGAGGGAACCGATAGCTCATCAAGCTCGGAATCGTCCTCGTCGGAGTCGAGTTCTAGCTCCAGTTCCTCATCCAGTTCTTCATCCAGTTCTTCCTCGGAAACGAGCTCCAGTTCCTCTTCTTCGTCCAGCTCCTCGTCGGAAAGTTCCTCTTCTTCGTTTGAAGAAGAACCGATTCAGCAAACCCTGACCATTTCCCGCGACACGTGGCCGAGCCTCGGAGCCTATCCCGGCACCGGCGTCGCCACCGACGTTTCGTTTGGGGGTTTGGCCTTCAAATACCTCCAAGCCGGTAGTTACACCGATGGATACATTCAAGGCAAAAAGAACGAATTCCAAATCTACAACGTCGACAGTTTGACCCATATCGATCAAATCGTCATGACCTTGAGGGATGCGGCGCTCTCCTCAATGTATGCCGGAAATTCATCCGAGCCGACCGCCACCACGATTACCCCTTCGATTAGCGGCACGGTCTACACCTTTAATTTTTCCGTCGGCAATTATTCGTACTTCAACCTGAAGAACGGCAGCGCGGCCATCTATATCCAGAGCCTCGTCATCACCTATACCGCCTCGGGCGGTACCACGATTCCGGATACCGGCGACGGATTTTACCAGACGACCTCCGCGTCGATTTCCCGCGATGACTATAAACAAGCGGCCGAAATCTTCAGTCTTGGCCACGTCGGGACCCAGAAACTTCTGGTCATCCCGGTCGTCTTCACCGATTACGCCATGAGCGGCAGCGCCATGACGTCCTGGGTCGAGAAACTCGATGCGATGTTCTTCGGCGAGGCCGAAGACACCGGCTGGGAATCGGTCAGTTCCTATTATGAAAAATCTAGTTATGGCAAATTGCACCTGACCGGGACCGTCACCCCGTTTTATAGCCCTGGCGTGACGACGACCGCTTTCAGCCAATGGGACGACGCCCGCAATCCGGAGCTAGCCGGTTATTACGACCCGACCTGGACTTTGCTTGAAAACGCCGTCGCCTGGTATAAGAGTTTCATCGGCTCGTCGCTAACCGAATATGACACCGACTCCGATGGTTATATCGACGCCGTTTGGCTCGTCTACGCCAACCCCTACAGCGACGGGAGCATCTACGGCGACGATCGCGACGACTTTTTCTGGGCCTATACCTATTGGGATTATGACAATTACTACGAAGAATACATCGAGACCGACCCGGCCACGATGACTTACGCCTGGGCGAGCCTCCATTTCATGTCCGAAGGTTACGGCGACGCCTTTAGCGAAGTCGACGCCCATACGTTCATCCATGAAACCGGGCATATCCTCGGACTCGACGATTACTACACCTACGATTACGACGATTACGGGGCCGCCGGCGGCCTCGACATGATGGACTACAACGTGCTTGACCACAACGCCTACACCAAATACTTGATGGAATGGACCAATCCGATCGTCGTCGACAACAGCAAGGCCAACTTTTCAATCACGCTCGATCCGTTCGAAAGTTCCGGCGACTTCGTCTTGATTAACAACTTCTGGAACGGTTCGCCCTACGACGAATACCTCTTGCTGGAGTTTTACACCCCGACCGGCTTGAACCAGTCCGATTCATCCGAAGAATACGCTAACGGGGTCCAAGGCTTCACCGTCCCGGGCGTGAAGATCTACCATATCGATAGCCGGCTTGGAAAATACAGCGCCAGCACCGGGGTCTTCTCGTCTTACACCGACACCTTGTCGATGTCGAGCAGCTATTATCCTTTCGTCGCCATGAGCAACACCGCTTCCTCCAGCCAAGAGGAAGATTATAAACTCGTGCATCTAATCGACAAAGGCCACGACGTCTATTTCTCGTCGACCGGCATTGCCGACAACGGCTCCTTGTTCGTCCAAGGCGACTCCTTCTCCCCGGCCGCCTATTCAAGTTCCTTCCCCGAAAGCGGACGCTTCAACGACTTCGGGGCCATTGGCTATAGCATTTTCTTCACTTCGATTACGAGCGAGCAAGCCGTCATCCAAATCAACCGCATCTAGCGGATGATCCCGGTTAAATTAAAAAGTGGTCTGATTAAAATAATCATGCCACTTTTTTAATCGAGTTAAGCGACGACCGGAGTTTGCCAAATGGTAACCGTGTCGTTGACTTGGGTAGGACCCGGCGCAATGGCTAAAGCCCGATTGGCTAAATTATCACCATTGTAGGCTTCCCAACAATATGAAGTTGGGGTTTTTAAAATATATTTGTAAGATATGTTGGTTTTGGCAATGAAAGAAGTGAATGTCGCCGAATAAACTAGATTGTTATTTTCGCTCTTGGTGAGTTTATAGCTGGGGTCGGTGACCGTCCAATTGTTGAATGATCCTACAAGGTATACTTCATAACCCTCGCCTAGAACTTGGGGAATGGTAACCGTGAAAGATACGACCGCCGGTAAAACTTCATTGACCGTAATTTGGATGTCGGCCTCAGCCCCATTACTACAATGAGCCTCGATGGTAGCCACTCCCACCGCGAGCCCGGAAATGGTGCCATTGGATCCGACGTAAACGGTATCCGGATTCGAACTTGAAAAAGTTATCATGTCACTATCATCAAGACGAGGCAACCGAACCAATGTAAGTGTTCGCGATTCGCCTTGATCGATAAATAAGCTCGGACCCTCTTCAAAATATATGGCCGGAAGTACTTCAATGTAGCAATAAGCTGGTATGTAACCATGTTTGGAGACCGTGATTGTCGCTACGCCAACATTCATTGGTGAAATTAACCCATTTTCTATTAAAATGAGGCCTGACACTGAAACCGAATAGATTAGATTCGTGGCTAGACCGGTGCTTAAACTGGCATCTAGTTGATAAACATCATCCATTTTTAAGGATATCGACGAAGTATTGAGAAGAATATAGCCAATGATGCTTTCGGTGTATTCGCATTCAAGGATTTCACTCCAGTAACTCGAAAGAAAGTTCGTTTCGCTATTGGCTAAAGCCCGAATTCTTACCGAATAGGTGCCATATTCCTCAAATTCGTATTCATTGTCGATAACCAATAATGACGCCGAATCAATCTCAAGTTCATATTTTTCAGCATGAGCAATCGCATCCCAAGATAATAATCCGGCTTCGTCATAAACCAAAATTGGGGTTGCCAATCTCGTGATGATTTCTTCAGAACTAGAATATTCCGAATTGGATTGGTCACTTATGCTTGAACTGTTTCCACAGCCAACGATTGATAAAACAGTAATGACTAATGCCAATGCTTTGATGTGTGTTCGATTCATAACGTCTCCTAATACTGTGAGTGCAAGAAATCCTGCGGTTGTTCTAACTGAAGAAGATGAAAATAGCATTGCACATATATTTTTTGGTTCATCGTTAAAGCATCGTAGGCTAGTCGGACTTGCTGTATCTCATGACTTGATGAATTGGAGGTTAATGACGTAATCAATGCATCGACATCAGCCGCCGATTGACGATCGTTGTATTCAATGCGGCATTGGGTATATTTGGAGTAGTTTTCGACAAATGTCTTTGCGATGTTCGTCAAAGCGTTATATTTAATCAAAATATTATCTAGATGATTTAAATAAGCCGCGTTTAAACGAACCGGTTCAAGTTCGCCTATTAGTTGAACCACTTCTCGAGCGGTTTGATAAGCGTCGACATTTGTGTAATTAGCGAATGATTGTATTTTGTCGACCGCTTCGTCGGATATTTTGTCCAACTCATTTTGAGACAAATGTTCAAAATAAGACATCGTCGCCGCCAATTGATATTTAATACCGCTAGAATAGGCGTTTGGTAACGATTGGATTTGTTTTTCGGCTTGCTTTGCGGTGTATTTCTTAACACCAAAGTAATCATATAAAACGACTTCATCATTGGTTAATACTTCATAAGCTTTATAAAGCATCCGGTCTTCCTGGAACGATAAATATCCGAACATAGGCAAATATGGTTGTTGGTTGAGATATAAACCATTAATATTGGACGTGGCCAAATGATAATAATCCATTAATTCGCTGTTGTCAGCATTTGGGGATAAATTGGCTTCATGAGCGGCAACCGTGTTTGGAATCACATAGTAGGTCCCAGGGTTAACGGCATATTCATATGAGAAATTGTCTTGAACAAACGCAACTTTTTCATACTGTGTTGAGGGTGTTTTGCCATCACTATCCCATAAATACGGTTCCGTCCGGGCATAAACATGGTCATGGCCTTGCAACACTAAATCGACATCGTACTCACTGATGATCGGATACAACTGATTGCGTAGGAGTTCAATGTCGCTCTCCTTATAATGGCGGCCGGTCGTGTACAACCCTTTATGCAAAGCGAGTATTTTCCAAGTGGCATTTGTGGTAGCCAGATCATTCTCAAGCCAATCTATTTGGGCTTGGGCTAAAGGAGCCGACGTCGTCAGTTCATCATTGGTGTTGACAACCGCAACATGGATATCGCTAACGTCATACGAATAATAGAAGCCATTAAGCGTCGCCGATTCATCTGGCAATTCAGCATTGAAATGGTTATAAAACATGTGTTCAGCTTGATCGTGATTGCCGGATACCGGTGTCAAAGGTGTCGTTGTCAATTGGTCAGCTATGGCGTTTAGATTATAACCCCATTCCTTGATATTGGTCGCGGGGTTTTTATAAGTTTGAGAAAAATCGCCAGTGCAAATAAGACTGTCGGGAGCGCCAATTTTATCATAAGCAATATCAATCGTTCTCGCTAAATAAGCATAGTCATTATAACTATATCCTTGGGGGTCGGTGTAGTGCAGGAATTCAAACGAGTCATCGCCATCCGAAACTTCAAATTCAAAGATTGATGTCGATGTGGCATTGGCCGTTATCCGATAATAATATGAGGCCTTGTACTCTAAATCGGTGACGTGGGCTTTCCAAGCGCGATGACCAGTATAAAAATCATTATATGTACCATCAATAGAGACGGCGTTGTTCCAGTCGATGCCACTAGAAACTAAACCCGGTTCTTTTTTGATTAATTGAAAAGCGCTGACGGTCACCGTCGTATCGGTTAACCAATTAAGACCTCGAGAATTGATCTTCCCATCGTAATACAACATCGTGATGCGGGAAGGAATCCCCGACACAATGCCATCGTCAGCATTGGCTTTCGTAAAAGAAGTCAAATGCTGATTGGAAATGATTAAGACGAATAAGCCCGTCAGCGCTATTTGGGTAATCTTTCTCATTTTCAACTCGCAATAACGCCAATCTCGTATGCGCTTCCTGCAATTGTGATTGTGGCGGTTTGCGCAACTTCTTCCACCATCCATAAAGACATCTCATCAAGAGTTAATGTCAATAAATCATCAATGGTTAAAGTGGTGGTGGAACGAAGAAGCGAATCTGCCAAAGTCGCTCGAGTCGACACATCGCTTTCAGTCATGAGAATGACTCCGCTAGAAGTAACGACATTAGTCGTATTGCCGCTATCGAATTTCACCGAAGAACTACTGGCGTGTTTATTCGTGTAATTGGCTTCGATCACGGTATTCTTGATGTTGGTTACTGGCATATTATTACCAACTAGAGCCCCGGCATTACTCCACCAACCGGATACGTTGAATTTGATATAACTGTTTTTGATTGTCAAGGCTTCATTGGTGCCCGCTTGGAAAGTGCCAAAGATAGCACCGATGTTACTTTGGGCTTTTTCCGTTCGAACCACATTATGGGTGTAGTCGACATAAACGTGATCGAGCGTGATATTGATGTTGTTGTCGGTCGCATCTTTATAGTTGCCAAATACGCCACCTTGCGTCGATGAGGAATTGCTGAAAAGCGTCTGAGCCACGATGTTCACGAAAGCGACGTTGATGACTTTGACTTTTGCGTTTGCGGCTACGGTGGAGGCTAATATGGCTATGTTGCCGCCTCCGGCCGTAATCGTGCAATCCATGAAGGACAGGTTACGAACGATTGCGCCATTGCCAATCGTTCTAATCAAAGCCGAGTTCGCCGAAGTAAAGGCTAAATCCGATAAGACGTGATTATTTCCGTCGATGATTCCGGTGAAGGTCAAGGTGCTCGCCGTGGTATAAGCGGCCAGGTTAATATCGTTGGCGATGTCAATATAACCGACGTTAGCGTTAATGGCGTCTCTTAGTTCGGTCGCCGTGGTCACTTCAAATTTGTTCGCGAAAATGACTTCGTTTGATAGATAACTGTTGATATTGGTAATATTGTCGGCAACCGCTATAACTTGAATGTGGTATTCGCCATAGGCATAGCTCGACAAATCAATCGATAGATTTGTGATGACACCGCCAGAGGCGGCGTCGTTGACATAGACTTGATAACCAACGGCTCCCGCTACGGCGGTCCATAAGGCCGTAGTTCCATCGAGAGTTATCGTTGTTTGAGGCAAAGGATCCAACACGATTGGTTCAATCGTGACAGTCATTAATTCGCTCGGATCGCTATTGACGATGTCATAGCCGTTGCCAACGGCAACTACTTGAATCGTATGATCGCCAACGGCAAAGGCGGCGAAATCATAAATGCGCGTTGCCATCGCCACGGGATCTCCACCATCAATGGTCACTAAATAACCACGCGCTCCGAGAACTGTAGCCCACGTGACGACATATTCGTTTTTTTCAAGAATCGGTGTCGCCAATTTGCTTTCGGGCGCTTTTTCAACCTCGTGGCTGCTTCCGTTGACAAGTATCGACAACACATTGTCTTCGGTATCAAAACTGAAGACGCCTTCACTGTCGGAAATAAGATCGGCGACTGATAATGCCGTGATTTGATTAACATCGCTGACAATGACTGATCCAAAGTTCGCATTTGTGCACGTGTACGATAAATATATTACGTTGTCTTCGGTCCAAACAAGGGTAGTATCACTACGTTTGCTTCCGATATCAAGATAGAAATTGGAGCCGATATTACTGCCATTTTCTTTTTCGGCATGGACGACGACGTTTGTTAAGCTAACGACTCCGCTGCCTTGACCAATTAAACCGCCGGCATTACCGAAGTTACCCGTCACATAGATATCAACAAAGACGTTGGTCATTGTTAATGCTTTGCTCGAAGCCGAAACGAAGGTGCCAAAAATCGCACCGATGTTCCAAGTCTGAGTTGCTCGAGTAATATCAAGACGATAATCAATGTAGGTGTTGTCGATGATCAATTCAAGCGAAGAATCGGACGCATAATTGTATTCGCCGAATAAACAAGCGGCCGTGGATCGAGATGAGCCATCAATGGCGGCATTCATATAAGTGTTTTCAAATGCGACGTTTCGAATAATTACCCGGGCATCTTTTTCCAAATCCGAAGATAGAATCGTATTCTTGGCGCCACTAAAGCCCGTAGCCGTTACATCGGCAATCGTCATGTTCTTAATAACGGCGTGGTTTCCAAGTTTCTTGAAAATGCCTGTTCCGCCACCCGAGAGTGTCAGTTCGTATAATTTGTGATGATTGCCGTCTAGCGTTCCCGTAAAGATCGTCTCAATCCGCGTCCAAGCACCGCCGACACGAATATCATTGTCTAATACGATGTATTCATCGTTAGCCGATAAAGCTGCTTGAAGTTCGGTTGCGGTCGTTACATGAGTACGCACGGCGTTGAGCGGCAAATTCAATAAATCATATATGTGTGAATTGCCAACGACTTCTTCGTTCAATGTGCAGACCAACACGAAGTAAACGTTGATATCTTCACCGCGAGGCGCGCCGAGATCCATCAGTATATCTTGATTGCCGGCAACGATAGCGGCTTGATGGGCATCGACTGCGGATATAACGTCACTATACGAAGCGGGTTCTTCATCAAGCCAGGCATAATATAACGTTCCATCATAAGCTGATGTAACTGACATGATATTGTTAGCCGGTGTAACTTTGTCATATGAAGCGATAGTGACGGTAATGGTCGGACGATCAAGAATCGTGACCTGTTGGGTCGCTACAACTTCATTTTCCAAATCAAGAACGGCTTCAATCGTCACGGAACCGACTTCCAAGGTCGTTAATTGACCCGAAGATGCATCAATCGTGGCCGCGCTACCGGAAACGATACTCCAAACGACTTCATCGTCGATATTTGAAATGTCGCCGCCTAAGGTGTCCGACAAATTAGCCGCATAAGCAAAGCTGTCTCCTAAAAAGACATTGCGATTACCGATTATTTCAAGTTCTAGCCGGTCTTTATAGGTGGCTGGATCAATCAATTCGAGGACAATTTCATTTGAAACCGGACTTTCCTTATAAGTCACACTGTCTTCGGGCAAAGCGCTAACCGTTAGCGTAAAAGTACCATAATCAAAGTCTTCAATCGAAAAATCGAATCCCGTAGTCGGATTGCCGTATGATTCGCTATCAACATAAACTTGATAGGAAATGGCGTTGTCGACTGGAAGCCAATAAATCGTTTGATAATCTTCCTTATCAATGATCGGCGCTTCCAGCGGTGAGCGTGGATCCTCATAATTCAAAGTAACCACGTTTGAGTAATCACTATCGAGATAAACCTCGGCATCACCGCTGATGGCTTTCACTTTAATGACATAAGTACCATAATCGACGACCGAATAAGTCGTTTCCGTCACCGGAACCTCTACCCCATCGACATCGACCACATAGCTCGCCGCATAAATGACGGCATTCCAGGACACGGTGTCTTCGTCAAGGCTTGATAAGACAGGTGTTTCCAATTTTGTAACAATTGGAACACTGGAAATACTGGATACATCAATGGACGTGCTGGTGGATGACGACGGTTCTGACGAATCGCTCGATTCGGATAAGACGCTCGATCCACAACCGGTCAACATGCCTAAAGCAATGACCAAAACAGTACAAAACGACCAATAATTTTTTTTCATGATGAATTACCTGTCCTTCAAATATTTCGTCATTTTTAAGTATAGTCGTGCTAATATGTAATATATAGAACCAATTCGTATTTTCGTATAGAACCAATAAGAGGTTCATAATGATCAAAATTGATCGACGATTGAAGTCACCCCTTTACATGCAAATATATAGTCAAATCCGCGATGGCGTTATCTTTGGCTTTCTTCCGCCTGGATATCATCTGACCGATACTCGCCAACTAGCAAAAACGCTTGGAGTCGGCCGCATTACGGTTTTGAATGCCTATGAGAAACTCAAGAGCGAAGATTTGATTGTTTCCCGACTCGGCTCTGGATATTTGGTCAACCCGTCTTTTATTCCAATCTCACAAAAAACGATGAATGATAAGGGGTTGTTACCACGCCAATACAAAGTAAGTTTTTCAGATTTAAACACTAAAATTTCTTATCAGATTTCTCAAATGTGGTATAAATTTTTGTCTGATGAGCTTAAAAATTTCAGTTTTGCCGACATTAAAGAGAACTACACTTTCCGCGGCATTAATCAACTTTTGCAAACTATTCGGGCTTATGTTTTTAACTACGCACATATCGTCTGCGATCCGCGCGCTTTAGTAATCGGCAATGCCATTGAATATGCTTTGGAAATCGTGGTTGCCTTAACCAAGGGTCATATTCAAAAAGTCGCCATCGGCAACTTAAACGACAAGCGCATCATGAATTTCTTTGCCAAACGTGGGGTGGAAGTAATCGGTTATTACGCGATTGACGAAGACACACTGGAAAGTTTCAACGCGCAAAATGTCGACGCCGTGTTCATCACGCCTTCGCACCTTCATGATTTAGGGGAAATATTATCCTATGAAAAGCGCCGGCTTCTTATGACTTGGGTTCACGCTAAAAATCATCGCTACATCATTGAGAATGATTACTGCCGTGAGTATGTCTTCGGTAACGCTTTAATGAGTCTCAAAGCCATGGATGGCGATGACGATCGCGTATTTTATCTCAATTCGTTTTCCCGGACGCTGGGCAGCGATCTTCGAACCAACTATCTGATAGTCCCCAAGACGATGGAAACTTTGCTGGAGGAAGAATATTGGTATCGTTCCTGTTCCAACCCATTTATCACCCAGTGGCTGATTTATCGTTTCATGGAAACCGGAAATTACGAACGTTTGATTCGAGTGGAAAAAAAGAAAATGCTCATTGATCAGGCGTATATGATAAACGTGTTCAAAAAAAACTTTCAAGACCGGGTTACATTTTACGGCACCCAATCAGGTCAATCAATCTGTGTAAGTTTTAAAACAAAATTGTCAAATAGCCGTTTGGTTAGCCTCTTAAAAGACCAAGGAGTGCGCGTCAGTTTTACTGACGATTTGTTTGCCGAGGAAAAGAAGGTCGGTAATAGTTTGGTGTTCAATGGTTCTGCGCTTGAGCGATGGCAGATCGATTACGGTATTGCATTAATAAAAGAGACATTTGGGCCTTACCTCGATTAAAAACTTAAGTGGTCTGGTTAATGAATACTTATTTTACTCAAGGCCGATTAACCAGCGATAGGCAATTGGAAAATATTCTGCCCACGCACTTTCATTGTGATTTTTATTCGAATCGATCAAGGTGGCGATTTTTTCTCCGTCATAGCCACGCTCGATCAAGCCGTTTTTGATGATGTCGACATAGGGGGTGATGGTCGTTTCCAAGCCCCCGGCATATACATATAGGCGCGGCCAGTCCAACGATTGAGAAAAATCCATCCCGTCAAGGAAAGTGTCCAAAGCCTCGGTTTGATAAACGTACATAGCCGGTGAGAAGATTAAAGCGTAACCAAACACGTCGGGATAAGTCATCGCCATATATAACGAGATGATGCCGCCCATCGAAGAGCCGCCAATTCCGGTTTGATCCCGCCCGGGATCCGTATTGAAATGGGAATCGATATATGGTTTTACCGTCGTGACGATGAACTCGGCGTATTCTTCCCCCGAAGTGTCATTGAACATGTTTTCATAAGCCGAAGAGCCAATCGGCCAGGAGGGCGAGAGTTCGTTAAGGCGGTCAGCGCTGTTGTCGATGCCGACCACGATGGCGCCCTCATAACCTTCATCCATCATCGCTCCGATGGCTTCGTCGATTTTCCATTCGCCCGCAAACGACGTATAGCGATCAAAGAGGTTTTGCCCATCATGCATGAAGAGGACTGGGTATTTTTTTACAGTGTCCTCGGGGTCGTATCCATCAGGCAGCCAAATGCGAAGGCGACGCGTGCGCCCATCCGCATATGGGGTCATGTCCAAGGTGACGAATTGCAGCGTCCCCCGGGTTAACGAAGTCATGCCGGTGTGGTTTTTAAAAGTTTGGATATCGTCGTTCACGGTTTGCGCCCCCTGTTTGATTTGGTAACGGCGATTGGATGTTTCTCCGCCGACGCTCGTTCCTTCGACATAGGTCCATGGGTCTTCGATCTGTCCGTCGAGGAGCAATACGTATTTATATTCAATCGTCTCGCCGATCATCGTTTCGTCAAATGTCAGATTGGTCGCATATTGGTAGTCGGATTGTTTAGTAAGGGTATATCCATCGGCTTCCGGGTCCCACCCATTGAAGCTCCCGGCGATTTGGAGTCGGTCATTGATTCCGATTTTTCTCGGGATCGACACCAAGAAGTCGATCTTCGTTGGCTCGAGCCCGCTTGATGGCGCGAATCCGCATCCCGAGCAAGCGACAAGGACAACCGCGGCGAAAATCCGCCATACGTATCGCGATTTGTTTGGTTGAAGGCGGCGCCGTTCCATGATTCTTGTTCCAAAAAGAATGATAGCACAGGTCAATCACGACGCCTAAAAAGAAAGATGGCCACCTTCATGTGCGGCCATCTTCGTCTATTTCATTTTGTCGCCAGTTTGTGTAAGTATTCGCCGGCGATGACGAATTTCTGAGGCATGATCTTGTCTTCCATTTGGAACATGTACAGTTCGTTATCGGCGTAGATCTGGACGTTTTTGCCGATGTCGGAAGGAAGATATTCGATTGTTTTGGTACTGAACGACAAGACGACTTGTTTGCCTTGATCTTCGCCTTCATAGCGGTATCGCTCGCGGTCGAGCGACAAGACGCCGGTCCCAACCGGAGCCAAAACCGAGCCTTGGTAGCGGATCAAGGTGACCGGGACGCTTAAGGCGAAACCCGGGTCGGCGTCGATTTTGGCGACGAGGTCAGCCCGCTGCTTTTCGAAGAGTTCATAAACGCTTTCGCCGTTTAAGAACCCATACTCGTCGTAAGTGAGGACATGGCCGCACTTCAGACATACGAGGGTGTTTTTGTTGACGGACAACCCTTCATGAAGGCATTTCGGACAGCGATAGACCAAGGTTTCAAGATTGTCGATGGCTTGAATCTGATATTTGTGGCGCTGGACGCGGTTGAATTCCCCGGTGTTGAAAGAGAGCTTTTCGTTGATGGCCTGATAAATCGACGCTTCGTCGAGGGACTTGAGTTCCTCGGCTTGGAAGAGAGGAAAGACGCGCGTGAAGACCTTGCCCTTAAAGACTTTGTCGCTCCAGGGCGGGGACATCAGGTAGTCGTTTTGGATTTGGGCGACATAGACGTTGACGCCGGCCTTCTTGATGAATTTGGCAATCGAATACGGCGGTCTTAGACTCGTCCCGTGATAGGAAATCTGCCCTTCCGGGAAAATGCTCAATATGCCTTTTTGCTTCAAAATCGACAAGGCGTCGATAACCGATCGGGTGTCGCTTTGAAACGACGATTTCGGGATGGCGCGGGCCATGCGTAAAAACGGGCCTCGCTCCGGTTCGTTGAACATCTTGGCGGCCGCCATGTAAGTGATCCGATGGGGATAAAGGGCCGCCGTCGTGAAGATGTAATCGCGGAACGAGGTGTGATTCGTCAGGATGATGGCCGGGCGCTTGATTCTGGTTTTTTGAACGACGCGCCCGCCTTGAAGATAAGCCGATATTTTCAAAATGCCGGCCAAAGGGAGCCACAAGAAAGGATTGGGTCGTTTAATCATTAAAGTCCTTTTTAAATCCAACTCAAGCGGCGGAATCAAGCATTCCGAAAACCAAGCCCATGTAGCCATCGCCGCCCATGTTGTAATAAAGATTCAAATAGTCACCCGTAAAGTAGTTGGCATTGCTTGTTGCGTAATACGGTGCCGGCAACTGTGTCAACGGATTAATGACTTCCATGCCTGAATATCCAGTATAAATACCCATCACGCCATTGGTATCTTGCAAGCGCGGAGCCGCTTTGTCGAAACTTGCGACCGCAGTCATGAATTGGCCTGAGAAATCAAGGGCGACGCCGTCGTCAATTTGAAAAGTGCCGTTGATCTTGGTCGAAGAGGGAGCCGACGCGGCGCCGTCTTTGATTAAGCCTACCATATTGAATTGAGTGACCGGCTCGCCACCGATGTCATACGTCTTTGTGATGGAATTCGTGCCGAATAGGCGCAAATCGTCGCCTAGGTCTTTGATTGGTCCGATTGCGGCCGTTGCGGACACGAGCCGGAACCAGTTCTCGCCACCATGAACGAGCGATTCGAGGACTGAATTCTCAACTCTGGTGTGCGGGATATTCCCTTCGGTGCCGTCGGGACCCGGATTGACGTGATCGGAAATGATGATCGGGCCGCCGGCGCCAATGAATTCGGAATCCTTGATGAGGAAGTCAGGCGAACCCCAGTTATACAGCATGCTCGAGAAGGAGTCGTAGCCACGGCATTTTTCGAGTATGACCGTGGGAGCGCTGATCTCGGAGAGGTAAATCGTGAAGCATTGAGTGGCAATCGCGTTGTAGACCCAGGCATCGACGCTCACCATTTTCATGAAGATGGCGCCGCCGGATTTCTCCGGGTCCTCGGTTCGGTTGGCGTTGCCAACGATGAGAAGGTTCTTCAAGGTGTAGTCGCCCAGATCTTCGCCGGTTTGTACTGCGCCGGCTTTGATTAAGGTGGAGTGGGAAATGACGAGTCCCGGTTCGGCGTCGACCCGTCCCGATTCGCGGACGACGACCGGCAAGGTCGAATAGTCGAGGCTGAAGTAGTTGCCGTTGATGGTGAACTCCTCTTCGGGCAGGATGTCGCGATGGTAAAGGTCGACGTTGTCGCGCAAGGAGCCGTAGACGCGGTCGACGTCCGAATCAGTTGGCAAGACATCGGCATCTCCCGCCATGTAGAAAAAGCTGTCGGGGAGGTTTTCACGGACAATCTCGATGTCATTTTGGAAAACCAATCCGTTGATGTTTGAAGTTGTCAAACCCTTTTCGGTCCGATAAGCGTCCCAATGGGTTCCGACGTTGTTGAAAATCGCCAAATCATCTTGTTCGTAAACGTTATGTCCATCGACCACGTTGAATTCGAACGAGGTCATGAACTTGGCTTCGACCGCGTATTGGTCGCCGTAAGGACGGACCGAGAGACGGAAGGTGTGCCCGACGGCTGCTTCGGTGAAGTCATAGGTCGACGCGAATTCGTCGATGGCCACCATCTCGTCGAGAGCACTCCCGGTCAAGGTGACCCATTCGGTCTCGTTTTCCATCTGAACGGTGGACACGCTATGGTAAGAGGTGACTTCGATTTCTTCGTCATCGCTGTTATAAGCGTAAATGTTCGGGAAGAATTTGAAGGCGTTGTCGTCGCCGACGGCATAGCCTTGCTCACGATCCATGAACTCGCTTCGCTTGTTGCCTTCGCTCTTCTCGGTGATGTTTTCAAAGTAGGTGGTGACGAAATCGGGAGCCGAGATGTTGTCGATTTCGAAGTATTCGACGACCGTGTAGGTCCAGACGACGCTTTCGGTCAAGTAGGTGATTGTCAATTCGAATTCACCGACGGTCGAGGTGTCGAGGGTTTCCGGGGCAAAGGTCAATTCCGATCCTTCGATTGTCTCTTCGTCGTTTTCGAACGTGGCGGTGACGGTGATCTCGTCGAGGTCGACGACCGCGTTTTGTTCATACTCTTCTTCCAAGCCGGAAACGACTTCGATTGACAGCAAATCGCCGGGGTCGAACGAGGAGCCTTCGCTTGATGAATTGCATCCGACGAGGGCCAGCGCCAATAATGGGATTATCGCCAAGTATTTTTTCATGGTGCTCTTTCCTTTTATTTTAATATGCTAAAAAGATTATACTCCACTTGCCTTGGTTCGGCTATATTGACCTCACTGGGACCAAATCCCGGAAAATCATATTTTGGCGCGGATCCGCAGGCGTGACGAGCGGTTGGAGTTGTCGGTCGCCCGCAGGGTGAAAGTCTCGGTCCCTTCCGACAGGAAGCTGATGCGGCCGGTCTGCCCGTCGACTTGGGCTACCGAACTGTGAGGATCGGTATAGAAACTGATCGTCTGCCGGGTGGCGTCGAAAGGCCACACCTCGTAGATGATGTCGAGGGCGAGCCCGTCGTGATAACGGAGCGTCAGCGGCGTCCCGGGCTTGTTTTCGTCATACAGCCGGTACAAATCGTCTTCCTCGTCGAAATAGGTCGGGAAATATTCGTCGCCGATGCGGAGGCTCGTGATTACGATGTCGTTGACGTAGATCGTTTCGTTATAGATTTCGGCGCGTTGGAAAAGGAGCCCAATCAAGATGACGGCTAGAAGCGAAATGGTGGAAATGATCAAAATGACGGATTTTTTCATGTTAGCGCACCGGATCGTAATAATACGCTTTGACTTTGTTGACGAACATGTAGACACCCGTGCCGAAGAAAAGCGCCCCGATGATCAAGACCTTGGCAAATGCCGGATTGTAGGACGCTTCCGGCATCACCTGTTCCTCAATCATGAAGCCAAAGGTGACCATAGCCACCAGGAACGAGACTATGAAGGCGATGACGGTGGCCTTCGTTTCGTTTGGGTTGTTAATTTGATCTCCGGTCGTCGCGTATTGCTCGTTCTGGGGGTTCATGATGTCGAGCAAGGCCGAAAAAAGGATGTGCCCTACTTGGATGAAGCCCAGGCCCAAGCCCAGGAAGAGGATGTTGGTCAGTTCGTAATGCATGTGCGCGTCGAAGATGTAGACGGAGACTCCCAGCGAAATCAAGGACAAGACGATATTCGGCAAAATCTTCGCCAATAAGGGAAAGACGATTTTGATCGGTTTGGTCCGTTTCATGTAACCGACGCGGCCTTCTCTAGAATAAACCGTGGCCAGAATGCTGTTCGAAGCTAAAAGCGGCAAAAGGATGATAAATACGTTAAAAGCCTGCACGATGAATTCGCCGTTGGGGTAGAGATCCATCGAATCGAAAATCTGGTTCAACAACAAAACGATCAAGGGGATGGAAATATACGTCGCCATAAAATTATAAGCAAACGCGCCCGAGCGCGCGGCGAGGCGGATTTCCTTCACGATGAACGACACGAAAGGCGGCCACGGCCGGTTTTTCGGTTTTTGGATGCGGATGTTCTTCTCGTATTCGAAACTGCGGCTTGTCATTTTTATGAAATAGAAACGCGAGAGGAAATAGGTCATGAAGAACAGGGCCGCCAATACGGCAATCAATGACAAAAACACCAAGACTGGTTCTTGATGCCAGTAGGTGTAGTGCATTGAAGCGTCGTATTTTCCGATGACCATCACCACGACGTAATAAACCGGCAAAAACCACGTTTGAAAGAAGGTGGTGAGGTTGGTCAGCATGTTCTTGATCGGCCCCCAGTAGTTGATAACGTTAATCTCATCGGGAATGATTAAAATCAAGCGCACGATCAAGTACACGAACGCGGCCACGAGTAGGGTCGAGAACAAATTCTTGAAAAAGGGCGCCCGGGCAAACAAGCGGTTGATCAACAAAACAGGTAACGACAGTACGACCCCAAGGACGACCGGAATCAAAGACACGAACAAGAAGGCGACGAACACCCATAGATAAAACACCCACGAGACCGGGGACATGATGCCGTAAGCAATGAAAATCGGTAGCGTAAACGTCACGTTTTTGTAAATTTCATAAATATAGAAAATAATGATTTTCGAGAGGAATATGCGATTGGCGGATACCGGAAAGGTCACCAATATCTGGTTGTCTTGAGCTAAGTAAAGCGACTGGACAAGCCCGTTCGTGCAGGTGAAGGTCGAAATGACCAGCATAATCGAAAGAATCATCGTCATGACCGAAGTCGGCAGATACGGAGAGTTGTGAAAGATTTTTAAAAACGACGCTAAGAAGAATAACCCCAGGGCCACCAAGGTGACGATGATGAAGCGGAGAACGAAAAAGACGATTCTCCGAATCAGGTTCGCCCGTTCGCGCAAGAAGCCGAAATCGAGCTTGTCGGTCAACTGCATCATGACTAAAGTCTTGACGTCGTTCATGGATATTTATCCTGCTGTTTGCGGATTCAGGTCGGCCTTTTCTTCTTCGATGACGGCCATCTTCAGATAATAGGCTTCCAAGGTTCCTTGTTTGTGGACTTCTTCGATTGAAATCGGATCGAACAAATGACCTTTCTTGATGACGACAATGCGGCCGCAGATGTTCTCGACCACGTCGATGATGTGGCTTGAAAACATGACGATGTTGCCCTTGGCGGCGTGTTGCCGCATGCATTCCTTGACTTGGTAGATGCTGTCGGGATCAAGCCCGGTCAAAGGTTCGTCCAAGAGCCATAGCTTCGGGTCATGGACCAAGGCGGCGATGATGGTGACTTTTTGCTTGGTTCCGTGCGAATAGGTTTTGATTTGGCTGTCGAAAACGTCTTCAAGGTGGAAGAGCTTAATATAGTGGGCGATCCGCTCGTTGCGATCGGTCTGGTTGACGCCGTAGATGTCGGCGATGTAGTTGACGTATTCGCGGGCGCTCAGTTTTTCATACAAAGCGTAGTGGTCGGGGACGTAACCGATCAAGCGTTTGGCTTCGACCGGCTGCTTTTCGACGTCATAGCCGCAGATGGAAATCGATCCCTCGGTGATCGTTTGGATGCCGACGATTGATTTGATGGTGGTCGATTTCCCGGCCCCGTTGGGTCCGAGAAAACCAAAAATTTCCCCGCCGTGGACCACAAGCGAGGCGTCTTTTACTGCAAAGTTCTTATTGCGCCCGTATCGTTTCGAGAAATGTCTGAGTTCGAGCCGGATGCCGACATTAGGTTCCATGGGTTCTTGTAACCCCCTTCCATTCAAGGCGGCCATTAGGGCCAACCGATTCATCTGGATAGCTTGCTTCCGATGTTTCAAATCCCCGAGCGAATCGGCCACGTTGAAACCCAGGGTATAGACAAACCACATCGCGAAGGACACGCCGATGTAGACGAATAGAAACATCGTCTGGTAGAGCGGGTGGAATTCGAAGTCCAGCTCACCGATCGAGAAACTGACCGACAAGTTGAAAATGCGTTCGGCCCAAATGCCGAGCTTATCGACGATGAAGTCGCTGTTGATGAAGAAGAAATCGACCGTCGCGTAATTGGAAAACCACACGTTGATGAATAGCACCGACACGAAATAGACCGTGAAGGTCACAAGCGAATAGTACATCTGCTTCATCTGGGGACGAGGGAACAGTTTCAGCGCCACCAAAAGCAGCGGCATGAAAAAGGCCATCGAATGGTTGTACCAGAAATGGACGATCAGGTGATTGGTCAGGTTGGTCGTCTCGGCGTAATTGGGCATCAACATCGCCATCAAGGCCCCAAAGACGTTGATGAAATAAGTGAAATAGAATAGGCGCTTGGCGTTGAAAATCAAGCAAATGGGAATCAAGAACATCGCCGTGTTGCAAAGGTGGATCGGCCAAGTCCATGGCGTCAAGAAGTCGGCGTAGGAGTACATACGACAGAAGGTGATCATCGTGGCGACGCTTAAAAACACCATCGAAAAGCGGATGATTTCCTGATTTTTGTTTCTTAAGGCGAAATACAAGGAAAAAGGGATGATGACCGTCGCATAGATGAACAGGCGATGGGTTAGACTGATGTCAATGACCTCATAGCGGATGTTGGCGTTCCCGAAGATGATCTGCGGGGCGTAGATCGGCATCGCGGCCAGCAAGACCGGGACGATGACGATCAAGAGGTTGATGACTTCATCCTTGGCAATCTTGATTTTAGGGTCGGCTTTCCAAACGAGAAACAGCCCATAAGCCACGAGACCGGCTTCCAACGCCGTCATGATTGAAGGGATGATGAGCGCCCAACCGACCATCCCGGTCAGTTGCATCGCCGTCGAGTGATAGGAGAACCCGAGATAAATGGCAAAGGCCGGCGTGAAGACGAACTTCAAAAGGTTGGCGATTGTCTTGACCTTGAAGAACGGGTAGCACATCAGCAAAATCGCCGCGGCCAACTCGAACCAAATGCCGAGGGTCGCCATCAGGTTGACGGTCGGAGCAAAGGGACCATTTCCCAATCCAATCACATTCAAGGATTGGTCAGAATATGAAAAATACCGAATGGCGAAAATCACCATCAGGACAACGGCATAAACTTTGTACTTGGGCACGGTCTTACCCCGGTCGATCGATCGGGAAGTAAGGATGGCTCCGAGACCGGCCAATAGAAGGGCGATTCCGGCGGAGACTAAGTATATCAATTGTGACCTCTTCAACTTCCGTCTCTTGGTTCCAAGAGATTAACATAAGTATTCTATCACAGGAAACGGTATTTTCGTTTTGATTGATGAACGGGTCAATTTTCTTGTGGGCCCATAAAGAAAAAGCCAATGGCGAACCATTGGCTTTTTGGGTCATTCGGACATTAGCTCGGCTGCATCGCCCCGAAGAGCACCAGCCAGGCGAGGATCGACTTGGCCACGAGCGACAAAATGATGTAAACGCGCTCGCCGTAAAGGTAATTTTTCCATTTGCCGACTTGTAGATACTGCAGGATCATATTGATCGGGAAGGTGTTGAAAGCCACGAAGTAGGTGGCCACGATCGCCCAGACAAACCACGGGACTTGATCGTAGTTGCCGGTTCCCGTCATGTAGATGATGATGACGGCCCACGGCGCCAATCCGGCGATGGTGCCCCAAACGAAAGGACCCCAACGGAGCTGGGACCTTTCCTTATTGACATTCAGTTGCTCCATCACCAAGCCGAACAAGTTCATGGAGGCGTTGACGATGAAAATCAAAATCAAGGAAGCGATGTCTTTGACGCCAAACAAGGTGGCAATCAAGACGATCATGATCGAGCTTGAGAAGGCGTACTCGAACCACCGGAATTTGTTGATGCCTTGTTTTAAATCGCGTTCATAAATGGCAAAAGTCGGATTGGGAACCGAAATGAGCGCATGGGCCAACGCGGAAAGCAACAAGAACGAGGCGACGAGGATGCCAAAGGGCAGATTAAACAAGAATTTTGAATCGACGACAAGGGCTTCGGCAATCGGATCGTAGGTAATGAAGAACTGGACAATCTCGGGTTGGAACTCGGCGATCGTTTGGATCACGGTTCCGGCTAGGAAGATCATGATGATGCCTTGCAATAGATGGATGGCCCCCATGATCACGTTGAAGCGGCGCAGACGATCTATCTCGGTCGCACCTTTAAAGAATTGAGAATATTTTCCCATATAAACTCTCTCCCTTATTTTCATAATATATGAAATTATTGAAAAGTGGTACATTGTCCGATATTTCGAATGGGAAAACGATTATAATCCGTTTGATAACCTCTCAATGTCGTCGGAGTCATGAATCGAAACGCATATTTTGCTATTGGAACGTCGGCTCTATTATGTATAATAGAACGAGCGCCCTTTGTTCGGCACTTAAGGATCCGATACCCGCCATGCACCAAACCCTACGCAAATCACTTCTCGGACTCGTCTTGTTATCAACCGTTTTCGCTAGCGGAGCTTCCGTCTCATTCTTCCATGAAAAACATGCTGAACCACTCACCGTCGAAGCCGCCGTCGGCACCTATTACGACGGCATCAACGATTCATTGACCGAAACATCATTATTGAGCGCCCTGCGTAGTTTAAACTCGACCAAACGCACACGTACGGTCGGTTATGACAATATGGATGATTATTATGAGGAAACCGACGGGGATCCAAGTAATCAAAATAATCTAATTGCCTTCTACTCTGGCACTTCGGCATATTTCAACGGCAGTTTCAGCAGCGGAAACTTCAACCGCGAGCACGTCTGGCCCAATTCCCGGGGCGGCAGCGTGGTTGAAGGTGACATCCACATGACGCGCCCGACCTTGGTGGCTGAAAATAGCAGCCGCGGCAACTCCTTTTACGTTGAAGGAATGACCAGTTCCACCAGCGGATGGGATCCCGGAGCCGAATCATGGGGTCTCGACAAATACCGAGGCATCGCTGCCCGGATCGTCTTCTATGCGGTGGTCGCCAGTTCTACTTTATCACTGGTGGACACCACTAATGACGCTACATCAAACAAAACCATGGGCAAACTCTCGACCTTGCTCGATTGGAACCTTCGCTATGGCATCGACGCGACTGAAAATCAACGAAACGAGGCGGCCCAAGGAATCCAAGGCAACCGCAATCCCTTCATCGACCACCCCGAGTACGCCTGCAAGATTTGGGGTTCCTACAATGCGAACACCCAAAGCGTCTGTTCGGCCTCGCAAATTAGCCCGACTTCGATCAGTTTGACCCCGTCGTCGGCCTCGATATCCAAAGGTGGGACCCGGCAGTTGTCCGTCAACGTCACCCCGAGCAACGCCGACGCCTCGGTTACTTGGTCGTCTTCGAACACCAACGTGGCCACCGTCTCTAACGGACTCGTAACCGCCGTAGCCGAAGGTTCGGCCACCATCACGGCCACCTCGACCGTGGATACAGCCATCAAAGGTACCTGCGCCGTCACGGTAACCCCGCAAGTCGCCCCAACGTCTTTGACGATGAATAAATCCACGGCGACTATTTCCGTCGGCAATACCACGACTTTGGGCGTGACCGCCTCTCCGGCGGGAGCCAACAATTCGGTCATCTGGTCGTCTTCGAATACCGGCGTGGCCTTGGTCAACAATGGGGTCGTCTCGGGCATCAGCGAAGGCTCGGCCACGATAACCGCCACTTCGACCGTTGCCCCATCGGTGTCAGCCACGTCCACCATTACCGTCAATCAAGTCAGCGAAGAAACCACTACTTATACCTTTACCAGCAATAATTGGAATGCCACCAGCGGCGGGAGTTCCGCCAATTGGTATTCGGGCATGGCTGGCAATTTATTTTTGAACAACGGCGTCCAAGTGTCGACCGGGGTTTCCGGGGCCTATGCCAACAGCCCGACAACCTTCAGCGATCTGCAGTCGGTTACCATCACCTATTGCACCAACAGCAGCTCTGGCGCCGGCACGATCAATCTCTTTGCGGTGACGACGGCGACCGCGGCCGCCCAAAGCGGCACCCGAATCGGGACCTCGCAAAGCGTGACCACGTCCGGCGGAACCGCTTCCCGCACCTTGACGTACACGCCTTCGGGCATCGGCAACGACGTTTATATCCAAATATACGTGGCGACGACCACCAATTCGATTTACATCCAGCAAGCCACGATCGTGTCCGGAGCCGAATCGAGCGCCGATCCTCAGGAAGAAGCCACCACCTGGGCGAGCGCTTTCCTGACGCAGACCAATAACGGATGCTCGCTTCAAAGCTACAATATACTTTCCAACGCCTGGACCGGGGTTTCGAGTAGCTACTCCAGCATGAGCGAAGCCGCCCAAATGATCGTCGAATTGGCCGCGCCTAACGCCGAGGGCACCACGGTCGAGCACGCCAAAGCCCGCTACTTGATCATCATCGACAAGTACCCGCTCGACGATTTCATCCTCAACTCAGGAAGCAGTTCTTCCCCGGCGATGGTTTACGTCCCGGTGGCGACGAGCGCTTTCCTGATATTCGCCTTCTCGGCCTTCGCGTTGAGCTCGCTCGCGGCTTTGATTTGTCTCCAATGCCGTAAACGAAAGGCCGATTAGCAAGTCGTTTTTGATGACAATCAAATTAACGGAAATGAAAATTTCCGTTTTTTTATGCTTCGAGATCGTAGTGAAGCCGTAATTGGCTGTTTAAGACGTAACTGTCGCTAATGACGACGCCCGATCCCTCGAACATTTCGTTGACCTTCTCTTTAGGAATCACCAGGGTGTTGTCGACCATCAGATTATCATCGAAAGTGGCGATGAGGGCCGCCAGCATCGCTTGGTCGATGTCCACCTCGCCGAGGTTCGACTCGATCACGGTCAGCACCATGTCGCCAGAGGCGTTCATGTCGACGTTCGTGGTCAGGTTGAATTGCATGTCGAAGGAACCGGCCATCCCGGTCTTGGTCAAACCCATGCGCAGGTGGGCCGACAAGACGTCGTCGTCCAGGCATAGAAACAAATTCGTCGAGGCGAAGGTGTATTCAACGTCCGCTCCGTCGAGCGTGAATTCGATCGGCAGTTCGAACCGGACGTCTTCTTCGAGGGTATAGTCGAGGATGGCGTTGATGTCGGATTCGGTCAAATCAATGTAGGGGTCGGTCGGGTTCATGACGGCGTTGATGGCCGCTTGGGCGGCAAAGGAAGCCATGAAGGCGGCTTTGTCGGCTTCGTCTTCCCACGGGGTGAAGGCCGGTTGGTCCGGGTCGGTCAGAAGGCGCCGGAACACGCCGATGTTCAATTCAACGTCGAAGCCCCCATCGGAGATGTCGAGCGTCAAAAGCGATTCTTGGTAAACGAGTTTCAGCATGGCGGCGAAGGTCGGGTCGATTCCGTATAAGTATTCGGTAAGGCCCTCTTCCCCGACCACGAGGCTCAGTTCTTCTTCGTCGAATTGCCCGAAGCTCAATTGTTCGGCAATCATGTCGTTGAGGCTCTTGCTCGTGATTGCCTTGACGATCGAACTGGCGAAATCGAAAGCGGCCTGCTTCGGCAGTTTCATGCTGCCGATCTGAATCTTGTCGATTTGAAGGAAATACTGGTCGTCTTCCGAAAGGACGATGTTGAAAGCCAACTCCAGGCCGGTTTGGTACACCGGGGTCCCGCTGATCAAGACGTCGGCCCCGGCCGTGATCGTCAACTGGTCGTCGGTCAAGGTGGTCCAAACCCCTTTGAGCCCGACGAACCCGGCGGCCACCATCATGTAGTCGTGCTCGGGTTCCCCGTCAAAGGATGGATCGAGGTATTTTGGGTTGCCGGAGGATAACTGTTTTTGAATCATCCGGTTGATGAAGGCATCGGTCACCCGGAGGGTGAAGTTATCTTCTTCCTCATCGAGGATCAAGGCCGAAAGATTGTCGTCTAAGGCCTGGAAGAACCCGTTTTCGACTTCTTCGTCATAATCTTCGGTCGGAGCCGCGCTCTTCATATGGAACAAGATCAAGGGTAAGCCGATCAATAAGAAGAAAATCACCGACAAAGTTATCAAGGTGCGAATCAGTCGTCTCAATCCTCGTTTCATAAGCGGAGTCTCCTTTGGCCTGAATATGGCATTTTGGTAAATTCATCATACATCAATTCGGTCCTCCCTCGGAAGGGACGCTCAGGGCGGCGGGAGGAAAAAGACATCATCGGAAAACAAAAAACGCATCATTGGATGCGTTTTTCATGACGGAACGAGTAGTTTTCTTGAAAAGGGAGGGCAAGAACCGGCGACTAGAACATGCTTCACTTGTCTCCAAATCACTGACGTAACTGCTCGAATCAAACGAACGGCTAGGAGGGCGACGAATCGAAATGACATCTGAGTTTGGTTCCTGCCCTCAATTAAATTATACCCTCTTATCCCGGATAATGGCAATTGCTTTCTTATGGTCGATCAGGTCGCCGCCATCAAAATAATCGTTTGCCAAGAAGAAAAGCCGTTCTCAAAAGAAAACGGCTTAACAAAAATATTGTCAAGGCGATTAGCGCAATAATTTGACCAAGGCGTTCTCGGCCGCGTTCACGAGTTGATAGGCCACGGGCGAAGCCGTCAAAGCTGGATGGGTCCCGGCTTGGAACAAAACGATATCTTCGGCCGTCACTTTCGAAGAAATGAGAGCTCCGATGACATTGATGAGCTCGCCGCCTGAAGTCGCCCCGTAAACCTGTCCCCCCAATAACACCTTGTTGCCTTTTTCGAAAACGAGCCGTACTTTGAGGGCTTCGCCCCCAGGCATGCCGCCCGGATGGCGATTGATCGATTCGGCGTCGCTGCTGACGATTTGATAACCTTTGGCTTGCGCATCTCGGATGGTCAATCCGGCCGCGGCGAACGTCTTCTTGCCGATAAAGGTCGAAAAGACGCCGATAGCTCCCTGATTGACGCGTTTGGTATTATACAGGTTGGCGCCGGCGATTCGGGCTTCTTGGGTGGCGATTGAAGCTAATCTCAAAGCCGAAGGAACCCCGTCGAAGAACGAAATTTTGTCGGCGACGTCGCCACAGGCATAAATATCGGGATCGCTCGTCTGCATGTACCGATTGACGGCTACGCCGCGGGCCGGGCCGATTTTGAGTTCGGCCATTTTAGCTAATTCGGTGTTGGGCGTGCAACCGATGCCTAGAATCACGCGGTCGGCGGGAATCGTTTCGCCATCGGATATGCGGACGCCGGCGACATCGCCGGTTCCCTCAAGGGCTACCACGGTTTTACCGGTTACCAAGTTAATGCCTTGTTCGCGCAAAGCTTGTTCGGCTAGAGCCGAAAAATCCTCATCGTAAACGAGCTGCAGGCAGTGGTTTTGCATCTCGATGACGGTGACAGCGGCTTCGGGATTCATCTTTTTGAGTTCTTCGGCCATTTCGACGCCGATGAAGCCGCCGCCGATGATGACGAAACGCTTGCCGCTTTTCATGTTCTCAAACATCTTTTTCAAGGCATCGATATCTTTGATAATGGGATAAACGTGGCCAAGATCGATGCCGGGAAGGCGGGGAATCATCGGGAGCGAACCATTGGCTAGAATCATCTTTTCGTATTTGATGGTCAATCCGCCTTTGGTGGATGCGGTTTTATTGGCCCGATCGATTTTTATGACTTCATCTTGGATCGTTTCAACCGAATTGGACTCCATCATCTTGTCGGTCGGAAGCGTGTTCTTGCTTGGATCGCCGATGGTTCCGAAAATATAAGGGATGCCGCATGGAATCGGAACGTTGACAACGTTCTTTACCATCACGATTTTCTTATCAGAATAGTGTTTTCTGGCGGTGACGGCGGCAGTAATGCCCGCGGCGCTGCCTCCAACAATTAAAATGTCGACTTCTTTCATAAATCCTCCGTGCATGCTTTAAAAAGCATATTACGGCTTAATCGTATGCTTGTATGTGACATATGTCAACAATGGCAAGGCTAAAAACTGCTGCATTTATTGACATATGCCATATATAACGATTATGCTGTTGTTGTATTTGACATATGTCATTATCAAATCAAGGAGGAATGCATATTATGCCAGGAAGAAATCAAACCGGTCCCCAAGGAATGGGGCCGCGAACCGGACGCGGATTCGGAATTTGCGAATCAGGGCAAACTGTCGATTATCAATCCACGCCTCGTCAAGGAATGAGACAAGGATGTGGCCGCGGAATGGGCCGTGGGGGCGGCCGATGCTGCGGTTATCGGGGTGTTGCCTATCCGATATCGCGCATTGAAGAATCAAGTGCCGAAAATCAGAAAAGCGAAAACCAATCCCAAAAAAAGTAAACAACCAAGAAATCATTCATTTTAAAGAGTTATCCGTTCGTCTCGCGCCTTTGTCGCCAACCGACGTCAATTGACTTATGTTTCAAACAAACATAGACTTTCCTATGAAAGAGTACGTTGAGGTGATATTATGCCACGTCCAATCCGCACGCGCCGCGTCTGCTGTCTACCGCGAGATAAAAAATTTGGCCCGCTGAACCCCGGGGTCACGAAACGCCCCTCCCTTCAGATGCTCGTCGACGAGTTTGAATCGATTCGGCTTTTGGACTACGAGGGTTTGAAACAAGAGGAAGCCGCCGTATACATGAATGTGACGCGGACGACGGTAACCGCCATTTATGAAAGTGCCCGAAAAAAAATGGCCCAAGCTTTGATTGAAGGCTTGCCGCTTGAAATCAAAGGGGGGCATTTTCACCTATACGACGAAAACGAGCAACGGCAAATCGGATGCCATTGGCGCCATCATCGCCGCTTGAACGAAACCCCTGAAGACAAATAAGGACAAACCTGCTAGGCAAAACAGAAACTCCGACTAAAAAACCCCGACCGAACATCATATCGGCGGGGTTTTGTTTGTCTTCAACCAAAATATTTACTTAGTCCCCGACCTCTGACGCCGGAAGTAAGTAACTCGCCTTCAAGAGCTTTGCCATAATTTTCAAACAAAGTCGCTTCTGACCGGGTCAGTCGTTGCGCTTTTCTTCGTGGATCAGCCGTTGGTTCTCGCCGCCGGCGCCATATTCGAAGACTTTAATCGAAACCTCGTCCACGGCCAAGCCGAGGCATAGTTCGGTGCCGGTTTCGATTTGGGAGCACCAGTATTCCTTGTTGGATTCCATCCGGATGTATTCGCCCGGGAGGAGCGTCAGCTCGTCGAGGTTATGAAACTCGGGGCGGATGCTTCTGATTTGATCGAACAAAGCCGGGTTGTTATCGATTGTCAGCTTGTCGAACCGGACCGGCTCGCCCATGTATTTCTTGATGAGTTTTTTGAGTTTCTCCGACTTGAGGTAGGGTTCCAGCTCCTCATAATCAAGCGTATACCCGTCGGATAAATACTGCATGATGGCTTCCCCAATGAGGAATTCCTTTTGGCTCGGGCTCTTGACCAGCTCCTCGAAGTCGATGTTCATCTTGTGGTTGATGCCTTCAATCGCTCCGCGGTAAAAGAGGTTCTTCTCGCCGAGGAGTTGTTTCAGATTGACGAGCGATTCGATCCCGGTAACGACGTTGGCCACGTTGATGCGCCGCCCTTTGCGGATGATCAGGGTCCCGCCCGAGAGGATTTTGTCGGTGGTCGTGTTCAAAAGATCGGCCAGCGGCAAGAGGAGCCCGGCATCGGGTAAGGTCTCCCCGTTCTCCCATTTGGAAACGGCTTGATAACTGATTCCCAACCGTTCGGCGACGTCTTTCTGGGTCAAGCCCAATCCCTTGCGGGTTTTTTGGAGGTATTGCCCGATTTCGATTTGATTGATCATTTGATGATTCTTCCTTTCGCCTAAATTGTAGCAAGGCAAGCGAAAATCCACCATCAATTGATTTTTGAATTAATTCCCTTATTGGTTGCGCGAGGACTTTGATAAGCTCTGACACAACTAATATTGTGGGGAATAGAATAAAGACTATAGTTAGTCTTTTACCATGAAGGGAATCCTCGAATCTCGGCGGCTGGCCCTATGAGGTCGCCTAGCGGCTGATTAAGATTGTGACTTCGCCGGCATCCTCGTTGAGAGCGGCCTCCACATATGCGGCATCGCATGGGTCTGGGGGCGTTAGATTATATCAAGGTGTCATGACCCAATTATTCGGCGTAAGTCAACTCCGTCAAAGGAGCGAGGTGTTTCTTCGTTTCTTCGTTGGTCAATATCTTGATTAGGTAATCGAGCGCCTCAACGACGTTCGATTCGATCACAGCGTCGATGATTGGGTGTTTGAAGGCTAAAAAGCTGTTTTCGTTCACATAGGCCTTGAGCCAATGGATATTTTCGTTGAAGGCATTGATCCGTAGCATCGTCTCCAAAGTCAAGTCGATTTTGTCAAAGATGAAGGTGATTGTGGCCGAGCCTTCCTCATAAGCGGTGATGCGGAGGTAGACCCCGTCGTCGAAATCCCGAAATTTGATGTTGCATTTGGCCACCATGAAATCTTTATCTTCTTCGAACAACGGTTCCAGCTTGTACTTGGTCGTCAAGTATTTTTCAAGTTCGTTTCGCAAAACCACGAGTCTCATGTGCGGTTACCTTCCTGGCCTGGCATCGGGGGCGTCAGTGCCTATGTCAATCGGCTTCATTCCATTATTCCAAACAAAAAGCCATCCGTAAAGGGACGGCTTCTGGATTATGGACTTTTACTTAATAATGCGACCCTAGAATAGCGAAACCATTAAGAACAAGGTGCTGAACAGGCTTGAAAGCAGGCTGACGACGGTAATCTGGGTATTGAGGCTCGGACCGGCCGTATCCTTGAACGGATCGCCGACGGTGTCCCCAATCACGGCCGCTTTGTGGGTCAAACTTCCTTTGCCGCCATGATGTCCGGCTTCGACGTATTTTTTGCCGTTGTCCCATAAACCGCCGCTGTTGGACATGAACAAAGCCAAGAGCAGCCCGGTGACGATATTGCCGACCAAGAACCCTCCGATGGCTTTGACCCCGCCAATGAAGCCGACGGCCAGCGTCAAGACGATGGCGACCAGCCCGGCTTTGATTAATTCGCGGAGCGAACCCTTGGTGGCGATGGTAATGCACTTGTCATATTCGGGGACGACCCCGGCTTTTCCTTCTTTAAGACCGATTATCTCATCGAACTGGCGATGGATTTCCTTGACCATCCGCTCGGCGTTGGTCGTCACTCCCA
Organism: Bacilli bacterium; assembly: GCA_041652475.1. Taxonomy (GTDB): domain Bacteria; phylum Bacillota_I; class Bacilli_A; order RFN20; family CAG-826; genus UBA6120. The sequence continues at coordinate 83,249 of JBAZHG010000002.1, forward strand.
GCATCAAGAGAGCACTGAAGATGGCCGGAAGGGCGGCTCCGACCAATAATCCGAAGAACACCAGGGGATCGGTGACGTCAAACCCAGTGATATAGGCTTGACCCGGGAGGGCCATGCCCAAATCGATGGCGGCGCCGTTGACTTCCAATATGAAAGCGCCCAGCAAAGCGATGACCGTGAGCCCGGCCGCCCCGATCGAAAAACCTTTGGTGATCGCTTTGACGGTGTTGCCGGCCGAATCAAGTTTGTCTGTTATGGCCAATACTTCATCGCCGAGACCACCCATTTCGGCCAAGCCCCGGGCGTTGTCGACGATGGGGCCGTAGGCGTCGTTGGATATGATCATTCCGACGATCGAGAGCATCCCGACCGCGGCCATGGCGATGCCGAACATCCCATAACCGGTTCCGATCGTCTCGCCAATCTTATATGAAAGGAGGGCGGCCAATCCGATGCCAACCATGGCCGGGAACACGCTTAGAAAGCCATAGCTGACACCGGTGACAATCGTCAAAGCCGGACCTTTGGTGCTGGCTTCGGTCACTTTGCGGACCGGGCGTTTTTCATCGTTCGTGAAATAGTCGGTCGTAATCCCAATCAAGAGCCCGACCGCCAGGCCGATCACGGCGATGAGCCACAAGCGCCAATCGTAAGAACGGATCAAGGTGATGATTCCGGTTAAAAGGATATAGATGCCGGTGGTGACATACGTGCTGGCATTGAGGGCATGGTTCGGATTGCCTTTCTTGCCCATGCGGGCGCAGGCCACCCCGATGATCGAAGACAATAACCCGAGTCCGGCAAAGGCGAACACCATTTCGACGTTGAGGCCAAAGACCCCATCTCCGTCAATCGACATTGCGATGACGAGAGCGGCCACCATCGAGGCCACGTGTGAATCGAACAAATCGGCGCCCATTCCGGCCACGTCGCCGACGTTGTCGCCGACATTGTCGGCGATGACGGCCGGGTTACGCGGATCGTCCTCGGCGATGCCCAGTTCGATTTTGCCGACCAAATCGGCACTGATGTCGGCCGCCTTGGTGAAAATGCCGCCTCCGGCCTTGGCGAATAGCGCCAAGCTCGAGGCTCCGAAACTAAAACCTAATAGCGAAGTCGAATGACCGGTGAGCCAGAATAGGAGGGTAATACCCAGAATGCTAGCCCCAACGACGGCCATTCCCATGACCGACCCACCTCGAAAACCGACCAAAAAACTGTCTTTGATCCCTTTTTGAGCGGCTATCGCCGTCCGGCCGTTGGCGGCCGTGGCCACGAAAATGCCGACTTTTCCGGCAATGGCGCTGAAGACGGTGCCGAAAACATAGGCAAGAGCCATCGTTAAATTGGTCAACCAGCCCGAAAACCCGTTAGTCCAAATCGGTTTCGGCAAGAATACCAAAATGATGATTGCGAGTCCACCGGCGAATTTTGCCAAGGCGACGTATTCTTTGTTTAGAAAAGTATTGGCTCCCTGGCGGATCAGCCGACATATCGATTTGATTCGATCGGTTCCGTCAGGTTGCTTTCGGAGCCAAGCATATAGAAGGAAGGCAAATCCGAAAGCCAGCAGCGAGATGAGGGTCGTTGAAAATAGAAAGATGAGTTTCTCCATTGATTTTCACTCTTATTCCTTATACTAGTTCTAATTCTATCTTGTCATGTAAGCGTTTTCAAATTATTATTTTCGGTTTTTCGGAGGCGATAAAGATAAAAACGCCATAAATAAATTATTTAAAAAAAGTCGTTAATCGGATTTTTTTGAGTTACTCAAGAATGGATTAAGAATCGTCATAGCGTCGCCATCATGATGGCTTTGATTGTATGCAACCGATTCTCGGCTTGGTCGAACACCCGGCTTTGCTTCGATTCGAACACTTCGTTCGTGACCTCGACTTCGCCATGGCTCAGCATTGGATATTGATGTCCGAAGTCGAAGGCGATTTGCCTTCCTATTTCGGTGTCCATTCCGTGGAAGGCAGGCAGGCAGTGCAAAAAGATGGCCTTTTTGCCGGCTTTTTCCATCAAGGTTCGGTTAACTTGGTATGGGGACAATTGTTCGATACGCTTAGCCCAGGTCTCCTTTGGCTCGCCCATCGATACCCAAACGTCGGTATATATGACGTCGGCGTTTTTGACGCCTTGGTCGATGTCGGAGGTCAACTCGATCGTGGCCTTGGTCCCAAGTGCAACTTTCCGGCAAGTTTCGACCAGTACTTCTTCCGGCCACAGTTCCTTGGGGGCGACGGCCCGGAAATGAAGGCCCATTTTGGCACAGCCGACCATTAGGCTATTGGCGACGTTGTTATGGGCATCCCCGACATAAGCTAGCGTGATGCCTTTGAGATGGTTGAATGCTTCTTGGATCGTTAAAAAGTCGGCCAGCACCTGGGTCGGATGGAATTTGTCGGTCAATCCATTCCAAACCGGGACGCCGCTATGGCGGGCCAACAGGTCGACGTCTTCATGCCGATAACCGCGGAATTCGATGCCCTGGTACATGCGTCCCAGCACGCGGGCGGTGTCCATGATCGATTCTTTAACGCCCATCTGGGAACCGCTTGGGCCGATGTAGGTGGCGCTCATGCCCAAATCGTGGGCGGCCACTTCAAAGGCGCATCGGGTTCGGGTCGAATCTTTTTGGAATAACAGGGCGATTTGTTTCCCTTCATGGATGCGATGGCTTACTCCGTCCCGTTTTTCTTTTTTAAGACGGGCGGCCAAATCGAGAAAATAAGAAAAATCCTTTGGGGAATAATCAAGCCAGGTCAACAAACTTTTGCTTTGGTAATTCATGTTATTTCACCTCGGCAAGCACAGCCCTTATTTGACGGAGGGCATCGTCGAGTTGCGACTTTTTGATAATCAGGGGCGGTGCGAAGCGAATCGTGTCTTCGTGCGTCTCCTTGGCCAAAACGCCTCGGGCCTTGAGCGCCTCGGTGTAGGGACGGGCCTTTTTGGTCAAGGTGATGGCCATCAGCAAACCCTTACCGCGAGCTTCCTTGATGAGTGGGCTTTTGATTTTTTTCAGTTTGGCGAGGAAATAAGCGCCCAGTTCGGCGCTGCGTTCCGGCAGTTTCTCTTCAATCAAGACGTCGATGGCCGCCGTGCCGACGGCGCAGGCAAGCGGATTGCCGCCAAAGGTGCTGCCGTGGACCCCGGGCGTGATCACGTCCATGATGTTCTTGTTTGACAAGACCGCCGACACCGGCAATACGCCGCCGCCAAGGGCCTTGCCAACGATTAAAACGTCGGGGCATATATCCTCGTGCTGGAAGCAAAACAATTTCCCGGTGCGTCCGAATCCGGTTTGGATTTCGTCGAGCATCAACAAAACGCCATGCTTCTTGGTGATGGAACGGATGGTTTTCAAATAACCGTCGTTTGGAATGATGACGCCGGCTTCTCCTTGGATCGGCTCCACCAAAAAAGCAATCGTGTTCGGGGTGATAGCCGCTTCGAGTGCGGCCGTGTCGTTGAACGGAATGGTAACGAATCCAGGCGTATATGGCCCGAAATGGTCTTTGGCGACCGGATCGGTCGACATGCTGATGATGGTCGTCGTGCGTCCGTGGAAATTATTGGCGGCCACGATGATTTCAGCTTTGTTCTCAGGGATGCCTTTCCTCATGTAGCCAAATCGGCGGGCCAACTTGATGGCCGTTTCTACGGCTTCGGCGCCGGTATTCATCGGCAGGGCAACCTCGAATCCGGACGTTTCCGTCAGTTTCTTGAGGAACGGGCCGAGTTGGTCGTTATAAAAAGCTCGCGAGGTCAAGGTCAGCCGTTTGGTTTGGTCGATCAGCGCCTTGATGATCCGCGGATGGCGGTGGCCTTGGTTAACCGCCGAGTAGGCCGAGAGGAAGTCGAGGTATCGGCGGCCTTCCGGATCATAGACATAGGCGCCTTGCGCTCGGCTGATCACAACCTCGATTGGATGGTAATTATGGGCTCCATAAGCATGTTCTAGGTCGATAAAGTGCTTTGAATTCATCGTCATTCCTCCATCGGTATCTTTGTTTATTGTAGCGGTTTATCTTGGCGACTACAAATAGCCCCCGGAACCGATCGGCTGCTAGACAAGATTGACTTCACGATAAATTTTGGTTTTCCTTGTAAAAGGAAAGGCGCCGCCCTAGAGTGTAAAAAGAGGGTTTGCTTATGATTCGCATCATCCAAGCCGAAAAAGGCAAAGTCGAAATGCTACCGAAGGTTCAAGACGGCTGTTGGGTCCAGGTTATCAAGCCCACGCCCGAAGACATCTCCTTTCTCGAGTCGCTCGGCGTCCTGCGCGATTACATCAAATACGCCACCGACGAAGAGGAACTGTCGCGGATCGAAGCCGAGAACGAACAAACGCTGATCATCGTCGATTTGCCGACGACGGCCAACAACGCCCGCAACAAGAAAACCTCGACGACGCCGGCCACCTTCATCTTGATGAACGGCCATTTCCTCATCAGCGTCGCCAACAAGGAAAACGACTTGTTCGACGAAATATTGAAATCCCCAATCTTAAATACCCAAAACCGCATCCGTACGATTCTTCAATTTCTGGGCAAAGCCGCCCTCAAATACATGCAGGTACTAAAGGAAATCGACCACATCGTCAACGAAATCGAGCAGCGGGCGGTCCGTTCCGTCGGCAAAAGCGAAATCATCGAATTGATGGAAGTCCAAAAGTCGCTCGTTTACATCACCTCGTCGCTTAAGGCCGATGAATCGATGCTCGACCGCTTCCGGCTCGGCAGCGTCGTCGCCATCGACAAAGCCGACCTGGGTTACGTCGAGGACATCATGATTGAAATCCGTCAAGCCCGCGAAATGGCCGACATTCACGAGCGCCTGCTCACGAACGCGATGGACAACTACGGTTCCATCATATCCAACAACCTGAACGACATCATGAAAGTGCTGACCGTCGTAACGCTTCTTTTCTCGGTTCCCATGGTCATTTTCGGTCTTTACGGCATGAACGTCGGCGGCCTTTGGTTCGACGAGAGCCCGTATTTTGCCATCGGCATCTCGGTCCTCTTCATGATTGGTCTTTCAATTTGGTTCATTAAAAAGAAAATGCTTTAGTCGTGACCGTGTTTTTTTTCAAAGAGAAGCGATGCTTAAAGTTTGCTTTTTAAGCGATATAGAGTGATGACGATTTGGCCAGGGCGGTGATGCCCTTCGCCACCAGTTGCGCATTTTCTTGTACTTGGCAACGTTCGAATATTCCATAATTATATATGATGAAAATCATTCGCAAAGCCAGTGAGGCCAATCCGGACTCCGTTATCGTCATTCCGCCCTCGTTAAGCGTCGATCGGGTCGACTGCCCCAACAGTTACCTGTTCGAAACCGCCGGCAAGGTCGTTTTGATCGAATTGCCAACCCTGGCGGCATATCCTTTTTGGCTGGCCGCCCTCAAGGAGCGGATTGCTCCCGCCGACATTGATTATTTAATCGTACAAACGGTCGACCTGACGACCGGAAACGTCCTTGAAGCGTGGCACAAAGACGGCTTCGCCCGTTTAGTTTACACGGCTAAGAATCTCGTTTCTTCCTTAAAAGCGGTCGTTCCCGACCTTGAAGTCATCTCGATTGAGGATGCCGGGCATCAGTTGCTAATCGATGGGAGGCTCGTCCTGCGCTTCTTCAATGTCAAATACCTGCCGGCACCGTCGCAATTGATGAGCTATTGGGTCACGCGCGGTTTTCTGTTCTCAGGCCCGCTCTTCAGCAACGCGGAACCGCAAACATCAAACGACCTCGCCGCCGCCAAAAGATCGATTGCCACCTTCCATAAGGCGACGATGCCCAGCAGCGAATACTTGAAGGCGCCCCTGCGCCAAATCACCCATTTGGCGATTTACGCCATCTATCCTTCTTACGGCCGTTTCTTTGCCCAAGCCGAAGTGCCGGCCATCATCGAGCATGAATACCACCTCGATTTCTACAATTCCCAGCAAGTCTACAAGACCAACGCCCTCGGTGAAAAGGAAATCAACTTCATCGAACTGGGCAACAGCCTCATCAATAAGCTTTTGAAGGATTGGTCGAAAGAGAAAGTCGTGGCCGTGTTTGCGAACAGCTCGTTCGTCCTCGACGAAACTTCATGCGAAATCAAAGACACCTCGTTGACCGGCTATAAACTTTATAACGCCTTGTTTGACCAAATCTATCTCAAGACCGGGCGCGAAGGTTTTCTTTTGCTGGAGCCGCTCGTCAACTTCTACAACACCCAATACGGCGTCACCCGCCCGAGCGTCTACACATCAAAGCTCGCGGAAATCGAATCCGGGAGCCAAGCCGCCGCCGCCGAGAAAAAAGCCCTCGAAAAGAAGCTTGGAGAACTGCAGACAGCGCTCGAAAAGACTGAATCGCGTCTCCTTAAGGACAGCAATACCGGCCTCTACAACGAATATTTCTTCAAAGGTCTCCTCGATGAGGATTTGGCAAATTTGCCAAACGCCCCTTATGTCCGCGGTTTCGTGCGCGTCAAAATCGATCAACTGCAAGACATTAACCAACGCTATGGGAATCTCGTCGGTGACGAGTCGCTCCGCCACCTTCAGTATCTGATCGGGCAAATGAAACTTGAAAACGCCTTGACCATCAAGTTAAATGGTCCTGACGTGCTGCTTTACGTCAAAGTGACGACGGCCGAACGTCTCAAAGCTTTGGCCATCCGCCTTCGTAACGACGTAGCCGCTTCCAAACTGTTCATTGAAAGGGTATCGGTTTCACTCGCTGTCGTCACCAGCGATGAACTGGCCTCGGTTTCGCTTCCAAGCGAGAAATATCGACAGTTGCTTCTGCTCCTGGCGCGCCGCGTCCGCTTCGCCCAACGGCAAGGCGGCGGCCAAATCGTCAATAGCGATACTGACGCCGAAACGTCAACCGATGGTTACGTCCTTTTGATTGATGAAGACGACGTCAACCGCAACATGCTGACCCGCATCTTCAAGCGCATCAATCTCGAAGTCTTGACCGCACCTGATGTCATCGAAGCCCGCAAGGTGCTCGAACGGCAGCCAATCGACATCATCATCTCCGAGATCAACCTGGCCAAGATCGACGGTTTCGCCTTCAAGCAGTCGTTGAACGAAAGCCAAAAGTTCGCCAATATTCCCTTCATCATGGTGTCGCACAGCAAAACCGTCGCCAATATCCGGCGGGCCAATCTACTCAATGTCGATTGCATGCTCGAAAAGCCGGTCGTCCCCGAAGAGTTGCTCGGGCACGTGATGCGGCTTCGAAGTCGGAAGCAAGCCCTGCTATGACCGTCGACCAAGCCCTGGGAATCCTGTACTTTTTTCTTGGAGTCATCGCGCTCCTAATCATTTTGATTATCGCCCAGAAGATCGTCAATCAGGGTGAAAGCCAACGTCAAAAACACGCCCGCGATTTGTTTTATAAACGATATTATGACGGTCTGGACGTAAAACTTCCGCTTTTCATAAAGCCCTTTTTCGACGTTTTGATGGATATCGAGACTCAAATCGAAATCGATCCCGAAGTGCGCGAGCGCGTCATCGCCGATTTGATGCGCCGACCATTCGCCAGAAGCATGTTTTCGCGGATAAAAAGCCCCTGGCCGCGCGTGCGCCAGATTGCCGCCGCCTACCTTGGGGCCCTTGAAACGCCGCGCGCCATCAAAGCCCTGCGCCGGGAACTGCTCCGTGAACCAATCGCCGCCGTCCGCTTCGCCATCGTCATGGCCATCGGTCGCCACATCGACGAGGGGGACGTATCCTTCCTAGTCAACACCCTCGAAATCGGGACGAACAACTACATTTATTGGATCAGCACTTTCTTTAAAAACCGCTATTTCCATTTCGCCCCGATCCTCAAACCCTATTTATCCGATGAGCGCCTCGAGGTGAAACGCTTGTTCTTGCATATCGCTTACCAAGTCTATGATCCAATTCTCAGGGATTACTGCCTGAAAATCATCGATGCCAGCCAAGACGACGAGCTGGTCAAACTGGGACTTGAGGCCGTCACGCGCCAATATCCGGAAGTGCTCCTGACGCCGCGCTATGCCCATAGCGACAACCTTCTCGTCAAAACGGCCGTCATCCAAGCCTCCAGCGTCGAAGTCAATGAAAGGATGATGATGCGCCTCATCGGCGAATTCGACGGAAGCCCGCTCGACCGCCACCGCGTCAACGCTATTTCACGCATCGTCTTTGACGCCAAAAATTTATTGCTGAAGGTCCTCGATTTGTATCCGACGGTCAAGTCCGAAGCCCAAAAGGCCGGATTGACCCGCGTCTTGAGCCATCACATCAATTATTTGATTCTCCATCTTGAAGCGGCCCAGGAAGTAACGCTCAATCTCCTCGTCGGCCGCATGCTTGAGCAGCACATTATCGAGGACCTGATCGATTTTTTAAACCGCAACACCGACGGCGAACCGGTTAAAAAGCTTATTAAAACCCTTCGCGTCGGCGCCGCCCGCGACGAATTCGTGCTCGAGCAGTTCAGCGTCTACCTGCATCCCGACTTGTTGACGCGCATGGGTTTGATGCGCAAACCGCAACCAGTCACGATTCGGGACAAGATGCCGCTTGACCGCAAGAAAATCGTTTGGATTGTATCCTGGTGCGTTTTTGCTTTCGCGCTGATCCCGTTAATCGCCTTTCTGCAATTGATTCCGGGCATTTTCACGTCTTCGACGCCATTCATCGCCCTGTTGGTGCGCATCAATCAAACGGTGATGTATTACTTCTTGTTGGCCAACGGCATATATCTGCTTCTGCTCGTCATCGCCATATTCGGTTCTCACAGGACCGATTCCCTGTGGCGGGCCAAGAAAGCCACGATGTTATTCGAACACGACCTCTTGCCATCGATTTCGATCATCGCCCCGGCTTACAATGAGGAGAAAAGCATCGTCGAAAGCGTGACTTCGCTCTTGAACTTGCGTTATCCGTCCTATGAGGTCATCGTCGTCAACGACGGCAGCAAGGACGCTACCATCGACACCTTGATCAGCCACTTCAACTTGGAGCGCAAGCATCCGTTTTTCGAATTGAAGCTGGCGACCAAAGGACTCCGCGGCGTCTACGTCAATCCCCAAATCCCGAACCTCATCGTCATCGACAAGCATAACGGCGGAAAAGCCGACGCCCTGAACATGGGAATCAACGCCGCCAAAGGAAATTATATTTGCGGCATCGACGCCGATTCGCTATTAGAGGAAAACGCTTTGCTCAAGCTGATGAGCGTGACCCTAGACGACGATCTTCCCTTCATCGCCATCGGCGGCAACATCGTGCCGGTGAACGGATGCGTGGTCGACCGCGGGAAAATCGAAACCCACGGGCTTGGAAAAAGCCATTTGGTCCGCTTCCAAACGCTCGAGTACTTGCGGGCTTTCACGAGCGGGCGCATCGGCTGGTCGGAACTGCGGTCGCTCCTCATCATTTCGGGGGCTTTCGGGGTCTTCAAACGGTCGGAACTCATCACGGTGGGCGGTTATCTCACCAGCAGCGGCAAACTCAAGAAAGACACCGTCGGCGAAGACATGGAACTAGTCGTGCGTTTGACTTTCAAGGCGCTGCAAAACCGCGAACCCTATCGCGTCGCCTACGTCCATCACGCCGACTGCTATACCGAACTGCCGACCGAGTTCAAAGGATTGTTGCGTCAAAGGAACCGTTGGCAGCGCGGCCTTCTCGACATTCTCAACTATCACAAAAAACTACTGTTTAATCCCCGTTACAAACAACCGGGCATTTATGGTTTTCCGTATTTCTTCATATTCGAAATGATGGGTCCCTTTTTCGAAATCATGGCCCTTTTAAGCCTTATTTTGGGATTATCCCTTGGAATATTAAACACACCGATCATCATTATGCTCTTCACGGTGACGATTGCCTTCGGGCTCGTGATATCGCTATTCTCGCTCTTGGTGGCCGAACGCCGATCGACGCTTTATTCAGTCAAAGAAACGCTGATTTTGATCTTGTATGCCATCGTTGAAAACTTCGGCTTCCGCCAGATCATCGGTTTCCACCGAGCGGCCGCCACCTATTCGGCGCTGAAGGAATCGGGCAGTTGGGGCGCCCAGACGCGCACTGGTTTTCAAAAGAAAATTACTTGATTTTTTACCCTACGATGCGCGCCGATTTCTCGTATGAGTGATTCACGTTTCGCTAAGCGCGGGTTGCAAGAAAAATTGTTCGCGCATCTTCTTCATGAAGAAGAAGTAACGCAGCACGAAGAAAACAGCGGTCACCGTCCAGGTGATCGGATTCGATAAGAATACCGCAT
>JBAZHG010000003.1:0-69785 GCA_041652475.1 Bacilli bacterium
CCTCTGGCCCGGTTTTGGCAATAACGCCCGGGTTTTAAAATGGATATTTGAACGTTGCGACCATAAAGTCGGGGCCGACTTGACCCCAATCGGTTATGTCCCGCGTCCCCAAGACATCGACGTCAACGGTTTGGCCTTAAAGCCGGACGCCCTTAAAAAACTGACCGCGGTGGACATCGAAGCTTGGCTCCGCGAAGTGGCCTCGATCCGAACGTTCTACGATTCGATTGGAGAAAAACTGCCTAATGAATTGCGTCTTGAATTGAGCAAAATCGAGCAACGGTTAAGCCATCGCAAGAAGCATTCCAACCTGTCTGAATTTTAGGGTTTCATCAAATTTAAATTGATGATAATATGAAGATGTAAGTCTCACCTACATCTCATGTTATCCTTGAAACCACGACCGAATCCGATTATGCTTTTAGCCGCCGTTTTGACGATGTCTTTTTCTCGGTCGCCAGATTTAGTCGCCCAGGCCGAAACCGGCTCATATATCTCGAACATATCCAGCGCTCCCTGGCGTGACCGGTTTGGTTCTTATGATAACCGGACCGACTATTCGAAAGCTCCTTTCCACATTGAAGATGGCGAACATACCATATTGTTGTCGGCCGGCTGCCATCCCGCCGATACGGTTCCGCGGCTCGGTTCCCACAACCCCGCTTCCTATGCCTATCATGACTTGGATGATGCCGCCTTGGCTTCATTTAGAAGTTTGACCGGCAACAAGAACGCCGCGGTGATGGTTTTGGAAACGCCCTTGTTAAACGCCGCCGTTACCGGGATGACCTTTTCTTGGTCGGCCACCACCGGCGGAACCCAAGACGTCCATTACATCCATTCATACGACGGGGGCGCCCATTGGCATATCGACGCTTCCGGCACGACTCAGGACCAGACCACGATTGAATTCACGGACCCGCTTCTAGGCAACCACGTCCAAGTCGGCGTGCTGTTGACCTACGCCACCCCATCGTACCGTTACGTGACCAACCCCGGGTTATCGATCCAATTTCGAAGCTTGACAGCCCAGGAACAAGCCACTGCCTTGATGGATTTGGTGGCCGCCTACTCCCCGTGCGAAACCGACAATCAAGGCCTCTTGCTGGCCGATGGCGAAGTGGCCGCCAATTTCCATGACCAATATCAAAGCTTATCGAGTGAAGCCAAGGTCCTTTTTGACTCAGGGATGATAGACGAGACCACGAGCCATCGGGAGCGATTGGACTTTATAGTGGACTATCATCAACTTGAACCCTTGGCCCAAAATGCCCAATTCGAAAAGCACAAGAACATTGACGAATATGCGCTGATAATTATTTGGCTCGGAGGAGTCCTTGGTTATGCCGCGGGAAAACGAAAAAGAGAAATCCAATAATAAGGTTGTTTTGACGGCCATTTTGCCGATATTACTGGCATTATTGGCCCTCTTAGTCGTCTTTTTGCCAAGAATCCAAATCCCGTCGCATGATGACAATCAACCGATATTCACCTATGATTTCCGCTTAGGGGCCTACCCCGCCAACACGAGCGGGGAGGCGACCATCATTGAAGAAAGTGGCCATTTTAATTTATGCTTTGACGCGATTGGCGAGCGGTTCTGGTCCGGCCCGATCACTTCATGGCGCACCTTGACAATCGATATCTACATATCGGGATTGAACCTGGTCGGATCGATCGTGAACAATCCCGTGAATCCGATCTTTACCTTGGCGGGTTATGACGCGCAAGACGCCCTAGTCCGGATTGCCGCCGTGACCGAAGTGACGACGGGGGTGGCCACGCGAGTGACGATGACCGGCCAAGGCATCAGCTACTTTCAACTGATAATGGCCGATTTTGCTTATGAAGAAGAAAACCCGAATCTGGCCCTTGGGGTCTTGATCAGCCACATGATTGGTTACGACCGCCCATAAAAAAACGGACCGAAGGACGATCCGTTTTTAGCTTCTGAAAATTATTTGACCGTGGCGCGGCCTTGTTTCAAGGCCTCGGCATTGATCGGCAGGAGATGCTCTTTCTTGGCGCCGAAGAACTTGGCGAGCGTTTTCATGATTGAGGCGTCGGAGAATAATCCCGTCGCTTGCAGATAAGCGCCGAGCATCACCATATTCATGACCCGGGCTTCGCCGATCGTGGCCGCGATGTCGTTGGCCGGAACCCCGATTTGACGGATCCCGTCGATATTGATTGGGGTCTTGATGAGCGAGGCGTTATAAAGGATCATGCCCCCGTCCTTGATGATTGGGCCGTATTTGACATATGACGGTTCATTCAGGGTGATGACGTGGTCGGCTTTGGTGAAGATGGGGGAATAAATCGGCTTGTCGGAGATGGTTACCATGCAGTTGGCCGTGCCTCCGCGGGTTTCCGGACCATAGGTCGGGACCCAAATGCTGTTGAGGTTTTCATCGGAAGCGGTGGCTGCTAAAAGCTGGCCCATCAACATGACGCCTTGGCCGCCGAATCCGGCAATGCGAATCGTTGTGATCATTTTGCGACATCCTTAAATACCCCAAGCGGGTAATATTTCGTCATTTCGCTGTCGGCCCAACGCATGGCTTCGATTGGTTCCATGCCCCAGTTGACGGGACAGGTCGAGAGGATTTCGACCATGGTGAAGCCGCGCTTCTCCACTTGATAGGTAAAGGCTTTCTTGATGGCGGCTTTGACCTTGCGGTAGTTTTGCGGGCTCGTCATGGCGACGCGCTCGACGTAGGCGACTCCGCGGATCTGACCAAAGATTTCCGACACGAGAATCGGATTGCCTTGCAGGAGCGGATTGCGGCCGGTTTGCGAGGTGGTCGTCTTTTGCCCCGGCAAGGTGGTCGGGGCCATTTGGCCGCCGGTCATCCCGTAGATGGCGTTGTTGATGAAAACGACGGTGATGTTCTCGCCGCGGTTGGCGGCGTGGATCGTCTCGGCGATGCCGATCGAGGCCAAGTCGCCGTCGCCTTGGTAAGTGAAGACCGGATTGTCGGGCAGGACCCGCTTGATGCCGGTGGCCACGGCGCAGGCGCGCCCGTGCGGGGCTTGCTGCATGTCGCAGTTGAAATATTGATAACTGAAGACGCTGCAGCCGACGCTGGCGACGCCGATGGCGGTGTCGAGCAGGTTCAACTCCTCGAGCACTTCGGCCACGGCCTTATGGATGATGCCGTGGGTGCAGCCCGGGCAATAATGGAAGAGGTTGTCGGTCAAACCCTTGGTTTTTTGGTATTTGATCATCGAACGATCCACCTTTCGTAATTCTTGATGGCCTCGGTGAGTTCTTCCGGGTCCATGACCATGCCGCCGGTGCGCCCGTAGAAGGCGATCGGCCAGCGGCCCTTGACGCCGATTTTCACGTCATCGAGCATTTGGCCCAGGCTCATTTCGCTGACGAAAATCTTTTTGACGGTTTTTGGCAGTTCTTCAAACGCCTTGTATGGATACGGCCAAACCGAGATCGGGCGGATCATCCCAATCTTGACGCCCTGGCTTCGAAGCGTTTCGATCGAGCTCCGGGCGATGCGGGCGACCGAGCCATAGGCGACGATGACGATTTCGGCATCGTCGGTTTGAATCATTTCGTACTGGGTTTCTTTTTCGATTACCTGGAGGTATTTCTTCTCGAGGTCGCGATTGTGCTTTTCGAGGCTCGGGGCATCGAGATAGAGGCTGTTGATGTTGTTACGGCCGGGATGGTTTTTGGTGCCGGTGGTCCCATAATCCTTGACGGGTACCTCGCGGTGTTTGTAAGGGGCGTCGATGTCTACGGCTTCCATCATTTGGCCAATCAGCCCATCGACCAAAATCATGACCGGGTTGCGGTAGATGTCGGCGATGTCGAAGCCTTCTTTGATCAAATTGATCATTTCTTGGATCGATTCCGGGGCCAGGGTAATGACGTGGTAGTCGCCGTTGCCGCCGCCGCGCGTGGCTTGGTAGTAGTCGGCTTGCGAGGGTTGGATGCCGCCGAGGCCCGGCCCGGCGCGCATGACCGAGACGATCAGCATCGGGAGTTCCGAGCCGCAAATGTAGCTGATGCCTTCTTGCATCAAGGCGATGCCGACCGACGAGGAAGAGGTCATGGCCCGCTTGCCGCAGCCGGCCGCGCCGTAGACCATGTTGATGGCCGCGACTTCGGATTCGGCTTGAACGAAAGCGCGCCCGAGTTCGGGCATGTATTTGCTAAGGTATTCCGGCACTTCGTTTTGCGGGGTGATCGGATAGCCGAAATAGGCGTCAACCCCGGCTTTGATCGCCGCCATGGCGATGGCTTGGTTGCCTTTTAAAAGTTGTTTACTCATCGATTTGTTCCACCTTGATGACGGAATCGGGGCAGATCATCGCGCAGAAGGAGCAACCGATGCACTTGCTGATGTCGGTCACGCTGACGAGGCGATAACCGGATTTGTTCATCCGGCTCGGGTCCATGGTCAGGATGTGGACCGGGCACACGTGGTTGCACAGTTCGCAGCCCTTGCAGGCGACGTTGTTGAAGGTGAGGCGGTGTTGTTTCAAAATCGGGCTCCTTTCACCGTTTGATATAATTGGCCCGGACTTCTTGGATCGTGGCGATCCGTTTCTGGGCGTATAATTTGGCAGCCAGCTGGGTATGAACTTTCTGCTCGTCGGCGATGGCGAAAATCTCTAGGAGGCGATTGTAAATCAACTTGACCTCGGCCATGACGTTTTCGCGGTTGTAACCGTGGATTTCATGGTAGACGTTGATGACCCCGCCGGCGTTGATGACGAAGTCGGGGGCGTACAAGATCCCGGCTGCGGTCAGCATCGGGCCGTGGATGTCTTCGTCCAAAAGGACGTTATTAGCGGTTCCGGCGACGATTCGGGCTTTGATTTTGGGAATACTGTTATTGTCGAGGACGCCACCAAGGGCGCATGGGCTGAAGACGTCGACGTCAATCCCGTAAATGTCTTCCGGTGGAACGATGACGACCTCGGGATGCTCTTTTTTCATCCGGTCGATGTGTTTGGGATTGATTTCGGCCAGATAGATTTTCTTGGCGCCGGCTTCAATTAGGTAGTTGATCAGGAAATACCCGGTTTGTCCGGCTCCTTGGACGGCAAAACTATACTTGGCGACGTCGTCATCGCCGAATTTGTATTTCAAGGCGGCTTTGATGCCGTAGAAAGCTCCCAGCGCGGTGATTGGCGAGGGGTTGCCGGATTTGCCTTCCAAACCGACGACATAGTCGGTCTCCATATTGACGAAACTCATGTCTTGGGTCGAGGTGTTGACGTCTTCGGCCGTGATGTAGCGGCCGTTGAGGCTTTGGACGTAACGGCCCAGGGCCCGGAAATAGGCTTCGGATTTGACTTTTGAGGCGTCGCCGATCAAAACGGTTTTCCCGCCACCGAGGTTAAGCCCGGCGGCCGCGGACTTGTAGGTCATGCCCCGCGCCAAGCGCAAGGCGTCCATGACGGCGGCTTCTTCGGATTCGTAATTCCAGATGCGGGTGCCGCCGAGGGCGGGCCCCAACTTCGTGTTGTGGATGGCGGTGATGCCGCGCAATCCGGTAGTCTTGTCGTAAAAATAGACGACCTGCTCATAATTGTGTTTGGCCATGTACTCAAACACTTTGAAATCGCTCATGTCTTTCTCCTTTTGTTAGAAATATCGTAACCATTATACAACAAGGCCAACGCCCATTTCCAATGAATGTGGTAGCGGTTACATGCCTTCCCGTCCATCGAAACCCGGTCGTCGGCCTTTTCTTTTCGATAACTCGCGGAAAAAGGCAAAAAACTATCAAATTCTTATATTTGCCGACATACGGCTATGATAGTATTAAATTAATACTTAGCAATTGAGGAGAATGCAATGAACAAATCCGATTTCAGCCTTCAGAACATAAAAAATAATTTTAAGGCATTGTTCGCTGACAAGAAGCAATTCGTCTTTGAGTGTGTGCGAGTGGGATTGCTTATCTTATTTATGGTTTGGTTATGGTTGCCCTTTTTCACCTTTAGGGAAACTATTACCAACACGGTTGCCCATTTCGTTTTTAGAACCCATGCTGGATTCTGGCGGTTTTTGACTGTTATTCTATTTTTAGCCTGGTTGTTGGGAATCCTTATCCATGAGTTTTTGCTGCTAACGCCATACAAGAAATACAGTATGTTCATCATGTTGGGAATCGGCGGAATCGAATTCCTATACTTCTTTGTCACATTGATTACATATTGGGTAAATTTGTCTGACGTAAACGACTTGAATATGCCCACTGCGAGCTTGCCTTTGAACATTGGCTTTTGGTTCATCCTATTGCACATCGCCTTGGTGGCCTTTCTCGCTTTCTTCCCGAAAGTATTCAAATCCATCACCGATAAGATCGTCGATGCGGCGATGAAACCCAAAGCCCCGAAACCCGTTACGAAAGACGAACCAGCCGTCACCCCGGCCGAAGAACCGAAGCCAGCCGAGGAACCGAAACCGGAACCGGCGGAAGAACCCAAACCGGAACCGGTCGAAGAAGTGAAACCGGAACCGGTCGAAGAAGTGAAACCGGAACCCTCGGCGGAACCGAAACCCGAAGAAAAGCCGGCGCCAAAGAAAACCAGCAAACCAAAAACCGAATAATTATCGGTTGATGCCTAACGCAAAACCACATCCCAACTCGATGTGGTTTTTTTCTCGGCTTTTCTCCGAGAACGATATCATTTCGTTACCACTTCAGGCCGTAAAAAAATGTATTAATGAAGCATCCAATGCCATAGAATATAATAGTCTGGCCCTTAAGGGCCCGGAGGGACTATGGATATCTTCAAGAAATGCCAGGAATTTGTTACCGTCAACGAAATCAAAAAAATGGGTATCTACCCTTATTTCCACGCGCTGGAAACGCGCCAAGACATCGAAGTTCAAATGGAGGGCGGTCACAAGATCATGATCGGCTCCAACAACTACCTCGGCTTGACGAGCGACCCTCGGGTGACCGAGGCCGGCATCGCCGCCTTGCGCGAATTCGGGTCCGGGGTGTCGGGATCGCGGTTTTTAAACGGGACCACGACCTTGCATTTGACGCTTGAAAAGGAATTGGCCGAATTCTTGCATAAAGAAGCCTGCGTCACTTTTTCAACCGGGTTTCAAACCAACCTTGGAATCATCTCGGCCATCGCCACCCACGGCGACATCATCATCGGCGACCGCGAAAACCACGCTTCGATTTATGACGGGGCCAAACTCAGCTACGCCCAATTCGTCCGCTATGAGCATAACGACATGGCGGAACTCGAAGAAATATTGTCCAAAGCCGATCCCAAGAAAGGCAAACTGATCGTCACCGACGGCGTCTTTTCGATGAGCGGCGACATCTGCAACCTGCCGGAAATCGTCAGATTAGCCCGCAAATACGAAGCCCGGGTCATGGTCGATGACGCCCATGGTTTCGGAGTGCTTGGAGCCTCCGGACGCGGCACCGCCGAATACTATGGTCTCGAAGACCAAGTCGACATCATCATGGGGACCTTTTCGAAATCGTTGGCCAGCTTGGGCGGCTACATGGTGGCCGACGAAGCCGTCGTCGATTACGTGCGCCACAAATCGCGTCCCTTTATTTTCTGCGCCGCCATCACCCCGTCGAACGTCGCCTGCGCCCTCGAAGCCCTGCGCATCCTCAAAGCCGAACCCGAACGGCCCCGCGCCTTATTAGAAATCGCCGCCTATACGCGAAAACGGTTGTTGGAGAAGGGATTGAAGATTTTGGATCATTCGATTGCCCCCATCATCCCGATTTACACCTATTCGCAGCTGCGGACCTTGGTCGCCAGCAAAATGCTCTTCGACCGAGGCGTCTATGTCAACCCGGTCTTGCCCCCGGCGGCCCCCGAGGGCCAATGCCTGATCCGGACGAGCTACACCGCCACCCATACCAAACAATTGATGGACCGCGCCGTCGCCACCATCGCCGATGTGCTGAACTCGCTTCCAGAAACCGATGAAGAACTATTAGGTTTGCTGCATGGACAAAAATAAGCTCGTAATCTTGATTACCGGAGCCTCTTCGGGCATCGGCCGGGCCACCGCCGAACATTTGACCAAACTTGGTCACGAAGTGATCGGTTTGTCGCGCAAAGAACCACGGTCTCCCTATGGTTTCAAGCACCGGTCTTTGGACATATCGATTGAAGCTGATGTCAAAAACACGATTGAATCAATCGTTAAGGACCATCATCGGATCGACGGGTTGATCAATTGCGCCGGAATCGGATTAAGCGGCCCCATCGAGCAAACGAACCTCGACCAAGCCCGCCGCCTGTTTGAAGTCAATCTTTTCGGGGCTTTTGCCATGAGCAAATACTGCTTGCCGCACCTGCGTGAAAGCCATGGTTTCATTTTCAACATCGGCTCGGTGGCCGGTCCGATCACAATCCCGTTCCAAACCTTTTACTCGATGAGCAAAAGCGCCCTCCAATCGTTCAGCGAAGGTCTACGGATGGAAACGAGGCCTTGGGGAGTTCGGGTAGTGACGATCCTTCCGGGAGACACCAAAACCGAATTCACCGACCGCCGCGAAAAAATCCCGGAAGACCATTTGTACGGGGCTCGTTTGGCTCGGTCCATCGCCGTGATGGAACAAGACGAACGCCACGGCAAAAGCCCGATGACGGTCGCCCGCGCCGTCGCCAAATTGATCAAGCGAAAGCATCCCCCGGTGACGGTCACCGTCGGATTCTCTTATAAAATCCTCGTCTGGCTGAGCCATAGGCTTCCGCGCCGTTGGACGCTCGCTATCATCAATCATATTTACGGAAAATGAACCAAGCACCCTCGCGGTGCTTTTTAATTGCAAACGAGCATCGAGTGCGCTTAATATATACCCGTGGGGGTATATTATGGAACACACATCGGCCGTTAAACACATCAAACATCTGGCCACGCCGCGCATTCACCGGATCGTCGGCCAAGTCCAAGGCATCGAACGGATGATCGAAGACGAGAAGAGCTGTCCCGACATCCTGACGCAAATTAGCGCCATCCGGGCGTCGCTTTTGTCGTTATCGACCTTGCTGCTCGAAAACCACATCAACCACTGCGTCCGCGAGGACATCGGAAGCGGTCACTTTGAAAAGATCGAAGAATTGAACACTTTGCTGTCCCGCTTATTGAAGTAATCTTATGAGAATCGCCAAAATCAAAATCACCGACATGGATTGCGCCATGTGCGCCAAGTCGATCGAAAACGCCTTCGTCGATCAAAAAGGGATCATTGCCGCCAACGTCAACTTGTCGGAAGGGTTTGCCCGCATCAAATACGACGAGGAAGCCTGGAACGAAGGCAAATTGAGCGAAAGGATTCGCCAAACCGGTTACACGCCGGTCGCCTTCAAGGAAACGAAGGCCGTCAATTGGTATTTGATTCGCATCATCTCGAGCATCGTTTTGTCGCTGCCGCTCCTGTGGACGATGTTCGCCCACATGGGACTCGGTGTCCTCGTGCCCGCTTGGCTCATGAATCCGTTCGTTCAGTGGGCGCTCGCCACCCCGGTGCAGTTTTGGATCGGGGCCACCTTCTATAAACGGGCCTTTTTCAATCTCAAGAACAAAACCATCGGCATGGACGTCCTCGTCGCTTTGGCGACGACGATTGCCTATTTCTATTCCGTGTACGTCATCATCATGAATTTTGACCACATCGTGGCCATGGGCCACTATGAAGGGCTATTGTATTTCGAAGCGTCCTCGATCATCATCACAATCATCCTCTTGGGTCATTATCTCGAACACAAAGTCAAGCAACGGACCAGCAAATCGCTTCAAGAACTGATGGAATTGGCGTCCAAGGAAGCCTTGGTGCTCGTCGACGGGCGGGAAATCCTCCGTCCGATCGACATGATCGAACCGGGAGCCCTTTTATTGGTGCGCAAAGGCGAGAAGATCCCGCTTGACGGATTGATCGAAAACGGCCGCACCGTCATCGACGAATCGATGATCACCGGCGAGAGCCTCCCGGTCGCCCGCGAGGTTGGCCAAGCCGTCATCGGAGCGACCATGAACCTCGGGTCGACGATCACCGTCAAGGTGACCCATGGGCTCGGCGCCTCGATGCTCCAAAAGATCGTCGAAGCGGTCGAGGAAGCCCAGGGACGCAAACCCAAGATCCAACGGATCGCCGACTTGATCGCCTCAATCTTCGTCCCGGTCGTCGTCTTGATCGCCGCCGTCTCGTTCCTCGTCCACATCACCTGGCTCCAGCCGGGCGATTTCAACCAAGCCTTCAGCGCCGCCATCGCCGTCATGGTCATCTCCTGCCCATGCGCCCTCGGCCTCGCCACTCCAATGAGCATCATGGTCGGGTCGTCATTGTCGGCCCGCCAGGGCATCCTTTTCAAAAACGGGGCCGTGTTCGAGAAGACGCCGCAAATCACCGCGGTGGCTTTTGACAAAACCGGGACCTTGACCAAAGGTCAACCGGAAGTCACCGACGTGATCGGTCCTGACCTTTCCATCCTTGCCAAGATGGAAGTTTCTTCCACCCATCCTCTTTCGAACGCGATTCGGGCTGCCTCCGAAGCCCGCGGGCAAGCATTTGACGAGGAACTGAGCGTTGGCGAGCTCCCGGGCGCCGGGCTTGAAACAACTTACCAAGGCCGTTTCTACCGGGCGGGGTCGGAAGCCTACGTCAAATCGTTTGCCCCAATCGATCCCGAGACGCGAAAAGCCATCGATAAATTCCACTCCGAGGGCAAAACCGTGGTTTTATTGGCCATCGACGACCAAGTGTCGACGCTCGTGGCTGTCAAAGACGTCGTCAAGGAATCGGCCGGTGCGGCCATCGCGCGATTGCATCAAGCCGGCCTTGCCACCTATCTCATCAGCGGCGACCACCCCGACGTAGCCCTGGCCTTGGCCCGCGAAGTCGGGATCCGTCCCGAACACGTTCGGGCCGGGATGACCCCGTTCGACAAGGCTGAATATATAAGAACGCTCCAAAAACAAAACCAGAAGGTGGCTTTCATCGGCGACGGCATCAACGACGCCATCGCCCTCCAAGAAGCCGATTTGTCGATGGCAATCGGCCATGGCTCGAGCATTGCCCTTGAAAACAGCGACGTCGCCTTGCTCCATAGCGACTTAACGGCCATCGTCCATGCTTTGACGATTTCGAAAGCCGTCCTCAAGAACATCAAGCTCGGGTTTTTCTGGGCTTTCAGCTACAACTTATTCGCGATTCCAATTGCCTTCATGGGCTTATTGTCGCCGGTCGTCGCCGCTTTGGCGATGGTTGTCAGCGACGTAACGGTCATCTTGAACGCCTTAAGGCTTTATCGCCTCAAACTCAAATAGGAGAGATTCATGGTTTACAAAGTCAAAAACATGTCGTGCTCGCATTGCCTGAGCCGAATCCAAACCGCGTTGAAAAATAGTAACGTGACGGCCTCGGTCGATTTGGCCACGAAAACGGTCAACTCCGACGACACCCGGGTGCCGGGCATTTTAAAGAACATCGGCTACGAAGTCGAGTAGATTACCTTCGTTCAAGCACGAACTTGATGAAACGATCCACTTCCTCGAGGGAAGATAGTTTTGCCATGTAATAATAATCGCCCATCCCGACGCTGATGATCGGCGGGTAGGGACCGTATCGGAAAAGCGAGGTCTCGTAATCCTTCAGCACTTCTTCATGCGAGTGGACGTAGGCGATGCCGTTGCGGCGGGCCGGGGCGGCCACGAAATGATGGGGATACGCACCCTTGTCCTTGATTTCGCCATAGGCGATCACGTCGGCCCAGGCTTGGTAGAGCGACTGGCCGCGGGCCGATGAAATCATCTCCGGGGTGAAACCGCCGGCCGGGCGCATGTTGACCTCGAGTCCGAGCAATTCCCCGGCTTTTCCTAGGTGGGGATAATCTTTGCCCAAACGGAAGAATTCCAAATGGAAAATGCGGTTTTGGACCCCGAAGGCCTTGATGACGCGGCGGCCATAGTCGGATAAATCGCCGGGCACTTCCATGACGGTGTAATAGAAGTCGTCGCTCAATTGGTTTACGACGAGGTAATTGGGAATCGGAAAGACGTTGCTGGCCTCATAGACGACGTCGCTTTTGCCGTCGGCGACTCCATCATACGACACGATCGTGCCTTCAATGAACTCTTCCATGATGTAGGATTCCTCGTGGGGCACGCTCATGAAGCGAAGCAACTCGTCTTCATTTGCGATTCGATAGGAGTTGTTGGACCCGACCCCGACGTTTGGCTTGACGAAGACCGGATAGCCGACTTTTTCAATGAAGGCGCGACAGCCCGCCAGGTCGTCGACGATTTGATAACGGGCCGTCGGGACCCCGGCGGCGCGATAATACTCCTTCATCAGCGATTTGGCTTTGTAGCGCATCACGTCGGGATATTGGATCCCGGTTTTGACGTTGAAATCAACCCGAAGCTTGGCATCGGAAAGGAGCCACCATTCGTTGTGGGATTCGATCCAGTCGATCTTGCCGTATTTGAAAGAAAAGAAAGCCGCGGCTTTGAACATGGCTTCGTAATCGTTCATGTTCGGGCAGAAGTAGTACTCCTTGAGGCTGGCCTTGACCTCGGGGGCCAATTGGTCGTAGGGGGTGTCGCCGATGCCTAAAACCGTCAGCCCGTTTTTGGCGAGGGCCAACGCGAATTTATAGTAGGTGCTTGGGAATTGGGGTGAAACCACAACGAAGTTCATAGCAGTAATATTATGATTACATTGTAGCAATTTTCCACAAGAAAGCGGTTTGCCGGGCCTTGACGCCGGTTAAAGGGATGACATAAAGCCGCTTTATGTTAAAATGTCTTGGTTAAAGAAAAGAGATTGCCAGCCATGAAAGAAGTCGCCCTCATCTTATTCCTCGTCACCTACGTCGCCTTGCTGTTATTCCCGAAAATCCGGTCCTATATCGCCGGGGGCATGGCCGTCATCTTCGTGATTCTCGGCATCGTCGATTTCTTCGAAGTTTGGACCCTGGCCATCAATTGGAACGTCATCTTGATGATTGCCGGCACGATGATCGTCGTGTCGCTGTTCATCGAATCGAAGATGCCAGCGCTTTTGGCTGACCTCATCATCGAAAAAGCTCCTAACGTCAAATGGGCCGTCATCATGCTGGCGGTATTCGCCGGGCTCATCTCGGCTTTCGTCGACAACGTGGCCACGGTTCTCATCGTCGCCCCGATTGCCTTGACGATATCCAAAAGGATCAACGTCTCGCCGGTGGCCCCAATCATCGCCATTGCCGTCAGCGCCAACATCCAAGGCTTCGCCACTTTGGTCGGCGACACCACTTCGATCATGCTCGGCGGCATCGCCGGGATGAACTTCACCGATTTCTTTTGGCTCCAAGGCAAACCCGGTCCTTTTTTCGCGGTACAACTCGGCGCTTTGATGACCGTCTTCGTGATGATGTTCATCTTCCGCAAGATGAAGCAACCGGTGTCGGTCACTGAACGGGCCCAGGTCAACGACTATGTTCCGACGGTCATGCTCCTCGGCATTATCGCCCTTCTGGTCGTAGCTTCGTTCATCCCCAATAAACCCGACATCACCAACGGGCTTATCACCATGGGCATGGGCCTCGTCGCCATCGTTTATAAAGCTTTTAAGACCAAATCACTCAAAGCGACGATGGCCGTCGTCAAGGAAATCGATTTTCACACCTTGGGCCTTTTGGCCGGCTTGTTCGTGTTGATCTACGGCATCACTCAAGTGGGCATCATCGACGACATCGCCGCTTTCTTCCTCAACGTGTCTGGCAATAACGTTTTTCTCATTTACACCTTGGTCGTCTTCGTCTCGGTCGGCTTGTCGGCCTTCATCGACAACATTCCCTACGTGGCGACGATGCTCCCGGTCATGCTAACCGTTTCCACGGCCATGGGCATCAATCCCCTGCTACTTTATTTTGGATTGTTGTGCGGGGCGACCCTGGGCGGCAATTTGACCCCGATCGGAGCCAGCGCCAACATCGCCGGCATCGGCATCTTGCGCAAAAACGGCCATGAAGTCAAAGTGGTCGACTTCCTGAAAATCGGGGTTCCGATGACGCTGGCCGCCGTTTTGAGCGGATACGGCCTCTTGTGGCTGCTTTGGTCATAACGCGAATCGAACCGGCAAAAACCGGTTCTTTTCATCTAGAGGTTCGGTCGCGTCCATCGAAGCATATTCAATAAGCCATCGATTTATGGTTAAATTATTAAAGAGTCGATATCTAATCGAATTAAAGGAGACAACCCCATGATCGTCAAATTAATGTCGGAGATGACGCTGGCTTTTTGCTTTGCCGAAGGCGAAAACGCCCGGCGCGACAACGAAAAGAAAATCCGGGATTTTTTAAGCGGCCACGGTCTCGATCCCGAGGCCACCAAACGTTATTTCTTTCGGATCAGCGTGACCCATGGCGACCATAAGCACGTCACTCATATGCGCTACGCCTTGGTCCCAGAAGGAACCACCGGTACCCGTGAGGTGGCCGTCGTCCATTTGCCGGCCGGCGAATATTTGTCATTATCCATATCCAAAAAGGACTATGAAGACGAAGCCAACGCGGCCGATGAAAAAATCAGCCAAGCGGCCAAAACTTGGCTAGCCGAAAACAACAAGCGCTTCGATATGAAAAACGTCATCGGTTTGATCGAGGAGGATTTCGTCGACGGATACGAGATGTACAACTTGTATTTCCCGATTAAATAACACCCATATGCTGAAAATCACCCATTTTTCCAAGTCTTATCAAAAAGGCGTCAAGGCCTGCGACGATTTATCGCTCGAGATTGAAAAAGGCGACATCTTCGGATTCGTCGGCCACAATGGCGCCGGGAAGACCACCCTCTTGAAGTCGATCGCCGGAATCCTCGATTTCGAGGAAGGCGAGATTACCTTCGACGGCTATTCGATCAAGCGCGATCCGATGGAGTTCAAGAAGAGACTGGCTTACATTCCCGACAACCCCGACGTCTATGAGTCGCTGACCGGGATCCAATATTTGAATTTCATCGGGGACGTGTACCAAGTCCCGCTTGAAAAGCGGCGCGCCTTGATCGAAGAGTACGCCAAGATGTTTGAAATCGAAGGGGTCCTGGCCAACCCGATGTCGAGCTATTCCCACGGCATGAAGCAAAAGCTCGTCCTGATCAGCGCCTTGATCCACGAACCGGAACTTTTGATTCTCGACGAACCGTTCGTCGGGCTCGATCCCAAGGCCAGTTTCCTCTTGAAAAAAGTCTTGAAGCAAATGTGTGCCCGCGGCATGGCGATTTTCTTTTCGACCCATGTGCTGGAAGTGGTCGAGAAACTGTGCAACAAGATCGCCATCATCAAAAAAGGCCGCCTCGTCGCCCAGGGGGCCACGAATGATTTGCTAAAAGACCAAAGCCTCGAAAGCATCTTCATGGAGATCAACCAAAACTGATGAAAGTCGCCGCGCTGTTACGGGTTTTGATCAAAGAAAACCTGTCACTGAAACGCCTGTTTGGCTTTGACCCGCGCGAAAGCAAGGGCAAAACCATCGGTATTACCATCGCCATCATTTACGGGCTGGGGGCCGTTTTGTTCAGCACCGGGTTCATGTTTTTCGATTTGGGAACGACGCTTGCGAGCGTCAACCAGATTTCGATTCTCCTCAACTTTATGTACGTCTACGTGTTCGGCTTCACGGCCTTGATGACCTTGATTCGGGCCAACGCCTATTTGTTCCAATACAAAGACTATTCGATCTTGGGGCCGCTTCCGATCAAGCCGGCCACGATCATGGTGAGCAAGCTCCTCTTGATGATGCTTTTCATCGAAGTGCCGAACCTAATCATCATTTTGCCAATCGCCTTCAGTTATTTTTGGTTCGCGGGCGTGACCTTCGCCGGAATCGCATTTTTCCTTTTGGGTTTTATCTTGGTATCGCTATTACCAATCGTCTTGATGTCGTTTGTTTCATTCTTGATTGCGCGCATTACCGCCAGGATGCCCCACAAGAACATTATTTCGCTCGTGTTCATGATCGCTCTTTTGGCCGGATACCTCGTCTATTCGTTCACCTCGCTCGACCAGACGAACGCCAACCCGCTTTTGGCCCAAACCGATTTGATGGGTCAGTTGTCGGCCTTCCTGTGGCCGCTGGCCTGGTTCGTCAGAAGCATTCACGAACAAGCTTGGCTCGATTTTCTGTTTTTAGCCCTGAGCCATGCGGCGATATTCGCCCTGTTTTGTCTTTTAGTGGCCCGATTGGCCATCAAGACCAACCAACTCGGGCAAGTCGTGGTCACCAAAAAGAAAAAAGCCAACGGGACGAAACCCGATTATCAAGTCATCACCCAGCCGGTCATCAAGACCTTGGTCATCAAGGAATGGCGCAAATTCATCGCCTCGCCGATTTATGCCATGAATAGCGGCATCGGGCTCGTAATGATGCTGATTTTCGCCGTAATCAGCCTCTTTTACCGCAAAGCTATCACCGATTTCATGCCGATGCTGGCCACCGAGGGCTTTTCAAGCGCCCTCTTGATCATCGTCTTCGTCGGGTTTTGCGACGTGATGGTCTACACCCCGGCTATCAGCCTCTCGCTCGAGGGCAAGAATTTTTGGATCGTCAAAAGCCTGCCCCTGCGGGCGGAGACCGTCATGAAAGCCAAAATCGGTTTCAACCTTTTGATCAGCGTCCCGGTTACCCTCGTGGCGGTGACCATCTTCGGGATTGCCTTCAGGTTGGCCTGGTACGAGGTCATCGCCTTATTGGTTTGGGGCGTCTCGATCATCGTGTTGTCATCGACCCTTGGCGCCGGTATCAATCTCCTCTTGCCCAAAATGACCTTCAATAACGAAATGGAGGTCGTCAAGCAAAGCTTGGCCGCCCTGGTCGCCGTCTTCGGCGGTTTCGCCCTGGTGGCCATTAACGGCTTCGGGTATTATTTCCTCGACGCGGTCATCACTCCTTTATTGGCCCTTGGCGCCTTGATAATTTTTAACGGGGGAATCGGCCTGGCCGTCTACGGGTGGATCAAAAAGAAAAGCGCTTATTACTTCGCCAAGATTTAAAAGCACAAAAGAAAACGCACTCTAATGAGTGAGTTTTTTCATGCCGTTTGGGTTTGTTCGGCTTCCGGATTGACGAAGGGATTGACGTCGTAGGGGACCGTTTTCCCGTACTTCCGATTCAGCTCGTAGACGTAGCGGTGGTTTTCCTCGAAGGCCGATTCGCCCATGAAGGGGTAGCGGACGCTGCGGATGCGGTTGTAACCCTTGTCGTAAGCGACCGTGAATTCAAGCGCGTCCAGCAAGGTGTCGAACAGGGCCAGGTTGGCGACCGTGATTCCCATCGTCAATTCAATCAAGTCGAAATCGTCTTTGTTCAGTAGATGGTAGGGCAGTTTCATGTCGAGGTGATAGCCGTCGATCAAACCTTCGAAGAAGAGCGTCTTCATTTTCGCAAGTTCGATGCCGGTCGTGTAGACGATGATCGGCTTGCGGGTCGCCGCTTTGACGGCTTGGAGGTCGCTTCGGAGGTCGTCGAGCGATCCCCGGAGGAACTCGCCTCCGCTGAAGACGACGTAGTCGAACAGGTCGTGCTGCTTCAAAATCGTGTCGATGACTTGATCGATGAGATAGGGGTCTTTCGGCGTCGCCTTGATTAGCGAATCGTAATTGAAGCAGCGGAAGCAGTGGAAAGCGCACCCGGTCAAGCCATGGATCAACAGGACCGGATGGGCGGGAATCTCCGCTAGGGACAAAATGATTTTATTGTAATATTTGATCATCGCGGACGACGGGAGCCACGTCTTCGATCGGGGACAGGGCGTCGGCTTCCTTAAAGCGGCGCCGGGCGGCCCAGTCGTGGCGCCGGGCTTTGCTCCAGAAGTTGTAGTCGCCTTTGTAATAGCCTTTTTCGTCGATGCGGATATTCTTGCGGGCAATCATCCGGACATAGCCGATCACGCGGCTGTAGGTGGCGATGTCGTCGCTATGGCATAGCGGGCAGAATTCAATCGTCTTGGCGTCTTTGGCCACCAGTTTGGTCCCGCATGAGAGACAGCTGGTAATCGTCGGGGTCAAGGTCAAGTAGTTGATTGGCTTCTTGAAGATGTTTTGGAGGTAATTGGACAAGATTTCCGGTTCGATTTCCGATTCGATGAAGTGGTGGAGGATCGATCCCGAGGTGGCGTAGCCTTGGAATTCGGCCGCGTTTTCAATCTGCTTGGTGAAATCCTCTTCCGAGAAGGGGAGCATGCACCCGGAGGTCAAAAACACGTTGTCGTCGGCCCCTTGGACGAATATTTGCCGGCCGTTGGCCTTGGCCCATTTGACGTCGTTGCGGGCGAGTTTGATGCCGGCATTCTCGGCCGGGGCGTATTCGATCCCGCAGGCGACTTTGTCGCGAACGATGAATTCGTTGATGACGCCGGTCATGTACTGCATCAATTCGTGGGCGTAGAACTTGCCGACCGGGTCGGACATGCCGCCCCGGTAGCCGGCGTTGATCAAACCCTCGTGCATGCCGGTGACCGCAAAGACGTTGAAATAATTCTTGAGGTTTTCGTTCAAGGCGAAGAAAGTCGGATACAGTTCCCGGTGGTTCTCGACCCAAGCCCGTTTGGCCATGTGGCCTTCCTGCATCACTTCGAGATATTCGCGAATCTTGCTTCGGAGCAAGTCTTCGTCGTGGCCGAATTCAATCAGCATCCGGTTCATGTTCAGATTCAACACTTGGATGGCGCCGACGTTTCCAACCGAGGAGCCGAAGATGCCGCCGCCGGCCCGCGAGAGCACGCTTAAGTCGATGTTCAACCGGCAGCATAGGCTCCGGGAAACGCTCGGATCCTTGCTTTTGATGTAGGGGTTCAAATGGGTATAGTATTTGTCGCGGAAGGGGGCCGTGCGGAAATTCTCGAAATAGACCCCGCCCCATTGGTACATTTTCTTGAGCAGGTACAAGAACACGTCGTTGTGGAAATTGAACTGGTCGTCGATTTGGACGGTAATCAGCGGGAAGGTAAGCGGGATGCCGTTTTTGGTTCCTTTGGCCATCGCGTCGATGAAAGCGTAGTTGATGCGGTCAAAATAGACTGAGGGAATGTCGCTGTATTTGTAGGGCATCCCTTCGCCGCCGATGACGACGTATTCGTTTTTGATTTCCTCCGAGGGTTTGCCGAATTCGAGGGTGCAGTTCGAAAAGGCCGATTCGCTCCCGGAGCGGAGCGGCAGGTTCAACTCATAAATGAGTTGGTACATCAGTTTGGTCAAGGTCTTATCGGTGTAAAATTGGCCGTTGCGCTCCTCTTCGTACAAGAAGGAGGCCAAGACGGTCGTCATCTGCGAGAGCATGACCGCTCCCGAGACTTGTTGGCTCATCAAAGTGACCATGTTCGAAAAATGCCGGATCAAGGTCGGAATCGAACTGGCGGCGTCCGATTCGAGCATGTTCTTGGCGATGCTCGGGATTCCGCGGGTGGCGATGTCCTTGCAGGAAACCGATTGGCAATACGACGACAGTTGCTTGTCGTGGATGTAGATGACCCCGTCTTCATA
Source organism: Bacilli bacterium (assembly GCA_041652475.1). Lineage (GTDB taxonomy): Bacteria > Bacillota_I > Bacilli_A > RFN20 > CAG-826 > UBA6120. The sequence continues at coordinate 19,488 of JBAZHG010000003.1, forward strand.
AAGCTCGACCAGGCGTTTCGGCAAGATGTGGTTCATCAGGAATTCTTCCTCGGCCTTGTTGGAAATGTTCTTTCGTAGCAAGGGCAGCGAGTAGACGAAATTGGAGTTTTCCCGCTTCAGGTAGTCGGCCCGTTTATCGTCGTCGTTGCCGATGAATTTCAGGACTAGCTCATCGGTGGTTTTGAACATGGACATGGTTTTGTCTCCTATTTATACGGCTTACTAAGCGAGCCCGAGGGTTAATTTGGGGTGGGAAAAACATCAAGGTATCAAAGTGCCGCGTCGCAATATGTGACCGCAGGGGATGGCGCCAGCGGGGAGCTTTTCCACATTATCCACAATAAAAAATGTGAATACAAGCAAAAACGTTTTGTAAATGTTTACAAGAAAACGGACCGAAAGACACCGTGAATTTTCATAGTCCTTTTTTAGTAGCAAATAAACTCGTTAAGGTCGGTCTTTTACTTTTGTAAAGTAAATAATTAGTAATGTAAAAACCTCTTCAATCGGAGATGCTTTTTATGTGGGGCCAGTTTTTGGCCCGGCGCAGTATAATAAAGGCATCAAACCAGACCGCGAGGACCCAAACATGAATAATTTATCCACCGTCTCCCCGGAAACCGTCAAACAGCTCTTGATCATGCAGCGGGACGAAGAAACCGCCCATCTGATTTACCGCTCGATCGCCAAACGCATCAAAGACGAGGCGAACCGGAGCATCGTCGAGAAAATATCCCAAGACGAGCTCGGCCACGCCCGGACGATTGAAAAGTTCACCAAGCGAAAAGTCAAACCCAAATGGGGCCAAGTGCGGTTTTTCGGCTTTTTGGCCCGGGTGTTCGGCTTCACCTTCGCCATCAAGATCATGGAAAAATCCGAAGACAAAGCCCAAATCGATTATGGGCGCGTCATCGAAGAAATCCCGGACATGGCCAAGATCCAAAAAGACGAAGAGGAGCATGAAGAAAAACTCATCGGCATGCTCAATGAGGAACGGCTTAATTTCGTCGGCTCGATCGTGCTCGGCATGAACGACGCCCTGGTGGAGCTCACCGGCGCCCTGGCCGGCTTGACCTTGGCCTTCAACGACATGAAAATCATGATCTTGTCGGGTCTTGTGACCGGCTTGTCGGCCTCCTTCTCGATGGCGGCGTCCGATTATCTTTCGGCTCGAGCCGAAAACGACCCCAAGGCCGGCCGCGGAGCCCTTTATACCGGCGGGACGTACTTGGTCACGGTTTTACTGCTGGTTCTGCCTTATTTATTGTTCTTGAACAGCACCAATCCCCAAGTCGACAAATGGATCGCCCTCGGGATCATGCTGACGACGGTCATCGTCATCATCGCCGGATTCAATTATTACTTGTCCGTCGTCAAAAATTATTCGTTTAAGAAACGGTTCCTCGAAATGGCGCTGATCAGCGTCGGGGTGGCCGGATTCGCCTTCTTAGTCAGCTTCTTACTTTCGCTCGCTCTTGGCATTTAGCTTTTGACAGTCACGGCAGTACCCATAGATGGTCATGTCGTGATGGGTGATTTGAAAATGGTTTCGGGCCGCCGCTTGATGGGCCATGGCTTCTAGGCGGCAGTCGACCGGAACCATTTTTTGGCACGTAAGGCAAATCATGAAATGTCGATGCGGCTCCTTGTTGCGGTAGTAATAAGCCCGTCCTTCCATCACGCTTTGGCCGAGCCAGCCTTCTTGGTGGAAACGGTCGAGGTTACGATAGACGGTCGAGAGGTTCATGAACCCGTCGGGGAGCCGCTCGAGGAGCGATTCAGCGTTTAACGGCTTGTCGCCTTGGTCGAAGAGGTCCAACAACATTTTTCTTTGTCGTGTCAAACGCATGGTTTCATCTCCTAATGAATAATTTTGCAAGCGAACTGACCAGCAAGGCCGCCGCGTAGGCGACGACGATGGTGGCCCCGACCGGCCAGCCAAGCGGATGGGCTATGAATATGCCGACGATCACGATGACGATTGAAGAAAATAGACCGATGACAAGCGTGTTTTTGAAGCTGCGGCTCCATTGGCTCGCCAAAACGGCCGGGAAGATGGTCAAGGCCGAGATGAGCAAAACCCCGATCGTCCGCACCCCGATGACGATGAACAGGGCCGTCAAGGCCGCCAGGGCGTAATTGAGCCAAGCCACCTTGACGCGGCTGAAACGGGCGTAATCCTGATCATAGGCGATGAGCAGGAGCGACCGGTAATTCCACAAGATGAAGACGGCGCTCAAGGCCATGACCACCAGCGAGACGATCAACTCGGTGGCCGAAGCCGTGAAGATGTTCCCGACCAGCATGCTCTCGATCGAGATGTTGAAGCCTTGGCCGGTTTTGACCAAGATCAGCCCGATGGCGAAGGAGGTGGCCGAGACGAGCCCGATGGCGGCGTCGCCATTGATGTTTTTCTGGTTGGCCAAATATTTGATCACGAGGCTCGCGGCGACCACGAACGGGATGGCGATGAACAGCGGTTCGCTTTGAAGCAAGATGCCGAGGACAATCCCGGCGAAACTGATGTGGGCCAACCCGTCCCCGATCATGGCTTGATGGTTCAAAACCAAAAACGGGCTCAAGAGGCTGGCGGTGATTCCAAGCGCCAGGCCGATAACGAAGGCTTGCTGAATGAAGCCGTATTGAAGCAGGTCAAGCATGGTGATGGCCCTCATGTTCGAATTTGGCAAAATTCTCGAACAAGCCGCAGTAGCGGATTTCCTGATCGACGTACATGGTCCGATCGCTCCCCCGGGCGACGCCGGTCAAATCGTGGGTCACGTTGATGACGGTCGCCTGGCGATCGTGATGGATTTTCTTCAGCAAATCATAGAATTTTTCCCTAAACGAGGGGTCGAGGGACGAGACCGGCTCGTCCAAAATGATAAGGCCCGGTTCCGAAATCAAGGCCCGGATGATGTAGACCCGTTGTTGCTGGCCGCCGGAAAGGACGTGCAGGCTTTCGTGGTATAAATGGCCGATTTCGAATTTATCGAGCCAGGTTTTGATCAACTTGACTTCTTCGGGGGTCGGTTTCAGCTTGGGATGGGGCAAACCGCTGTAGACGACTTCGGCCACCGTCAAGGGCAGTTTCTGGTTGATGGCGGCTTTTTGAGGCAAGTAACCCATGGTGCAGGGTGTGCGCGATATCGTCCCTGAACTCGGGGCCAATAAATCGACCAGCAATTTGACAAGCGTCGTCTTGCCGGAACCGTTCGGCCCGACGACATGCATGAAATCGCCTTTTTTGATTTGAAAACTGATGTTTTTCAAAGCGTAGAAGGAACCGAATTTCACCGACACATTTTCAAAGGTAATCATGTTTCATCCTTCCAAGGCTTGTTTGACGTGAGCGATGTTGCGCGCGTACAAATCGATATAGGTAAGGCCGGCCGCCGCGTCGGCTGCCGATCGGTTATGATAACCGTGCAATTCCAACAGCGTCAGTTCGTAATCGGATTTTGCGAGTTCGGCCTTGATGGTGGTCGCCGCTTTGGGAAGGACCATTTCTTCGATGAACAGGTGATGGCTCCCGGTATCCTTGACCGCGTTCGTGAAGGCAATCAGCTGCGCGCTCGACAAATCCTCATCCGGCTTGAAATCTTCAAAGAGCGCATGGATTTCGAGTTGGTGCCGAGACCCGAATAGCCCGAGGGCGTTATGTCCGGCGTAATAAAGGGTGGACTCGAAGTAGGAACCATCCGCAAGATAGTCGATGAAATCGGAGTAAACCGTTTCGATTGAATTGATATAGGTTTGGGCATTCGCTTCGTAAAGGTCGGCGTTGGCCGGATCGATGGATATGATTTTTTCAAGGATAGCTTCGGTTAGGTGGACGACGACGAGGGGGTCGACCCAATAGTGGATTTCGTCATGATCGTGCTCGTCTTCGATTCCGAGGGGTCCCTCGAAAGCCGTTTCCTCGTGATCGATGTCGGCATATTGGGACAAGTCCATGACCACGGTGTCCCCGTCGGCCAAGGCCGTTTCGTTCATCCAGGTGTCGATGGTCGCACTGGTGTAAATGACCAAACGGGCCTTTTCCATGGTCACCATGTCCCGGCTGGAAGCTTCAAAATCATGGACTTCGGCCCCTGGAGGCAAAATCGAATGGACCGAAATCTTGTCCCCGACGATGTTTTTGGCGATGTCGTATTGGGGAAACATCGTCACCACGATGTCGGTGTCCACCGGTTGATTGCAGGAGGAAACGCCCAGTAGCAACGTCGTCAGCAATAATGTCAATATTCTTGTTTTCATCTTTGGCAGCCTTTTCTAAATGCGAATGATTGGCACATAAAAATATACACGTGGCGGCTTCTTAATGCAAATGGTTCGCAAAAGAAAAAACGACCGCCAGGGTCGTTTCTTCGTATTAATGAATGACTTTACTTGTTGAGAAATAGTTTTTCGACGTATTCCCAATTGACGACGTTCCAGAAGGCGTTGACGTAATCGGGGCGCCGATTTTGGTAATTGAGGTAATAGGCGTGTTCCCACACGTCGAGAAGCAGAATCGGACGACCTTCGGCGAAGGGAATGTCTTGGTTAGCCGAAGAAGTCACTTTGAGCTTGCCGTCCTTGGTGACGACGAGCCAAGCCCAGCCGCTGCCGAAGCGGGTCTTGGCCGCGTTCGAGAATACTTCTTTGAAGGCTTCAAACGAGCCGAAGTTCGCGTCGATGGCCTGGGCTAACGCCGGCAAGGGTTTCTTGGCGCTGTTTGGGCCCATCACGAGCCAAAACAGGTTGTGGTTGTAGACGCCGCCGCCATTGTTGCGGACCGCCATCCGGATGTCTTCCGGGACGGCTTCGAGATTCGACATCAGCTTTTCAAGCGTATGGGCGAACAATTCGGGGTGTTTCTCCAAAGCGGCGTTCAAGTTGTTGACATAGGCTTGGTGGTGCTTGGTGTGGTGGATGTTCATCGTCCGTTCGTCGATGTACGGTTCCAGCGCGTTGTAGGCATAGGGTAGGGTTGGTAGGGTGTGTGCCATGTTATTGATCTCCTTATATTGGTTTTTCCAGGGTTATTCTCCCATCATAGCCAACAAGATTCAAATGATATGCTTGATGACGCTCAAATGGCCAAAATGACGAAAATTTACATCGTTTTATTCAATCCGACCGTGCCACAAACGTCTTGGACGAAGATGATGCCGTTGCCCGGTTTCTCAATCTCGAGCTTGTCTTTGACCGAGGTGACGATGGCTTCGGTTTTCTCCCAACCGGAGATGATCAAAATGATTTCCTTCTCAGGTTCGATCGCCATGTTTAGAAAGGTCATCGTCTCGTGGATGCCCGACCCGCGCGCGTTGATAATGGTGCCGCCTTGGGCTCCGGCCTCGGTGGCGGCTTTCATGGCCGCGGCTCCTTTACCTTTGTCGACAATGATGAAGATGGCTTGATGTTTCATGGTCTGGTCCTCGCTTTCGTTGGTTGATAAGAGTTCATAATGTTGGGAACCTAAAAATTGGGCGACGTCCATATAGAAGGCGATGCCGTGGTTAGGCCGGAGCAAGTGCAGTTCCTGGGTCAATCGTTCCAAAGCTTGATCGACAATATCCTGGGATTCGACGACCATGAACACAATTTCCTTACGGAAATCGGCCAATTCCAGGAATTGCAACAAGGGAGCCGATTTGGTTCCGTGGCCGAGTACGATCGTGCCGCCTTTGATCCCGGCGCTTCGGCCGATGCGGATGACCCGGCTCGATAACCCGGGGTTGACGATGACGACCAACAATTTCCATTGTGGTTTTGCGATTTCGTTCATGCTAGACTCCTCCTTTGACTGATTTCACTTTGTAGATGATGCCAAGAATTTCCAAAGTGATGATCGGCAAGACGGCTACCAGAGCCACCATCCCGAAGCTGTCGGCCGTCGTGGCCAGGGTGCCGCTGCTGTTGGCCATCCCTTGGACGAAAGCCGCGATGAAACTGACAATGATTGGGCCGGTTGCCACCCCACCGGCGTCAAAAGCGATGGCCACGAATATTTTTGGAGTGAAGAACATCAAAACCAAGGCGATGACGAAACCCGGCAACAGAAAGTGCCACACTTTGATAGTTGGCCAGGAGATCCGAACGGCAATCAGAAAAATAGCCAAACCGACACCTAACGCCAAGGCCCCAAAAACGGCCTTGGGTTTGATGTAACCAGCGGTGACCTCTTCGATTTGAAGCGTCAAAACTCGAACGGCCGGTTCGGCGATGATGGTCAACGCACCTAATAAAAATGCGATTATGAACAAAATCGATATCCGATTGGATTCCATGAGATTGCGGCCGAATTCCCATCCGATGTCCACGAACCCGCCGCGGACGCCAATCAGGAAAACGAATAGTCCAAGGTATACATAGACAAAACCTTTGATCATGCGGCCGAATTCCCGTCGGTGCAGTTTGAAACTGACGAGCTGGGCCAAGATGAATACCGCAAATAGGGGCAATATTACCAATAAAGACTCAAGCGCGACCGGCCCGGCCGTTTGTAAAAACGGCCACAAGATGCGGTTGTCGCTGACTACTGGTTGAAAATTGCCTGAAAATGCCAGGTTTCGATTGAATAAGCCTAATATCAGCATTGCAAAAACCGGTCCGGTTGAAGCCACGGCCACCAGGCCGAAACTATCCTTTTCAGAAGCCTTGCTGTCGCGCCGCATCGACGAGATACCAAAGGCGAGCGACAACAAAAATGGAACGGCCAAGATTCCGGTCGTGGCTCCGGAGGCGTCGAACGCCAAGGCGATAAATGAGGGATCAGAAAAACAGGCCAAGACAAGAATCAGCCCGTAAAGCACCAGCAAAACGATATACAATGGCCAGCCTTTGATGGTGCGTAAGAGTCCGAAAGCCACCATGATCGCCAATCCGATGGAAACATATACCACGATCAATAGATTGTTTAGTGCCCCGACGGTGGCTTGATCGATCTGGGACGCCAATACGAGCAGGCCGGGTTCGGCCAACGAGACAAGGAATCCAAGCAGAAGACCGCCAAGGATGACCATCCACAAGCGATTGGTCTTAACTAGATGCAGCCCCGTGAGATTCCCCAAGGGAGTGATTGCCAAATCAACCCCAATCAAGAAAAAAGACAAACCGATGATTAAAAGCATGGTTCCGATTCCAAATCTGAAAACGAGACCGGGGCCGAAATCGGCAATGAAAAAATTCCCGATAAGAACGATGATAATTATTGGAAGAACAGCTAAGAAATTATTCCATAACTGTTTCGTCAAAATATTCATAAATCAATTATAGATGATATTTATGACGGCCTCAAAAACAATAGTCGATAAACGATTACTTTTGTCAACTAAGGCAGGATGACAGTGAAAAAAGCCTCTTTTTGCTCAAAAAATGCATTTTTTATCTAGAGATATCGTTCATACGATATTATTAAAGTGAGGTGATAACATGTTTTTGAAAATGGTCATTTTGTATGGTTTGACGCTGGTGGTTTTTCTAGGCATCGACTTAGTCTGGCTTTTAAAAATTGCCCCCAAATTCTATCGCAAGCATATAGGACATTTGATGGCGGATAAGCCCAACGGTCCGGCTGCTTTAGTATTTTACTTATTATTTATTGTCGGAATCGTCGTTTTCGCCGTTTATCCCAGCTATGACCATGGTCTTTGGTGGCAAGCCCCTCTTTATGGAGCCTTATTCGGCTTAATGACTTATGGGACCTACGATTTGACCAATATGGCCACCTTGAAAGGTTGGCCCATCAAAGTCACTGTCATCGATTTAATATGGGGAACCTCCTTGTCGGCGGTTACCTCGACGATCGTGTTCTTCCTCGCGACGTTATTGGGGGTATAACCTTATGTCAATCTGGCAATTCGTCATCCCGCTTGCGGTTATTCTCGTTTATTTCACCGTCTTGTATTTCGTGGCCGAAGCCAAACGCAACTACGGCCTCGTCGACATCGGCTGGGGCGCGGGTTTCGTCATCGTGGCCATTGTCTCGGCCATCCTGCAACTGGTATTTCATGGATTTCTTTCGGTCACGGCCATCGCCGTTTTGGCGGTGACGACGTTTTGGGGTTTACGCCTGTCTTGGCACATCCTTAAACGCAATCGCGGCCGGAGCGAGGATTTCCGTTACGTCGCCATGAGGGAGCGCTACGCTAAAAGAAAGCACCCGAAGCTAGCGGCTTACGCCCGCATATTCCTGACCCAAGCCTTTTTCATGATCGTCATCGGCTTGGTCGTCGTCCTCGGCATCGGACAAACGCGGCTAGCCAGTGATTTCTGGCACTATGCATTGATTGGTTTGGGCTTGCTCATTTGGATTTTCGGATTCGTGTTCGAATCGGTCGGCGACGCCCAATTGGCCCGCTTCTTGAAGGACCCATCGAACAAAGGCAAGATCATGGACCGCGGCCTGTGGCGTTATACCCGGCACCCGAATTATTTCGGCGAGGCGACCATGTGGGTCGGCGTCGGAGTGATGGCCTTGTCGGTTGCTTGGGGCTTTCTCGGGTTGATCAGTCCCTTGACGATCACCTGGCTCTTGGTGTTTGTTTCGGGCATTCCCCTGCTTGAAAAAGCCATGATGAAACGGCCCGAATTTGTCGAATACGCCCGCAAAACCTCAATCTTTGTGCCTTGGTTCCCTAAAAAATAACTTCACTTATCAAAATGACCGGTACTCTTAAATGAAAATGAGAATCATCACCGACAGCACCTCGGAAATCTCCCAACGAGAAGCCGCCGAATTGGGCATCATCGTCATTCCGCTCCACGTCGAAATCGAGGGACGGGATTTCATCGACGGGGTGACGATCACCAACAAAGAATTTTTCAGTTATCTCCGCGTGGCTAAAAAACTTCCCCGAACCTCGGCTATCAATCCGGCCGCTTTCATCGAAGCTTTCTCCTCAGTTCCCGCCGAGGAACCGATCTTGGCGATTTTGCTTTCGAGCGAACTGTCGACCACTTATCAATCGTCGCTCATCGCCAAGGCCGAGCTTCAACGGCAAAATATCACCCTTTACGATTCGCATCAGGCGACTTTGGGGCTTTGTGCCTTAGTCAAGGCAGCGGTCCAATTCTGCAACCAAGGTGACGACATCGAGACGATTACCGCCAAATTGGACGAGATTTCCTCACGGATGGTGTTGGAGGCCGCTTTCAATGACCTCAAATACCTCGCCATGGGAGGGCGGATGCCGAAAGCCGTCGCCACGATCGGCTCTTGGATCAACCTGCGGCCGATCATCACCATGAAACACGGCAAGATTCACCTGGCTTCGGCCACCATCGGCATCGGGCGGGCCATGGGGCACATGGTCAAACGTTTGGCGGAAACCGATATCGACGAAACGCTCCCGCATTTCATTGCCCATTCAGACGCCCCGGAAATTTTCCAAAAATTTTCCCGTTTGATTGCCACGGCAAAGCCGGGGTTCCCGATTGATAACCCCAATTTCGTCGGAATCACGGTCGGAACCCATGCCGGGCCGGGCTGCGTCGGCCTCGTATATTTCAAAAAATCAAACTAACTCATAAAGAAAGCCAAGTAATTTGCTTTGACAATTAGGATTCATAAATCTATAATTTCAATTGTAAAAGGCAAAGTTAGAGCAATCTAGCGACGCAAAACTATAGGGCCTTGATCCAAAAAGGTAGCCAGTTGCCATATTTTGGTCAATTGGCTTTTTTCTTTAAATAAGGACGAACCGATGAAAAGGAAGCAGAAACTCATGGTATTCTCGGCTTTGACCCTCGTGGCGACGATTACCGCGTTGACGAGCTTTTCTTTGGCTTGGTTCGAAAACAATTTGCCGATCGATAACACCCTCACACTCTCATCGGGCGAATCGGTCGCTGCGGTCGAGGGCTACCTTTATCAGCAGAATCCCAACAACCAACAAACCCAGGACTTGCTGGGTTTCTATAAAAACCAAGGCAGTTATCTCAATGTGACCCGGACGCCGGACGCGACCGACGTCGGGGCCTTTGACATCACTTTCTCGGATTCGATCTTTTTGGATTTGAACCTTTTGAACACTTATTTGAACGAATTCGCCTTGAACGAATTGGCGTTTCCAACCTACTACATCGAATTGCGGATCATCAAAGAGAACTTCGATGCCTACGCCAAGATGACGATGGAGTATGTCGGCATCCCGACCGCGGGTTCAAACGAACTTGACTATTCGAGCGAATACCCGTTCACGTATCGCTCGATCATTGCCAGCAATAACGCCGTCGATTTATATGAATCGCCGCTGCCGTCATTTCTTGACGAAATCGCCGCCGAGGAACCGGTTCCTTTCTTCGCCAATAGCGGCGATCGGACTAACGGCATCCCGGTTTTCACCCTTGACGATCTTGACGGAGCTCCGGTCGATCCCGAGACGCCCGGCTTGGCCCCGCAGCTTTACGTGCAGGGATTCCCTTATACCTCGGGCACGACGGGGGAACTCCTCTTCACCAAATCGATCGTGTTTGAGATCAAACTCGACGTTTTGCAATTTTTGGAATACTTAAGGACGCAACCCGACGCCATGAACAAATCGATTCGATTTGGCATATCCTTCCGGATTGACGTCATCTATTCGAACGATCCGGTCATGGAGAGCTGAAATGAAAAAAAGCGGCATCGTTAAATTCGGTTTGATTTCCACCCTGCTCGCGGCTTCGGCCTCGGTCATCGCTTTTACCTATGCCGCCTATTTGAATTACGATAAGTACATCCATCCGCTGGATTTGAACACGACCGCCCTCTCGAGCCATTTCGCCGGCGGGACCGGCATTGAGACGAGTCCCTACCTGATTGCCAACAGCACCCATTTGCGGAATCTGCAAAAACTGACCACGCTTGGGGTATTCCGCAGCAACGCGTTCTTCGCCGTCCAAGATAGTTTCACATGGGACAACACCGACGGAGCCTTGCTTCCGATTGGGACCGAAGACAATCCGTTCTACGGCACTTTCGACGGCCGCGGCCGCACGATCACCAACCTGATAGTAAACGGGGCGAACACCAACGACGTCGGCATGTTTGGTTACGTGGCCATGGAAGGGCTCATCCGCAATCTCGTCTTGAGCGCCCCAACTATTTATGTGACGGAAAACAGCGGTGAGGCCGCCGACAAGACGCGGCGGACCATGAATCCGCTTGATGATTATCTACTCACCTACGCGCAAGCGTTGAATGACGTCGACCTCGTGTCTTCGACCAGTTCCTCGGCCACCTTCTTGGTGCCGGAAACGAGCGTTTCCATTTCACTAGGCGGTTCCGTCGAGGATTTCGACATCGTCTACGAATCGACCGATACCGATCTTTTGTTTGAAAGTTCCCCCGGTTACTGGACGACGGCGGCCACCCCGGGTTCGACCAATCCGACCACCGATCTCTATCCGGTGCAGTTATCGGCCCGCATCTTCGCCATTTACGAAGCGAAAGTAATTTCCTATACCTTGGAACGTTGGCAAATCAACGTCAAGGGCAACGGCACCGTCGTCGATGACGCCGAATCCATTTTCAAGACCGTCCACCCGGCCGAAGCCGACCATGAGACATATGTCGGCATCTTCGTCGGGCATCTCGACGGAGGTGCTTCTTATCTTGGATTATGGGGCGGGAATACTGACAGCACGACCGCTAACGGCAAGATTGTCGTCAACGGGCGAGCCGCCCGCAGTTTCAACGTCTTGGTGGGCCGGTCCCGGACCGACAATCCGCTCGATGCCACCGCGGCCAATTACTATAACCGTTTCATCAACTTCAACGAGGTCCTCTATAACAACCCGGGCATGCGCACCACATTGTGGTCGATTCCCCAGACCCCGCTGAGATCCTCCTATTTGACTCAAGAATCCAACGCCATTTCGGCGACGCAATCCTATGGATTGACCGCGGCTGAGGCTGCCTATTTCCGGATTTATCCGCGCATTCAAAACACGGCCACCACGTTCGATGCCGTCGAAGACAATGGCACAATTACAACCGGCAAACCCTATTCGGGTTATGGAATCCGTTTCCAGCACGCCTCTTCGGGAGGGACAATCACCACTGACGGACGGTTGGGGGCAAGCGTCCGTGCCACCTTGCAAAGCACCACGTATTTCCGCCGCAATTTCAACGTCTTGAACGGATTATGGCTCTGGTCGACCGACAAGATCAACTCGCGGGCCGAAGACGTTTTTGGTTTAAACGAATTCGAAGTGTCGATCAATATGTCCTACGTGGCGACCTCGACCTCCTTGAACAATAAATTCCAAATCTTGTGGAACACTTATAATCCCGACGCCGTCTACAAGTTTTTATGGTGGACTTGGGAAGCCAACAAGGTCCAAAACGAGGCTTGGGGCGATTTGTCGGCCCAAACCACCGTGGTCGACGGAGTGACGGTTCCGATTTACAGTCCCAACAACCATCCGTTGATCACCCAATTGACGCCGACCCGGACTTCGAGCGGCGTGATTCAGGAAACCTCGATCAATTTCGTCGTCAATCGCGAGGACAACGGCTTCTGGGAGAACTTATTTGACTACATCTTATTGAATGAACCCTATTACCCGATGTTTGCCTTCGGAGTCGGCAAAAACGGCACTTATACCACCGACGCTTACGTCCAACAAAGCATCAGCGGCACGACTTACCGCTTCTATGACGGCCGCTACGCCGTCGACAATTACACCTTGGACATCTTGAGCATCGAGCTCCTTTTCACCGCCCGGGAAGGAAACATCTCCAATTTGCTGAACAACGTCGATTTCCTGTACTCGCTTCCGACCTACACCAACAATCCGGACGGATCGACCACGTTCTCGGCTTGGAACAAAGCCTCGAAGGTCAAGGTTCAATTCAACGTCGAAGATCCCGCGCTGAACCAAAGCGGCACCACCTATCGCTTCTGGCGGGTGGCCGGTTTCAGCGGCGTCAACTCCTACGTCAACGGCGTTTACACGACCGGGACCAATTACGCTCCCTTCAATACAGTTGGATATGACAACGCCACATTGACCCCTGGAGCCGCTTAATGGCGGACTAATTATGAGTATGAACACTTCTTTAAAAAGAAAAATCCAATTATTCGCGACGATGATGTCGTTGTCGCTTTCGCTGACGTCTTTCCTATATTTAAGCTACGCCTGGTTCACGAGCCAACGGCTCCATCAAACCCACATCATGGAAATCACCACCGAGGGCGGCCTCGAATACGCCATCAAGTATTATGATGGCAATTACAACACCCGCGACATCACAACCGGAACCAACTCCGGTTATCAAAGCCCGGCATCGCTCGTCAATCCGCTCGATCGGCTGGGCGTCAGCGATTATGAGGCCGAGTTCGATTTGATCACCCCCGAAATGATCGCCCCCGAATCGACGTCCAACCCCCTCCTTGTCGTCGACATCTATCCCGGCATCCAATACACCTTTGCGGTCGAAGTCACCAGTCAACTGGCGATGGAGCGCAACGTCGAATTCATCCTCAAGGAATTCACGGCCCTGGGCGCCAGCAACGCGCGCGACAGCACTTCCGGCGACCCGATTTCACTAAGCAGCGCCATCGACATTTACGCGACGGCGATCGACACCCAGGATATGACCGCCGGACAAGTGACCGCGGCTGCCCACGCCTTCGTGCAGGACTTGGCTCCGGTCGACCTGTTCGATAACGACAGCCAGGGTGGTTTGGTCTATATTCCGCTAGTCGAGGACACTTTGGCCCCGATTGAAGGAGAAGACGAAAACAAAATCGTATTTTTGTTCACAATCAAGTTCTCGGACAGCTCCGATTCCTTTTATCGCTGGGTCTCTTATTCAAGCGGGATCAACTACTACGAAAAGAGTCCGCTCGGCAACTCCAACGTCTATCAAGCCAAGTCGTTTACCATTAACGAATTTTTGGTCCACGTCAAGGAACAGTGAAAAAAATCGTTGATGATTTCACAATTTGAAGAAGCGAAAAAAACGCGTCAAAGACGATCTTATTCTTTATAAGAAACGTGCGTGGATTATGCGTGCACGAGGGCAAAAAGAGCCCTAAAATAATTTTGAAAAATCGTAATCAAAATACTTGCATTCGAAAAAAGGCATGCTTATACTATAGGTGCCAATACAACAACATTGCCCCCTCAATGATTGCATGTGATTAGCGAAATTGCCCGTTAATTCATTGGCTTGGACCCATTACCCAGGCCGTAAACTCTTCCGAAAAATCGGGAGGGAAATCCAGAGGAGGATTTTTGTCATTATGAAGACCACCAATAAATTACTGCTCTCAGCTTCCGCGATGTTAGTCCTCAGCGCCGGCGCCATGGTCACCGGAACCGTTGCTTGGTTTACCGCTACCCGTCAAATCGATGTCAATTTCTCGAACGTCAAAGTCATGACGACCCAAGCTGATTTGGCCGTCGAACTTGTCGGCACCGCTTATACCGCCACTCCTTCGCAAGGCGTCCTGGACATCTCAGGTGTCGATAGCACCGCCACCGATATTTCCGGCGACGGCGTCAACTTCTACAAGCCCGTTTGGGACGTTGACGAAGGCGTCACCGCCCTTGCCATTGACGACGTTACCGATTTATCTACTTATGAAGGATATTACGTAGAATTCCAGTTGAAAATCTCCCGTCTCAATCCGACCCCTGAAAATGGTTTCATGGTTTACTTGGGTGAAAACACCGCCATTGAACCGATGACCACTGGAGATGCAGACGTTGCCGCGGCTGATTCCGCCCGCGTCGCCATCCTTAACTCCGCCAAGACCACCCGCAAAATCGTGTGGACTCCCGATACCGACGATAGCACCTATCAATACCTGGACTCCGTCGTTAGCGAAGAAGCTTATGGAGTTGATGACTTCGATTTAGTGTCCTATCCGGCCGAATCTACAACTGTCGATGATTTCTTAGTTGGTGATTTTGTGAAGCACGATACAATTGTTTCTACCACTGGTCACTCAGGTGGTAACTCCCCAGTCATCGCCGACTTGTCCAATCCGACAAATTTCGAAATCATTACCGTCCGCATTTGGATTGAAGGTACTGATGAAGATACGGAAGAGAATACCGCCAAAGAAGGACAATTCACCATTACTTTGGATCTCTACTCAATGGGATTCTCAATCTAACAATCGATAGCTTAACTGCAAAAAACATCTGATTTACTAGTCTGATAAATAGAAAAGTCAGGGAAAATCGCGCAAACGATTTACACCCTGGCTTTTTTTGTGTAGTATGAGGATTGGATAAAAAAACGTAATTTTTTATTACCATTATGTTATTATTTATTACATCAGGCGGAATATTTAATGGAAAATGCTAGCAATAAGCCTAATAAGCGCGTCATCAATCTTGTTTTGACGATTGTCGAAATCGTCGTCATCGCCGTCTTGCTGACCATCTCCTTGGTGGCCATGTTCACTCTCGAATCGAATACGGCCCCGGCCAACTGGTTCATGAAGTTCATTTTCTTCCTCCAGACCCAGACCATCTGGTTCTTCATCCTGATCGTCTTGCCGTTGATCGCTTTCTTCCTTTTCAATGGTTATCTACTGTTCCGAGTGATTTATAACGAGAAGGCCTCCAAGCCGGCCCCCGTCGTCGAAACCGTCGACAAGCAAGCCATGATCGAGGAAGCCAAGCGCCAGCTGCGCGAAGAGCTCTTGAAAGAAATAAAGAGCAAAGAATCCGAGAAACCGAGCGAATAAAGTCCCTTAAGGGACTTTTTCTTAATGATGATATTTTTTCAATCAATTTTGTTGACATCGACAAGCAGATGATTATAATTGTAGGTGGAAAAGAGCAAAACTAGGGAAACCTAGCGACGCAAAGCTAAAGGGCCTGTACTCGAATAGAGGGATGGTAGCCAGTTGCCTAACGCGGAATAAGAACCGACTTATCCGATCCCGGGCAATGATTGGTTAACCATCGTTTTTTATTCCAAGGGGCTTTCCAGGGACGAATTTTCGTTCCTATGGGAGGTTACCACAGGTGATTTGGCCAGCGTCTATATTAATGGGATAGACCATGCTGAACACCGGTGGAAACGATTCTAGCGGTGTTTTTAATTAACATCGCCGCTGTTGGAAGGAGGATGGCTCGTAATGACGTATACCGAAAAGTATGCAGCTAGAAGGCGTCGAAGAATTTTCGCCTCGTTCATGCTTCTGGTATCAACAATTGCGATCGTCACCTTTATCCTCATCGCCTACTTAGGCAACGAAGTCGGACGCTACACGATTCAACTCAAGAGCAACAATACCCAGCTCACGATGGATTACTCGCGCGACTTCACCCGACCGACCACGCTATTAAGAGCCGACAGCCTCGAAAAAGTCTATCCGATCATGGCCGACAGTTTGCCGGAAGATGACGAGATCGACAATCAGGCGGGTTCCCACAACGGGGAATATCGGGATCAATACGACGAATTTGTTTACTCCTTGTACTTCGCCTATACCTTCTTCGTGAAGAATACGGGCGACACCCCGGCCGACTATCAAGTCTGGGTGCGGTTGAAAACCTCGACTTCCGGCAATGCCGATGAAATGTCGATCGATGAATACGTCCGGGTTCGCATCTACGAAAACAGCGACAACGGGACGGGCGAAGCCCTGACCCACGACAGTCGCACGATGGCTAAACGAACCAATCAAATCATCTACGACGACGAGAATCAACCTGAATACCGCGAATGCGTAGCCCGCACGAGCGAAGACTACCGGACGTGTACGGCGAATAAGACGATTAACGCCCAACGCGCCGAAGAATTCCTGAATGTCCAAGAAATCACGCGCTATGAAATAACCGGGTTCGCCCCGCAAGCCGTCATGCGCTACACGATCGTCGTTTGGCTTGAAGGCGACGACCCCGATTGCCGGGGTCAAATTCCGACGAACGCCTCATTGGAGTTCTCGATGGACATCTCCTCGTTCTCGGAAGACGAAAGTTCCTCGATATCTGAATGATATTTAAAATGAAAGGCAAAATGAATTTATGAAAAACAACAAACGAATCGCTATCGCCGCCGCCACCTTTGGAATCGCCGCTTTAGCGATGGGAGGCAGCACCTTCGCCTGGTTCCAAGTGGCGAACACTGCCAACTTAGCTCTTGAAGGGACCGTCGTCGGAGTTGACAACAATCTCGACGTTGGTTTTAAGACGACTAATCCGGTGGACGGATTTGCCGCTTTAGGTCTAGATTTTGACGGAGAATTGAGCACCGTCGTGGCGTCTCCGCTTGATCCCGAAGCGCCGGTTTACCCTGATGAGTACGAAGACTTCGTCTACTGGGCGCCCCACAGCGTCAACTCCGGCATCATGGCGGCCGTGATTGAAGCTTCCGGCTTCAACTCCAGCAATATCTTGAACACGATTACTTCGGGTTCGTTCGACCGCGACGCGGTCGTCGCCGAAGAAATCCTTCCTCTATACTTGCGTCCGGAATTCGATGCCAACCGCACCGAGCGCTACGTCGCTATCGACAGCGTCGCCCCGACGACCAGTTATGTCGGATTCTCGATTCTGTTCCGAGCCCTCGACGAAGAACTTGAAGGGGTGGAAACCGCCATCTACTTCGACGAAGGCACCCAAGTAGCCGCCAGCAAGAACGCCGTCGGCGCCCTGCGGGTCGGCTTTGACAACGGGATCCGTCCCGACATCATCAAACCGAGCGCCGTTGCGGCCGACTCGATTGCCGTTGGCGGCGTCATGGATCTCAATGGCGACGGTGCCAATGACTACACGCTCCAACAATACGACGAAGTGACGGCCTTGCCGCTTCCGCTTTACGAAGTCGCTTATGGCGAATTCGACGAAGTCCTCGTCAATGGGGATTGGGACGATGAAGCTGAAGATGCTGGCGTCACTCCGAGCCGGCTCAGCAATGACAAGTTCTACGAAGGCGAGACGGCTACGGGCGTCAACGCTTTCTTGTCCGGCGCCAAGGCCTTGACCGCCGATTTCAACACCTTTGCCGCCTACAGCGCGACCGGCACCCCGATCGCGACCACTGATGACACGACCGGCATCGCCGAAGTCGACTTCATGATGTGGCTCGAAGGCTGGGATTTGGCCGCGGTCAATTCCATCTCCAACGCCAAAGTCGGCGCGGCCCTGGCCTTCATCGCTCCGGATCTCTACTAATACTACTTTCTACCCGCTTTCATGATTGAAAGCCATCATAAATCATTTTAAACATAACGAAGGGGGTGTGGCGATGAACAGCCGTATTATTGAAAATGCCAAGCTTTCGCTCGCCACCCTCGCCTTCATAGCATCAGTCGGATCGCTGATCATTGGCACGGTGGCGTGGTTTGCTTCTAGCAACTATCTCGAACTCGCCAACTTCAAAATCGCCATGGGCGAAGCCGAACAAGTGGAAATCGGACTGGTGGTTCCCGAAGGGAAACCCAATCTGGGCGAAGCCGAATCAATCGTCTATTACGAGACGGTCACCGACGAAATGCTCCTCAATCACGAATACTACCAGCCAGGGACGACCCTCAAAGCCGTTTCCAGCATGTTCCAGTCGCAATGGCTCTCCGAGGAAACCGACTTGACCGACCCGGATCTGTATCCGGTTCTGCGAAGCCATTACCTCGCCAACCAATCGCGGACCGACAGCGTGGTGGCCCATAGCAACTTCTACCAATTCGAAATCTACATCCGATCGACCGTCCGCATCGACTTGTATCTGGACGAGGGCACCTATCTAATGGCCAATGAAACCAAGAACCAACAAGCCGCTTACAAATACGGTCTTGACGCGGCCAAACTGAACCAAGTCGACCAAGCGATGCGCGTCAGCTTTCTTACCCCCGAGCAATTCGCCATTTGGGAACCGAACACCGACGTGGTCGGCACGACCGAATTCGGCGGACGCCTCGACGTCTATGACTACGACAACTACTTTGACTATGATTACGACACTAAGTTAGAATATATGTTTGGTGAGTATAACGCCGACGCCTATCTCGTCTATGACGAAAGCGCCCGAACCGTGGCTGTGACCGAATTCTCTTCTTTCGCGGCCAACACCGCCGAGGAAGCGATTCCGCTCAGCATTCCGATGTCGAAGCAAAACGGCCTCGTGATCCAACGGGAATCGAGCGTGACCAAGCATTATCTGACCGATCAAACGAACCCCGATGCCGCTTTGATGCGCCTATATCCCAACGAACCGCAACGGATGGTCGTCACCGCCTACGCCGAAGGCTGGGATCGTGATACCACCAACGCCATCAACTTCGCCAACTTCTCGCTGAATCTCGTCTTCGGAGGCATTTACGCCCCCTTGTAATCCTTAAAGATTGGAGTCCAATCGTCGATGAGTGATTTCTTCCTTTACATCCGAATGATGTTCCAAGCCGTGTTTACCAACCTCGGGGCTTTTTTCAAGAAGGCCATCATCGATCCCTGGGGGACCGTGCCGACGCAATTCGTCTATTACAAGGATTATTTTGAAGAATACTCACCCGGATTTGGATTTTGGGGTTGGACCTTTTACATCCTCTTCCTATTGATAGTCTTAGCTTTTTTTGCCGCGTTGGTCTATCTATGCGTCCGATTGATCCGCCACTATGTGGCCAATTACGGATCCAAGGTCGAAAAAGCCAAGCTTATTGATCAAATCCAAAAGCTCAACTACGAATTGTTCATGGCCGTGAGCGAGAAAAACCGGCTCCTCAATTTGAAGATGGGTAACATCCCGATGCCGAAAGGCGAAGAAGACGAAGACCAAGAGGAAGACATCCGTTTCCCGAAGCTGATTGCCGTCGACCGCAAGTACGAGAATTTGAACCTCACGATCGAAATCCCGGCCTCAGACGCGATCCCGCTCGACGAGATGGCGACCCGCTTCCGGGCCTTTGCCGCCTCGCAGCTCGGCCTCTATTACGACATCGACCTGGTCCGGTTGATGTTCGCTGGCATGGGCACGACCAAAGTCATCATCCTGGAAGGTATCTCCGGCACCGGCAAAACTTCCTTTCCGTACGCCCTTGGAAAATTCTTCCAAAACGACGCCCAGATTTGCTCGGTCCAGCCCTCGTGGCGCGACCGGAGCGAACTTTTGGGCTATTTTAACGAATTCACGAAGAAATTCAACGAAACCGACTTCTTGAAAGCGTTGTACGAAGCCTCGTGGCGCAAAGACAACAACATCATCGTCCTCGACGAAATGAACTTGGCTCGGATCGAATACTATTTCGCCGAATTCCTCTCGATGATGGAAATGCCCGACTTCAGCGAATGGAAAATCGAGCTGATCAACAATCCGGACTCCGATGATCCCAAGAATCTCAACGAAGGCAAGCTTTTGATTCCCCAGAACGTCTGGTTCTTCGGCACGGCCAATAACGACGACTCGACTTTCTCGATCACCGACAAAGTCTACGACCGGGCCGTCTCGATCACCTTCGAGCACATGGGCGAACCGTTCGACATCGAATTCAAGGAACCGGTCCTCATCACCTACGATTATATGAACGATTTGTTCGCCAAAGCGCGGACGAACTTCCCGATCAGCGCGAAGGCGCTCGAGAAATTCGACAAACTCGACGATTTGGTCTTGAGCAAGTTCAAAGTGGCCTTTGGAAACCGGACCATGAAGCAATTGAAAAGCTTCGCTCCGATCTACGTCGCCGCCGGAGGCACCGAGGTCGACGCCATCGACTTTATCTTCGCGACCAAGGTCTTGAAGAAGTTCGAAACCTTGAACGTCGCCTTCCTGCGGAACGAGCTCAAAGAGCTCCTGTCGGAAATCGACAAGCTCTTCGGCAAATCGGCCTTCCAGAAATCCAAGGCGTTCATCAATAACCTGATCAAGATGGGATAAACCATGAAAAAGCCCGAATCGACAATTAAAAAACTGCAAACCAAATATTCCTCGCGGTTTTTGAAGTTGTTCAAAACCAACGCCGAATTCCAGCAATTCGTCGATTTGATTCGGAATTCCAAAGGAAACGTCTTCTCGTCGTTAGCCCGGGTCGAAACCCGCAAGTTCGACGAGGAATGGATCAAAGAGGTGGAAGCCGGCGTCGTCGCCATCGAGAACATCATCATCAACCCGAAACGGTTCATCAAGTTCCAATCGGAAGTAGTTCCGATCGAGATGGCCAAGAAGACCGGATCGGAGAGCATCCGCCACCTGGCCATGAATTCCCAGTTCATCAAGAAAATCGACGACAAGGGCAACGTCATGCCCGAGAAGATCTTGAACATCTCCACCGATGACGAGCTGGCCATTTACGAAAACCGGTTCGTGGTCACCTTGATCCGCAAGTTGGTCCGCTTCATCGAACTGCGCTACGACTATATCCAAAAGAAAGCCGAAATCCGCGATAGCGATTTGCTCTTCATGAAGAGCAGCCTCGAGATCGAAGGCGCCGTCTATGAATACGAAGGTAAGCTCCGTTTGTCAATCCCGTCGGCCGAAGGCGGCCAAAAGGACGCTAACGACGAACTTTTGAAGCGGATCACCGAAGTGCGGCAACGGGTCATCTTCATGCTTTCGTCCGAATTCATGAAAACGCTCAAAAACGCCATCCCGGTCACCAACCCGATCCAGATGACCAACATCATGAAGAAGAACCTCGACTACATCAAGGCTCATGACCTGTGGAAGTTCCTGGACCGCTACGACCAATTGGGCGTCACTTTCCAAATCAAGGAAACGACCAACCAGTTCAACGAGAACAACTTAAAAGACATATACGCGCACATCGGCGCCTCGCTATTGATGGTCAACACCGACAAGACCAAGAAGATCAAGGTACCGAAAGACCAAATCAAACGCCACAAGATCATGCCGCGTTTCGAAAACCCGATCCTGGACAAGGACTTGACCGACGAGCGCTTCCAAGTGTTCGATAGCGGCCGCAAGGTCAGCGTCAAAACCTTGACCCCGGCCCAGGAAGCGGCCTTGAAGAAACGCCGAGAATTAGCCGAAAAGAAACGTCAAATCAAACAAGCGCTGCTAGCTAAGAAGAAAAAACGCGATCAGGAACGCAAAGAACGCGAAAAAGAACGCCAACGCCAGCTCGAAATCGAACGCAAAGAAAAAGCCGAAACCCGGCGCCTGGCCGCCGTCGAAAAGGAACGCCTGGCGAAAATCGCCGCCGAGGAACGGGCTCAAACCTTGGCTCTTGAAAAAGCCGAACGCGAATCGTTGAAGAAAATACTCGACGAAGAAAAACGCCGCTTGGCCGAAGCCCGCCGCCATGTCAAAGCCATCGCCGCCGCGCAACGGAAAAGCGAAGAACCGCAACCGGCGGTCGCCGAAAACCCCGCCTCCGAGAATATCCCCGAGGATAATCCGGAACCGGCCGAAGCAATCACCGACATCACCCAGTAGAAGGAGCGCCGCCCATGACCAAGGAAAACAAAAAAGCCAAGAGCATTGGATCGAAAATCGTATCATGGATTTTCGGGACTTTGATCGTGGCCATGCTGGCCTTTGAAGGCTATGGGCTCATCAGTTCACGAAGCAACCACGGAGTTCCGAATTTCTTCGGCTATCAATTCCTGGTCATCCAAACCGATTCGATGGACCTCGGCCCCGACACCTATCCGGTCGACATGGGCATCGTTGTCAAAAAAGTGGATCCCTCCACCTTGGTGGCCTCAACCGAGACCTCGGCTCACGACGGCGACGTGATTACGTTCTACCGTCGGTTGGATGGACGCGTGGTCACCCATCGCATCATTGAAATCGACGAAAACGCCTCCGGCTTGGTGTTTGTCTGCCTCGGCGACAACCTTGATGCCGAAACCTGCCCCGCCGGCGGTTGCAGCGAATCGAACGCCGACCGCATTCCCGAAGCCGACGTGATGGGCAAAGTCGTCAACAAGTCGGCCGCCCTTGGCACCGCCTATCGCTTCTTGTCGAATCCGGCCACGATGCTCTTGCTCGTATTGATTCCCCTGGCGATTCTCGTGGTCCTGTCGGCCATCGATTTCGTCAAAGCCTTGAAAATGAAGCAAGCTCCCGCCCCGGTGGGAGCGCCGATACTGACAAAAGAAGACATGGAAGCCATCAAAGAGGAGGCCCGCCGCTCGCTTTTAGAAGAATTAAAGGCGGCCCCCAAGGAGGATGAAACCAGTGAAAAATGAAGAAAAACGATTAAAACACCGGTTTTTTGCCATTCAATTTGACATCCCGATTGCGATATTGGGGGCGAGTTTGATCGCCATCATCGTCGTGGCGAGCGTCATCATGGACAATGGCGTCACCGACGGGCTCTTGACCGCCGAATTGCAGACGACCTTGATGACCTTCGGGGCCTTGATTGTCGCCATCATGGTGGCGCTGGCCTTCGTTGGCACCTTCCGGAGCAAATTCATTCACGGCCGCCGCTTGAACGAAGACATTTTCGCCACCGATCGCGGCGTCTTCAGCGAGAAGATGTTCGTCGATTCGATTTCAAAACGGGTCGGCCGCTACAACGGCCAGGCGGCCATCATCGCCTTCTCGATTTTCGAATTGAAGAAAATCGTCTTGAACATGTTCGGCTACCGGATGGTGGCCAAGATCGCCGGCTCGATTTCGAGCACGCTCATCAACCGCTACCAAGGCAAAGAGCATCGCGACATCGTCTATGGCTTCGACTACAACGAAAACTTCCTGTTGTTCCTGCCTTTCAGCAAGGGTCCCGACGAGGTGGCCGAGGAAATCAACAAGCTTAACGAAGAAATCCAAACGATGATCTTCAAGAACGGCTTGAACATGGACATCAACATCTTCTACGGCGTGTACATTCACAACAACCCGAACCTCAACAGTTACGAAATGATCCGGCGCGCCTTGATTGCCGCCGATTTCGGCATCCGCAACAAGATCAAGACCAACCAATTCGAAGAATACATGCTCGACGCCAACCAAACCGACCTCGTGCTGTCCAACGAATTGTCGGCGGCCATCGAACGCAAGGAACTCGAAATTTTCTACCAGCCGAAATTCGACATTAAATTGAACCGGTTCTTCGGAGCCGAGGCCCTGATCCGGTGGAACCACCCGACCCGCGGCCTTTTGTATCCGTCGTCGTTCATCCCCTTTGCCGAACGCAGCGACCTCATCACCCGGATTGACCGCTACGTCATCCGTCAGGTGATGGAAGACATCGCCTACTGGAAGGACAATTCGAAACGGCTCTTGACGGTGTCCATCAACTTATCGCGCCGCAGCCTTTATCAAAGCGATTTGATGGATTACGTCAACCAAACCATCAAGGAGACGCGGGCCAACCCGCTTTTGATGGAATTCGAATTGACCGAATCGACCGCTTCGCGCGACCTGTTGTTCGTCTCGGCGATGATGAAGCGATTCAAGAACATCGGCATCAAAGTCTCGATCGACGACTTCGGGACCGGCTATTCGTCCTTGAGCTACCTGAAGAAGATGCCCTTCGACACCATGAAAATCGACAAATCGTTCTTCGACGACATCGAAGTCGACAAGAAAGCCCGCGACGTCGTCAAAGCGATGATCGACGTGGCCTTGGCCCTCAACGTCTACGTGGTGGCTGAGGGCGTCCAGACCGCCAAGCAAGTCGCCCTCCTCAAACAGATGGGCTGCCACGCCATCCAAGGCTTCTATTATTCGCACTCGCTGGCGCGTGACAAATACGAGCAATTCCTGCAAAATAATAAATTCGAGGGGGATAAAGCACCATGATCCTGATCCTTGGCTCCAACGAAGACGACATTCTTTATTTCATCAACCGCATGAACGTCGCCGGCATCGAGGAAATCGGCAGCCGCGTCAAAGTATACACGGGCGATTTCGCCCGGCAGCAAGTCGTGGTCACCTATACCGGAACCACGATGATGATGGCTTCGATGATCGCCGGGATGATGATTCAAAAATACCGGCCCTACCTCGTCGTCAACGTCGGAAGTGCCCACTCGATCCATCCCAAACTGAAACAAGGCGACCTCTTCCTGGCCGAGCGGGTTTACCTCAGCCACGTCGACCAGACGCCTTTAAACAGCAAAATCAAATTCGGGCAGTTGCCCAGCGGGGCGATGTTCACCCACTCGGAAGACATGTGTCTGAACATCATCGAAATGCACAACAACCGCGAAGCCAACAAGACGATCGTCCGCGGCTTCATCCTTAGTTCCAACCTTTTGATCACCAATCTTGAGGAAGCCAAGGACCTCGTCAAGAAGTACTACCAGCCTTTGAGCGAGATGATCGCCATGGATACCGAAGTCGGCGGCATCGCCGTCGCCTGCCAATTCTACGACGTCCCGATCGTCTGCCTCAAAGCGATTACCTATGAAATCGGCAACAAGGAGCAATTCCTCTCCCGGGAACGCATCGGCGTCGAGATGACGCCCATCGTCGGCAACTTGATCGGACACCTCTTTCTGGAGTTGGCCAGCCAAGAACCGGTGCAATAATATGTCAAAGACGCCCGCGCCACCGTCGCGGGCGTTTGCTTTAACGAACCTTGAAAGGAGACCCAACGTATGAAAACCCTCGAAACCCCGCGTTTGATCCTCCGGTCGTTCTTATGGTCGGACCTCCCGTCTTTCAACCACTACGCCCAAAAAGCCACCATCGGGCCCAACGCCGGGTGGAAACCCCATGAATCGATCCAGGAATCGGAAGCGATCTTGGCCAAATTCATCGAAGGCCAGGAAGTCTGGGCCATCACCTCGAAACGGGACGGCCGCCTCTTGGGCTCGATCGGCCTCCATCCCGACAACCATCGCCGCAACCCGCGGGCCCGTTCGATCGGATACGTCCTCGATGACGAGTTTTGGGGCCAGGGCTACATTACCGAGGCCACTCGGCGCGTGATTCGATTTGCGTTTGAGGAGCTGGGTCTTGATTTGGTGACCGTCACCCATTATCCGTTCAACGAACGGTCTAAGCGCGTGATCGAACGCTGCGGCTTTGTTTACGAGGGCACATTGAAACAAGCCACGGTCCGCTACGACGGGGTCATCCTCGACGAAGTTTTGTACTACCTCGACCTCGAGCAATATCAAAAGATCAAGCACCTGATTTGAGAGCGACAAAAAACGGGACTGATGCCAGTCCCGTTTTCTTATGCTTATTTCTTTAAGAACTTGCGTTTTTCGGGGTCAACGTCGAAGCCGAGGGTTCCGCCTGGATTCATGATGTTGTCGGGATCGAAATAGTGCTTGAGGGCTTTCAAGGTGCCGTATTCGAGCGAACCGAGCGAACCTTCGAGCCAAGGACCGAACATCTTGCCGATGCCGTGGTGGTGGCTCATGCTGGCGCCCGAGACTTGAATCGCGTCGAGAATGCCGCTATGGTAGGCCAGATAGTCGTCGATGTCGTTCATCTTGGTGATGAAGATGAAGTACAAATTGGCTCCTTGGGGATAGGCATGCGACAAGTGGGTGGTCACGATCGTGTTTGGGCGCGAATGGCAGTAAGCCCGGACGCTTTGATGGACTTTTTCCATGTTCGACCACAAGACGCTGCACTCGAGGGTGTCGGTCAGGATGCCGAAATCCTGCATCGAATCGCGGAGGTAGGGATCGGTGAACCGCCCGTGCTCCCAGGCGTTTGTCACGATACTCGTCAAACTCTTGCCACCGTGCTTGCGGGCGATCCGGCGGATGTTATTGGCCACGTTGCGGGCAAAGCCCTTCTCGCCTTCGCTCCACCCGATGAAGAGGCAGCGTTTCATTGGGAACATGCCCCACATCCGAAGCAAGGGGGCGATCGGCGATTCATCGACGTTATAAAGCCGCATCATCACGTCGGTTTCCTCTTCGTCCGAGAGCCGGAAAACCGAAGCGAACCCGGCTTCGCATTGCATCATTTCGCGGGCGGCGGCCATGCCGTCAGCCCATGATTTGAACATGTAAGAGAATTTGTGGCGGTTTTGCTTACTCAAGCGGAAAATTCGAAGCGTGACTTCCGTCAAGACTCCAAAGGCGCCTTCCGAACCCATCAAGATATGGTTCAAGGAGGGGCCGGTGGCTTCGCGCGGGTAAGGCGAAGTCACAATCGGGCCGATCGGAGTGGCGTATTTCTGCTGGAGGACGATGTCCTCGATTTTGCCGTAGTAGGTGCTGTTTTGCCCCGCCCCGCGAGTGACGATCCACCCGCCGACGGAACTGTACTCGAACGATTGCGGGAAATGGCCGCAGGTATAGGCTCGTTTGGCTTTGAAGCGCTCAGGGGCTTCGTTTAGGATTTTTTCGAGCAGAGGGCCGCTCATGCCGGTCTGGACCGTGATCGTTTGGTCGATTTCGTTGAAATCGATCACTTTGTTGTAGCGCAGCCGCATGTCGAGGGAAACCCCGCCTTTCATGCACTCGACGCCACGGGTGACGCTGGAACCGCCCCCATAGACGTAAACCGGGATTTTTTCCTTGGCGCAATAGGAAACGACGGCTTCGATTTGATCGCGCGTATCGGGATATAAAACGACATCGGGAAGGTTTTCGATCTTTTGTTGGCGGATTCGTAGCACGTCGTACATCGTTTTGCCGTAGGCGACGCTCAGGCGCGAGTAATCGTCGGTGCGGACAAAGTCTTTCCCGAAAATGGCCACGAAGGCGTCGAGATGGCGCTTTTCGATCTGGGACGGGACGTTGTAGGCCACGCGGCCGAAACCGATGTCGCCGTCATAATGCTTGAAATCTTCGTCGTTAAGACCGAATTTTTCCTTGATGGCCTGATACAGGGTCTCTTTCGGCCATTTGAAGTAGGCGGGATCGCCCCAGCGGAAAATCGATCGAAACGAGTTCGAAGGAGCTGGTCGGTTGATCCATTCGGGAGAAAATCCCTTATACGGTTTGTTGGACATGTTATTTCTCCTCTTCGCTATTGAAACGGCGCAATTCGCGGTAGAGCGGTCTCAAGGACGGATAAATGCGCTCGTAAATGCGGTTGTATAATTTTTCGTAGATGCGATGGACCTCGGGATTCGGGACGTAGGTCTTGGTGTAATGAACCATATGTTTGACCGCTTCATGGTAATCCTTATAGACGCCCATCGAAACGAAGGCCACCAGGGAACTTCCAAGGCCGCAAGCTTCGTAGGTTTGAATCTTGTGGACCGGTCGGTTGAACATATCGGCCGTGATTTGACATATTTCGTCGCTTTGCGAACCGCCGCCGGACACCGTCAAAGATTTGATGGGGGCTTTAAGGCGTTTCTCGAGATGGCGCATTCCCTCGAGGAGGCCGTAACCGATTCCTTCGATGATGGCCCGATAGATATGGCTGCGGGTATGGTCGCCGGAAAAACCGATGATGGCACCCCGGGCTTCCGGACTCTTGAGCAAAGGGGCCCAATACGGCTGGAGCATCAATCCTTCGCATCCGGGCGGAACTTCTTTCAGCCGTTGGTTTAAAAGCTCTTCGGGGGCGAGGCCCTTTTCTTTGGCGTCGCGGACTTCCTTTTCGGCGAATTCCTTTTTGAACCAGCTGACCATCCAATAGCCGCGGTAGATTTGGATTTCGGGATTGTAGGTTCCCGGAGCCACGCCGGGATAGGCCGGCATGAATTGGACCGGTTCGACGTAGGTCCGGGTCGTGGTTTGAATCGTGGCCGTGGTGCCGAAACTCAAGGAGGCCATCGAAGAATCGACGACTCCGGTTCCAAGCGTCTCGCATCCCTTGTCGCTTCCGGTGGCAATGAGGGGCAATCCTTCGGCGAGACCGAACCGTTTCGAGGCTTCGGGAGTGATATGCCCAAGGACGGTCCCCGGTTCGACGATCGGAGCCAATTTATTTGGGGCGACGTTGAATATCGGATATTTGAAATGGTTTTCGGCGTACCAGACTTTGTTCTTGAAATCATAGGGGATGTGGCCGATCTGGCTGGCGGAGCTATCGATGATTTTCCCCACCAACAGCGAGACCATATAAGTCGAAAACATCACGTACTTGGCGGTTTTTGCCCACAAATCCGGCTCGTTTTCGATCAACCAGTTGCTTTTGGTTATTTTGCGTTGATCCAGTATGGCCTCTTTCATGCCGGCGACCGCAAAGGCGAGCCGGGAGACCATCGGCATCGGATTGGCGCACTTGGCCTGGCGTTGGTCGAGCCAGACGATGATGTCGCGAAGCGGTTTGCCGGATTCATCCAGGCAGACGCAGGTATCGCGAATGGTGGTAATCGTCACTGCGATGACGTGGCTGACCAAGTCCGGATTTTTTTCATGGATGGCCAAGGATACTTCCCTCAGGGCTTCCTCGTAGACCGCGGGCTTTTGTTCGGCGTAACCCGGCTTCAGCGAATAATAAGGGGCAAAGGCTTTCTGCTCCTTGGCGAGAATCTCGCCCTTTTGATTGAAGAGCAAGGCGCGGATGCTTTGAGTTCCGCAGTCGAAAGTCAAAACCAATGGATCGTGATGCATAAATCCTCCTATCGGTCGAGCGAGGCCGTGGTGATCACGTCGACGCCGGTCATAGCTACATTCTCGACGATGACGCTGCCTTTTGGCAATCTTTGATCAACGATTACTTTTTGCAATTCTTTCATGACCTGGGCGATGGACGCTTTCGGTATTTCGCCGGAGGTCCGCACGCTGACGAGGGGATGGTCGCTGAAGACGGTGCGGACGCTCGTCGTCAAGGTCCGTTTCGGGTTGGTGATTTCCTGGCGGCCATAGGCTTCGCCACGCGGACATTGCTGCCCAATGACCTTCATGGTCGTTTCATCGACTTGCAGATGGCAGGAATTGGGACAAACGATGCAGATGACGTCTTTCATTCGTCGGCCTCCAAACGGATTTCGATAGTTTCCTTAATGGCGTTTTTTGACAAATCGAGCTTCAGCCGTTCCATTTCGGGCGGCCGGACTTGTTTGTATTTTCGGGTCATGACGGAGACGCCGTCGACCAGTAGCGTCAATTTCTGCTTGGTCAAGCAATCGCGGCTCCGAAAGTAGAAGACGACGCCATCGAGCGGCTTATTGACGTCGAGGTGGCTAGGAACGACATACGCCAAGGCCTCGTTCGTTTTGATCGGGATTAGATTACGGGGCGATTGATTATCTAATGAAGTCGAGGCGGCGGCGATTTCACCGGTTTCTGAAACCATGTCGGCCACGTCACTGACATGAAGGGCGTTCCCGCAGCTAAAGACTCCGGGCACGAGCGTCTCGAACGTTTGGTCGACGAAAGGGCCTTTGGTGGCCGGATTCAGCGGCACGCCCAGCATTTCGGCCATCTCGTTTTCAGGAATGAGACCGACCGAAAGGATCAAGGCGTCGCAATCAAGGCGTTTCTCGGTTCCTGGAATCGGACGGAAACGGTCGTCGACCCGGGCTACCTCCACGCTTTCGAGCCGATCATGGCCAAATACGCGGGTAACCGTCGTTGATAAATATAGCGGGATCGAGAAATCGTCCAGGCATTGGATTAAGTTGCGGGTCAATCCCGAGGGTTGGTTTTTGATTTCGTAGACGCCGAGCACTTGTCCGCCTTCAAGCGTAATCCGGCGCGCCATGATGAGACCGATGTCGCCGCTTCCCAGAATCACGCATTTTTTGGTCGGCATTTGCCCGAGGATATTCATGTAATACTGGGCACTTCCAGCTGTCAAGACGCCGCTCGGGTTGGTGCCATGGATTGCCACTTGTTTGGCGGTCCGTTCCCGGCACCCGGTGGCCAGAATCAATTTTTGGGCCCGAATCGTTTCAAGGCCCTGGCGAGTGACTAACGAAATCAAGAACAAATCTTCGGATTTCTCGATTCTCGTGACGAAAGACAAAGTTTTAATCTTCGTGGCGGTTTTTTTGACTTTTTCAATCTCGCGTTCGGCGTATTCGGGGCCGCTCAGCTTTTCTTTATAGCGCATGAGCCCGAACCCGTCGTGGATGCATTGTTTCAATATGCCGCCGAGCTTGGCTTCCCGCTCGATCAATAAAACGGACTGTTTTCCCGAGGCGGCCCGATTGGCGGCGGCTAATCCAGCCGGTCCTCCGCCGATGATGACGATGTCATAAGTTTCCATAAGTGTCATCCTTGGTGCCCTTCAATATCAAAGGACCGTGGCCCTTTTTATTGATGTCTCGATAATCAATTTTCAATTCTTCGTGGATGATTTGGGTGACCAAGGGACCGCAGAAGCCGCCTTGGCAGCGGCCCATCCCGGCGCGAACCCGGCGCTTTATTCCGTCGATCGTGGGGACGACCAAGGGACGATGGAGGGCATCGATGATCTCGCCGCGGGAAATTTCCTCGCAGCGGCAGACGATTTGGCCGTAATCGGGATTGGACTTGATTAACTGTTCGCGGGTCGCCGCGTCCATGTGATTGGTGGGCATGGTCACTTTTCTGATTGGATCGAAGAAGGGATTGACGTTTAAAGATCCGCCGTTCAAGATGGCGACCAACTTGGCGATTTCCTGGGCGATGCCGGGAGCGGCCGTCAGACCCGGGGATTGAATCCCGGCCGCGTGGATGATGTTCTTAGTCCACTTTCCGATTCGGACGATGAAGTCTTCTTCGTAAGTGGCGGCGCGGATTCCGGCAAAATAGGTAATGACGTCGGAAGGATGTAAATCAGGAAGCGTTTCCTTGTGTCGTTCGAAGAGTTGGCGCACGCTTTCGGAATCGGTCGAGAAATCCTCGCGCTCGGGCGTTTCATACGCGGTGGGCCCGATTAAGACGTTGCCGTCGACGGTTGGGATGACCCCGCCGCCCTTGGAGTGGTCTTTTTGCCGATCACTGGCCCCGCGATACATCGAGATTGAGCGATTGGTGGCCCGGCCGCGGGCTTTCTTGTCTAAAATCAATTCAATGCCCTTGCGTGGATGGATCGTGAAGAATTGGTCGTTGGCCATGGCGGCGACTTTGTCGGAAAACGTCCCGGCGGCATTAATGACGATGAATGGGCGGATTGTCCCGCGGTTGGTGGACACTTCAACGATGCGGTCGTCGAGGACCTTCATACCGGTTACGGCGGTGTCCAAACTGATTTTGACGCCGTTTTGAACGGCGTTTTCGGCCAGGGCAATTACCGTTTCATAGGGACAGATTGTGGCTCCGTCCGGGAAAAAGGCTGCAAATTCGACGTTATTTCCGATGGACGGCACTTCTTCAAGCAAACGATCGTGCTTCCAAATTTCCATGCCATAGATTTGCCGATGCTTGGCTTTTCGATTGAGCAAGAACATGAAATGCCGCATCCATTTTTTGGAAAAGGCGATGATTTGGCCATTGCGGTGGTAGGGGACTTTCAATTCATCGGTCAATTGTTTGTAAAGGGGAACAGCCTGACGCAGATACCGGGACTTTTCGGTTTTGACTTTGAGGTCGATGCCGATGTGGATGACCCCGTCGTTGCGGCTGCTGGCGTGCGTGGCGACGTCGCTTTCCTTGTCGACCAACAAGGTTTTGAGTTCGTACTTCGATAACTCCCTGGCAATGGCGCATCCAATGATGCCCCCTCCGATGATTAGTACGTCGACTTCAGTTCCTTCAAGCGATTGATCGACGATCGGGGCCATGCGCATCGGCGTTTCGACATGGCCACGGAGTTTAATGCGATTGACGACGCCTTCGCCTTTGGCTTCCGTGGCTAAAAATCCGGCGGCGACGACTTGCTCATAATCCGACATTTCCCCATCGAGAAAAACGACGTCGTCGCGGATGGTCACGGAGACGTCCGGGAAAGCTTCGGCGAAAGATTTTTGCAATTTAAATAGTCTCTTGTCGGATATCATTTCGAGGACCCGATTTTTTTCACGAGGGCGATCATGCGCTCCTGGTCCATGCCGGGAATTTCAAGGACGTCATGGACGATGAGCCCATCTATGATTGTAAGAAGCAACCCGGCGAAAGTGTCCGGGTCCGGGCAATTGGGAAAAACGTTTAGCAGGCCACGTTTGAACTCGCCGCGCCACTCTTGGTATTTCTCGAGATAGCGTTGTTTCAAGGTTTCGTTTTCCGACATGCATTGATTGGTGATGAAAACGTGGAGGCGGGCCCGGTTGAACAACTTGACGGCTTTGTAGAAGATGATTTCCAAGAACCGTTCCGGGGTCAAGTCGGTTTTATGACGTTCAAGCCAGGCGATGTATTCGGTTTTCAGCTCGTCGATGTGGCGCGAGATGATGTCGAAAACAAGATCGTCCTTCGAGGCGTAATGATAAAAGAGGGTGCCCGGGCTCAAATGCGTCTCGTTGGCGATGTCGCGAAGCGAAAAATGGTTAATGCCTTTTTGGGCAATCAGCCGTTCCACCGCCTCGAGTATTTTCTGTTTGCTTTTGCTGCCGAGAGGACGTCCCATATGACCATTTATTCGGTCAACTGACCGATTATTACCTACATTGTAGCACGCCATTTGGCAAATCAACATTATTTGTGGTCGTCGAGTAAAGAAAACCAATCTTTAAAAGATCGAAACGCCCCCCTAATAGCGATTAGTGGCGAAAATCATCCTCAAACGACGCCACAACCGCAAATAATTTCCTATAATATATGCAAGGAGTAACCTATGAAAAAATACTATTTGAAACAAAAAGTGTTTTCCATTCGTGATCGTTACAAAGTGTTTGACGAAGAACAGATCCTGGCTTACTACTGCGAAGCCAAGATGTTTAGTTTCTCGCATCAGATGGATTTCTTCAAAGCCGAGGACAACGCCCATGTCTTCACCATCAAACGGCAACTGTTCTCATTCCTCCCCAAGTATCGGCTCCTGAGACACGACGGCCAGGAAGCGGCCGTGGTCCAAAAGAAATTCGCCTTGATGAAGCATAGCTTCGACATCACGAGCGAACTCGGCTCCTTGAGGATGGACGGCAACATGTGGGGTTATGATTTCCAAGTGAAATCCGACGCCGGATTGCTCCTCGAAGTCCATAAGAAATGGCTCTCCTGGGGCGATACATACGAAATCACCATCCACGACGAAAGCAAGACCGACCTTTTGATCGCCTTAGTGCTGATGATTGATGATTGCTTGCACGACAATCAAAATTCCGGCCATCGCTGAGACACTTCGACCGGATGAAGCGGGGGTAGCCCCGCTTTTTTTAATGTTATTTTATTAAAGAGGTGGTTTTATGAGCAAATTCGTGACCTTCTTGAAACACGCCCTTTGGGAACCCTTCGTTCGCAGTTTCTTCCGTTATACGGAAACCGTCAGTTTAAGCTTGATTATCGTCGTCTTGACGATTGTTAAAAACGAAACGCGGCTCGAGGTTTTGATTCCGATCATCCGCAGCCTTTGGCTTTTGATGGTGGGAACCGTCTTGGTGATCATGGTCATCGAGCGTTTCCGTTTGAAGACGATGTGGCGCTATGTCGGGATGGGAATCGCCCTGGCCTTGGCCGTCACCTATTACTTCGTGGCGCCCTTGGAGCCGAACGATGCCATTTACTACATGCGCTACTTCAGTTTGATTGGAATCGCCGCCATGTTGGCGCTTTGCGTCCCCTATTTTCCGAAACGGGCCAATTTTTCGATTTTCGTCCTGTACATCGCCAACAAGTTGTTCGCGACGGCCTTCTATGCCGGAGTGCTGTATGGGTCATTGGTGGCCGTGTGCGCCGCGATTGAGTCGCTCTTCAGCGTCGAATTAGGCACCTATATTTACATTAATCTGCTCTCGATCGTGATCGGGCTCGTCGCCATCCCGATTTTCCTCGGGTTCATCCCCAAGATGGATCAAGACATGACCGCGGCTGATTTCCACAAGATTTGGAAGTCGGTTTTCTCGTTCATCATCGTCCCGATCGTCATGGTGTTTTCGTTGATACTGTTTGTTTACATCGTGACCTCGACTTTCAATCAAAACTATTATCCCGATGTCTTCTTGATTGCCACGATCGGGGTCGGATCCATCGGCCTCATGGCTCTTTTCTCCCTCGAGACGATCATCAAGGAAACGCCGCATCTTGCTTTTTATGACCGCTTTTGGCCTTATGTGATGCTGGCGATTTCAATCGGCTACATCGTCGAATTGGGTCTTCAGATTGCCTTGACCGGATTCACGATGAATAACGCCGCCTACATTTACCTTGGCATTTGGCTCGTGTTGACGCTTGTCGGACGCATCGTCAAGAAGCTCTTCAAAGCCTTCAGTTACGGCCAAAGCTTTTTCCTGTCGGTCATCGACACCGTCTTCCTGGTGACGATGTTCCCGTTTATCAACGTGATCAATATCGCTACCTATCACCATAACGCGGCCATTCGGCGCGTGCTTGAAAAATACGACATGCTCGTGGACGGCCATATCGTCCCGCGGAGCAATCTCGAAGACGCCGAGGAAGTGGAGATTTCCGAGGTGGTCTACGACAGCTTCGAAGTCGGGATTGAGCGTGTCAAGTACCTGCCGGAGGGGTTTGAGCTGATCAAGGACTTCCCGGACGTGTTTGGGTTCGAGTTCGCCCTCGACATCGATTCGACCCACTTCACCAACATCTATCTCCAGACCGAGGAAAGCATCTTCGACCTGGGAGCCATGCCCGCTTACGATCACTTGCTCGAAGTCGAGAACCTGCTGTTTGAAACCGAAACGATCGGAGGCTTGACCTTGACCTATGGCCAACATGCCCTGGGAGTCACTGACGGCACCTTTGCCTTCGAGGTCGATTTCACCGACGTGACTTACCATTTTATGAACACGCTTGAAGAACTCACCGCGGTTTATACCTTGGCCGAACTGGTCTACGAAGACGATACCGCGGAAGTCTCGTTTGCCATGTATTTCAAATATTTCTCGCTCACCTACGGCGAGGATGACGGTTCTTTGATGAACCTTAGCGCCCAATTTTACCTCGGCATCAACATCTTATAAGGAGAATGCAAAACATGCTTTTATTCGAACCGATTTCAATCAAAGGATTGACCCTCCGCAACCGCACCGTCATGGCTCCGATGTGCATGTATTCAGCCCTCGAAGGAGCGAAAGTATCGCCTTTCCATCGGACCCATTACGCCACCCGGGCGTATGGAGGCCTCGGGCTCATCATCCAGGAAGCCACCGGGATCGAACCCCGGGGACGGATCACCGACCACGACCTCGGGATTTGGTCCGATGAACACATCGAAGGACTGGCCGCCCTCGTCGACGAGGTCCACGCGGCCGGATGCAAGATGGCGATTCAAATCGCCCATGCCGGACGCAAGTCGCGGGCGACCGGGGAACCGATCGTTTCCTGCACGGAGAAACCGTTCAACGAAAAATATGAAACCCCGCGCGCTTTGTCGATTGAGGAAATCCATCAAGTGGTCGCCGCCTTCAAAGCCGCGGCCCGACGGGCGCGCTTGTCCGGTTACGACGCGATCGAAATCCATGCTGCGCATGGCTATCTCATCAATCAGTTTCTCTCGCCGATCACCAACGAACGCCAAGACGAATACGGCGGTTCTTTGCCGAAACGGACCCGCTTCCTGATCGAAGTCATCGCCGCGATCCGAAGCGAATGGACCGGCCCGCTATGGGTCCGCCTTTCGGCCGACGAGTACGAGCCGAGCGGCCATCACCTCGAGGAAACCTTGAAAGTCATCGAACTCATCAAGGATGACATCGACGCCGTCAACGTCAGCTCGGGCGGGGTCGTCCCCTTCGCCCCGGCGGCTTATCCCGGCTATCAACTGGAGTTTGCCGCCGCCATCAAGAAGATGGGGCTTTTGACTTTGGGTGGGGCATGATCCAGTCGGTCGATGACGCCGAAAAGGCTTTGCAGGACCATAAAGCCGATTTGATTTATTTCGGGCGGCCGCTCCTACTTCGTCCGATGATGCTCCTCGAAGCGGCCAAAACCCATTGCCCGGAATTGATTCCATTCCAGTACGAGCGCGGTTGATGTCCAAATGAAAAGCGTTTCTTGACGGAAACGCTTTTTTTATTGGGACGAGGCTATTCTTTCTTCTCGCGTTTGAAGCACATGAACCAGTCGAGGCAGTACATGTCGTCGTCTTGGGATTCCATCCGTTCCTTGGCGGTGCCGCAACTGCCGGCGGTCGGGACGATCACGTCTTGGCCGGGACGCCAGTCGGCCGGGGTGGCCACGTGGTCCTGGTCGGCTTTTTGAAGCGCGAGGATGACCCGTTTGATTTCATCAAAGTTGCGGCCGGTCGACAAGGGATAGTACAGCATCAGGCGAATGATGCCCTTGGGATCGATGATGAAGACGGCGCGGACGGCCTGGGTATTGCTTTGCCCGGGTTGGATCATGCCATAAAGGTTGGCCACTTCCATCCGGATGTCTTCGATCAACGGGAATTTGACTTCGACGTTCTTGAATTTCTTCCATTTGATGTTCTTGATGGTCCGCAGCCAGGCGATATGGGCGTACAGCGAATCGACCGACAAACCGACCAATTCGGTATTCAGGGCTTTGAATTCGTCGGCCATCGACGCGAAAGTCATGAACTCGGTCGTGCAGACGGGGGTGAAATCGGCCGGGTGCGAGAACAAGATCACCCATTTGCCTTTGTAATCTTCGGGGAAATTGATTTTCCCTTGGGTCGTCGTCGCCACGAAATGGGGGGCCGGTTCGCCGATCAGCGGCATGTGATAGACTTTGTTTTCTTCCATGGTTTTCTCCTTTTTTCATGAAGACGACATCGTTAAATGAATGATCGAAATCATGATTCCTGCTTACATTATATATTCGGATGGGGAATTAGTCTTCGTCAACGCTCTTCGAGGGGGCGGATTGGCTCTTCTTTCTGGCCCTGATTTTGTCAAAAAGGAAAAGTTTCAGGGCGCCCAATCCGATGACGCCCACGCCGATGAGGACCCAGCCCCACCACGGCATCGCTTCAAAAACCACAAACATAAGTTAACCTCCGTGCGCTTGTTTTTTGGCAAATGAATAGATGGAAAAAACCGCTAATAGAGCCATGTAGATTCCACCGACGAGCATATAGCCCCAAAAGGGCAAATCGTCGCCCCCGGATGCGTTCAGCGCCGCGTTCAAGAGAGCCTTGACCGGCCAAAAGTTCGGAGTGACCCCCAAAAGGTATTGCTTCCAATCCCGGAAGGCGTCTAAAAGGACGAGAGCCGGAATCATGACGAGCAAGCCGCCGCTTTTCATGAAGGCAAAGCCTTCGATCTTGTTCTTGGCGATGGAGGCAATCAAGGTCCCGATCGCCGGCACGAGCAAGGAACCGACCAAGGAGAATATGATTATTTGCCCATAGGTCAGGTTATCGAAACCGAACGTCATCGAGGCGAAAGTGAAAGAATAAGCCTCGGAAGCCCACCATTTGATGCCCAAAATCAAAAAGAGGTTGCCGAACACCGACAAGGCATAGGAATATATCGTCTTGAAGATGATGTACCCGGTGACCGACACCGGGGTCACGGCGATGGAATTAATCGTCTTTTCGTCTTTGTTCTCCAATAATGAAAACCCGAGCAAGGCCCCGGCGATGTAGCCACCGATGGAGATGACCACCACGAAGGTGATCATCATGGTGATGCTGTAAGCCGGATTGGTATTGCCCAAACCGCCCCGATTGAGGCCAAGCGGCAACAACCAACCGATCAACGCCAACATGAACGCCGGATAAATCAGCATGAAGAAATTCATCGGATCGCGGACGATCGTCTTCATTTCATAAGTCAGCAGACGCAGGTATTTCTTCATACTCAACCCCGGATGGCGTAAGCCTTGAACTTCGGATAAACGACGAGGGGATAAAGCACGGAGGGAAAAGCCGCCAGGACGGCAATGCCCAAAGCAATAAACCATCCGTCCTTGGCGACGAAGACGCTTTCAATCAAGTATTGGGCGGCGAAACTTGGCGATAAGAACGCCAGGTACATGTTGCCGTCGTCGATGATGCCCAAGAGCACCAACAGGACCGGTACCATCAACAAAACGGCCAAGCCCATGTATTTCATCAGGAAAGACATGAAGTCGACGCTATAAAAAACGATGATGTATCCGAGGGCCACATGGGCCACGGTCGACAAAATGACATAGATCAAAGCCAAGCCATAATTGATGAAGACTCCATGGACGAGAGCCATCGCCACGCCGACGAGGGCCATCGAAATGATGCCCGACAGCAAGGAAGCGACGATTTTCGCGCTTAAAAGCTGGGTAATGGACACGGGGGCGACGAACAATGATTTGATGGTGTTTTCCTGTTTCTCGTAATAAAAGCTCGAGGCCAGAAGGATAATCGACATCATGCCGGTGTCCATCACCAATAGGAAGGGCATTAAAGCCTTGGCCTCGGTTTCGGCCGATAAGGACAATATCAAAACCCAAATGAGCGAGAGGGTAATTCCAAACCACATGATCTTGTATTTGAAGAGGCGCACGACTTCGCCTTTAAGCAAGAGAAGCCAGTTTTTCATGGCTTTGCCTTTTGGCCAACCACGTCGATGAAGATTTGCTCCATGCTCATTTCGTCGCTGTGGATGGTGACCAGCGTATGATTCTTAATGATGTCGAGGAAAGACGGATTGGTGCCTAGGTTTTCCAAAGGAAAGAGGGCTTGATTGGCGGTTGGGCCGACCATGTATTCAATCCGCACCTGGGGTTTGCCGTACTTTAGTTTCAAAGCCTTGGGACTGGATATCTCCAGAACCTTGCCGTTGGCGATGAAAGCCACCTGGTCGCACAACTGTTCGACGTCACCCATCAAATGGGTGGAGATGAAGATGGTCTTGCCGGCGGCTTTCTGCTCCAAAATAATGTCCTTGATGATGCGGGCATTCGTGGGATCGAGCCCATTGGTCGGTTCGTCCAAGAAAATCACTTTAGGATCGTTCAGCAGCGCCCGGACGAAATTCAAGCGGGCTTTCATGCCTTTGGAGTATTGGCCCACCTGTTGATGTTTGGCTTCGCCCAGGCCGACGCGGACCAATAAGGCTTCATAATCGATTTTTCGGCCATAGAGATTGGCGAAGAATGAGAGATTCTCCATCGCCGTCAGTTTGTTGAAATGAACCGGCATCTCGAATCCGACGCCGATGTCTTCGTAAAACGATTTGTTGAATTTTTTGAGATCTTTGCCGAAATAGGTTATTTCACCCTCGTAATCGGACAAGAGCTTCGACATCAATTTCTGGGTGGTCGATTTGCCGGCCCCGCTCGGTCCGAGCAAGCCGAAGATGGTTCCCGGGGCCACGTCGAAGGACACGTCCTGGAGTACTTCCGGGCGTTTCTTGCTGTAACGGAAATTGATGTGTTTGAGGCTGAAAGCGTATTCCATAAAAGGGGGTCTCCATTAAAAAATAGCTTCGTCGTGATGGTCAACTAAGACAAAGTCGACCTTTTCTTATGCAGAAGTCACGCCGTTCGCATAAAATAATTATATTACATCTCGCATAAAAGGAGAAATCCATGGGTTTTTTTAGAAAAAGAATCTTACGTCCGTTAATTACCATCGCCGTGATTGCCGCCCCAATCGTCTTATTCGCCAAGGGTGGCTTCAGCTTCACGTTCGGGACGAGCGATGATAACTACTCGTATGTCCTCCGGGACGGGGTCGAAAATGGTGCCGCCCGCGTGGTTGACATCGCCATGCTCGGGGCCCACGACGCTTTCAGCCATTTAATCAAAACCGATTCGCCGGTCGATCCGGGCGAAGCCGAAGACTCCTTGCTTCGAAACGAGACGCTCGGAAAATTCGCCGACGGGGTGTTCGTCCGTCTGGCCCGGGCCCAGAAAAGCGGGGCCGAGGCTTTGTTGTCCGCCGGTGTTCGTTACTTCGACGTCCGGCTCAGCTACTATGAAAACGATTGGTACATCAAGCATGGCCTCATCTCGGGGCAATTATCGCTTTACCTCGATGAAATGATCCCGTTCTTGAAGGAAAATCCTGGCGAGTTCATCGTCTTCGACCTGCAACACGTCTATTTCACCGACGCCGTCAGTTATGACGATTTGTTCACCTATCTCGAGACCTATGAAGTCGATGGAACGAGTCTCCTTGACTTCATCCATTACAATCCCTTGGCCGTGGCGTTGGGCGATTTGACCTATGACCAGGTAACCGCGTCCGGAACCGAAGCCGGACTGGTGGTGTTGGCCAAAGCCGACGCCGACGCTAGTCTGCCTTATCACTACGAACGGGGTAACGGCGACACCGCGGTCATCAACATCCGGAGCCTCTGGCACGAAACCTCGGACACCGCAACCCTTTTGACCGGCATCCGGGCTGAATACGATTACCTGGAAAGCACCGTTATCTTT
The DNA here is from genome assembly GCA_041652475.1 of Bacilli bacterium. GTDB lineage: Bacteria > Bacillota_I > Bacilli_A > RFN20 > CAG-826 > UBA6120. The sequence continues at coordinate 60,576 of JBAZHG010000003.1, forward strand.
GATGATATCTTCCGGGTGAACCAAGCCCAGAAGACCGGAGCTTTGGGCGGGAGCGATCTCTGGGACACCATTTTCGGCTGGTCGCTTCTGGACATGGCCAACAATTCCAACGATAAGTTGGTCCATGAATCCGATTTCTCGACTTGGCTCGAGGAAATGCCGATTTTCATGGTCGATTTCGCCAATTCCGCCAAAGGCGATTTCAACCAACTGGCCAACGAAGCCATAATCGCTTATAATCAATCGCTGTGACCGTATGAAACAAGAAACTCGCCGCCCAACTAAACGCGATCCCTACTCCCAAGAGTTCCGCGTCAAAAAAACCAGTGGACTATTGGAATTTTTGCTTGAAAACATGACCGGGGTATCGCGGAACAACGTCAAGGGATTGCTCAAACGGCGGCAAGTGGCCGTCGACGGGGCCCCGGTGGCCCAGTTCGATTTCGAGGTGGTCCCCGGCGACATCGTGATGATCGGCAAGGAGCGCCTAGAGCGAAGATCAACGCGGCCGACCATCGACATCATCTATGAAGACGAAGAGATGATTGCTATCAACAAACCCCATGGCTTACTATCAATCGCCAGCGACAAGGAAAAAGAAGCGACGGCCTACCGGCAGGTGACTGCCCATGTCCGAACCACCGATCCGAAAGCCCGCGTTTTCGTGGTCCACCGGATCGACCAGGATACTTCCGGCGTGCTCCTATTCGTCAAGAACAACCGCTTGCGCGACCTGTGGCAAGACCAATGGAACGACCTCGTTACCAAGCGAGGTTACTACGCGGTCGTAGTCGGGCAACCATCCAGTGATAAAGACACGCTTCGGCACTACTTGAAGGAGACGACCACCCACATGATGTATGTCTCCGATCGGCCGGGCGACGGTCAGTTGGCGGTCACCCATTATCAGGTGATGAAAACTAACAGTCAGTATTCCTTATTGGACGTGACCATCGATTCGGGCCGCAAAAACCAAATCCGGGTCCAGCTGCGCCATATCGGCCATCCCATCGTCGGCGACGACAAATACGACACGCTGCTCAATCCGATCGACCGGCTCGGTTTGCATGCCTACCATTTGAGCCTCAAACATCCGGAAACGGGTCGTCTCTATGAGTTCAAAGCCACGATGCCGCCTTCTTTTACCAACTTATTCAAGAACAAAACCGCTTCAAAACCGGCCCCAAACAACAAAAGGAAACCGTGAAGCACATTTGCGCATAGGCAAGCCCGCGCCTTGTGGCTATAATTGATTATGCGATATTTTTACCGATGAACCAGACCATGAATAAAATTAAAACCGCCTTTCAAAAAGGCTTTTGCGCCCTCAAGGTTTTTTTCATAACCCGCTATCAAAGGTTCGTGATTAACCTCAAAAACCCGGACAGCATGTTGCGCTACGTCCTGTATCTGATCATGGTCGGGGTCCTTTTCTATGGCGTGGCGCTCGTCAGCAATGCCTTCACGATTCCCCTTAGTGGCGATTACGTGATGCAGCAAATCCCGTTTTACTATAACGGCTACGACGATTGGTGGCATTTCTTCAAAACGGGCGAGTTCGTCTTGTGGGACAGCTCGACCTATCTCGGGTCGAGCAACATCGGCAGCAACTCGTTTTATTACTACATGAATCCGTTCTTCCTGCCGATTTTGATTTTCCCCCGTGTTTTAGTTCCCCAAGGATTGGCCGTGTTGATGATCGGCAAGATGGTCGGGGCCGGCCTCGTGATGCGCGTTTACTTGAAGTATTTCGGCTTGAGCGAGAAAACCGCCCGGTTGTTTGGCCTCGTCTACGCCTATTGCGGCTGGATCACCTATTACCTGTGGTTCAACCACTTCATGGAAGTGGCCATCGTCTTCCCGCTGATCATGCTCGGGATCGAAAAGCTTCTCAAGGAGAAGCGACCCTGGCTTTTGTCGTTCGCCATTTTCCTGATGGGAATCACCAATTACTTTTTCCTAGTATCAAGCGCCATCGCCGGGGTCATGTACGCGCTGTTCCGCTATTTCCAATTGGCGCCCAAGAAAAACTGGGAAGACCGTTTCCAGATCGCGGCCTTCGGGCTTCTGTCGTTTGCCGTTGGCATCGTAATGTCGGCTTTGGTCTTTTGGCCTTCGATTGTCGTCGCCACGACGAGCAATCGCGTCAGCGAGGCTTTTTACCTCGCGCAACTCAAGATTTACTGGGACGCCAAGGACTGGACCAAATTGCTGGACTATGTCCTTATTTGGCATAACCGCTATGGCTCGGAAACGCCGTACGACAAGTTCTACCCGCTCATTTCGTTCTTGTTCCCGACCGTCAGCGATCGGTCCTCGACGTTGCTGCGGACCAGCAGCTACGACAACACGATCTCAAGCTTGTTTGTCTACACCCCGATCATGCTGCTTTTGATTCCCTCGCTGTTACGGTCGATCCGTCGAAGAAAATTCGGCCACCTGCTACCGGTGGTTTTCTTCCTGTTCGCGTTGTTTACGCCCTTTTTCTATAACCTATTTCATGGATTCACCATCGATTACGGCCGTTGGCAGATCTTCGTGGTCGTGTCGATGATTGCTTATATCGCCATCAATTACGAACATCGCGAACAGTTCCGGCGTTGGTATTACGACGTCTCCTTCGTGATCATCTTGGGCTTGGCTGCCTATACTTTCTATGAGGCGAGCCAGTACCAAAACCAATATAATTTCACGGAACTGGAAGAACGTTTCTACGTCGGCATCTATCAGCTGGCGGTCATCGTTGCCGCCTACGTCGTGACGCGAATCCACGCCCGGAGGCAACTATTCACCCGGTACGTGACTTGGTTCGTTACCCTAGAAGCCATCGTCATGGGGGCGATGACCATGTCGATGCACGGCCTCAATTTTTACGTCACCGATTACGATAACGGGCTGAAGACCGTTTCCGACGAACGAGCCATCGTCAAGAAGATCCAAGCCGACGACAAGGATTTCTTCCGCGTCTACAACCTGAACGCCGGAGAATCGAGCAACATCGCCATGAAGCTCGGTTATAACGGGCTGACGGCTTTCCATTCGCTTTATAATTTCTACCTCATGGAATTCAACGAGTGGTCGCACATGAACTACAACCACAACGGCTGGTCGATGGGCTATCACGAAAAACGTTATAACCTTGACCTTTTCCTAAACGTCAAATACTACATCATGCGCAACATTTACGATTCCTACAACAGCGTCGTCGACGGAGAAGGCGTGCGCCATTACCTTTATCAAAACGTCCCCTTCGGCTTTGAGGAGGTACCCGATTACAACACCGAGCTGCACACGGTTTACCGCAATGGCAACTTCATCGAGGGCGGATTCAGTTACGACAACATCATTTATACCGGCTACGACGAGAACAATGGGTACTCCGATTTCTATTCGAACACCTTCAACGAGGTGCTCCGGAACGAAGAAGCCTACCTGAAAGGCGGCATCCTGCGCGACGATGACGCCGCTGAAGTCGTGGAGGAAGCCCCGAACCTGACTTTGGGGCCGATCCCGGCCCGCGATATGGATTACGCCAGCGCTAAAGTCAAATTGGTGACTTGCCCGGCCGACATATACTTCGACCCCTACCGCGATGATGACCTTGACGACTGCACCGTGAAAACCTTCACCCCGAACGCGACGGTGACTGGATTCACGGCCCACAAGTCGGCCATCTACGTCGAACCGCTGATCGGCACCCACTTTGGGAATGGGGTCGACGACTATTTCTTCGCCTTGACGCTGGCCTTGAGCCAGCATGCGACCGTGTACTTGTTCAACGAAGAGAACGAAATCATCGTTCGGGACGCCCATTCTTTCGTCAACGGTTCCTTTAAGTTCATACGCGGGTATTACGCCGACGAACCGGTAGCCCGCATCGTCATCATCCCGAAGTCGGGCAACCCCTTGACCTCGACCCTTTACTATCCCACCTTGTACATGGAACCTTACGCCGATTATCTGACCCGTCATCAAACCTTGAGCGAATACCCACTGGAGGATTTCGCCCACACGGCCAACACCCAGACCTTCACGACCGATTACGAAAATCGGCGTTTCATCGTCTTGTCGACCCCCTACGATCCCGGCTGGTCGGTGAAAGCCACCCAAGCCGACGGGACGATTACCCGTCCGACCGTTTACAAAGCCCAAGGCGGTTTCGTCGGATTCCTGTCGGAACAAGGGCCGACCACCTACAAAGTGTCGTACATGACTCCGTACCTCCCCGAAGGGCTCTTGGCATCGCTAGCTGGATTCGCCCTGTTCGGAGGTTCGTGGGCCGCCGTCTATTTGATTCAGAAAAAAAAGAAAAACCGGGGCGAACCCGGTGAAATCGATCCTGAAAAACCCGCCGCCGACTAGTTGCGGTGAATCAATTTGTAAATGTAGTTTTTGCTGACCTTCAAAACGCCGGTCGCCTGTTTGATGGCGTCTTTGGTCGAAATTCCGACATCGGTCAACGATTTGATGAAGGCCATGATTTCATCGTCCCCGATTTTAGTTTGCAGTTCATCGGCGTTTCCGGCGATGACGACGGCCATTTCCCCTTTGAGCGTCTCGGGGTCGAGGTCGGCGAGTTCGTTCAGGGTCCCGTAGATGTATTCTTCGAATTTCTTGGTCAACTCCCGGGCGATGCAGGCCTCGCGGTTGCCAAAAACATCTTTCATCGCTTTGAGGGTCGTGCCGATGCGATGGGGCGCTTCGTAAAAGATCAAGGTCTCGGGCCGATGGTAGAGGGCGGTCAATTCCGATTTGCGGGCGTTGGCCTTGGTCGGAAGGAAACCGTGGAAATAAAACCTCGAGGCGTCAAGCCCGGAACCGACGAGGGCGTTCAAGATGGCGCTTGGGCCCGAGATGACGCTGACTTTGATGTCCGATTGGAGCGCAAAGGCAACCAGTCGGCGGCCGGGATCGGAAATGCCCGGGTAACCGGCGTCGGACACGTAAGCGACTTTCTTTTGGTCGCGCAGCATTTCGATCAGCTCGTTAGCGGCCAGTACTTCGTTATGTTCGTGACAGGCGAATAGCGGCTTATGAATCTCGAAATGTTTCAAAAGCAGCCCGCTGACACGGGTGTCTTCGCAGGCGATGATGTCGACTTCCCGGAGCACGCTCAAAGCCCGGGGGCTCATTTCCGAGAGATTGCCAATCGGGGTGGCGACGAGATATAACCGGGCTTCGGGACGATCGAAGCTGCGATGGCGTTTCATTTTTGATAGTGCGGTTCGGCCGATACCTTCGGCAGCTTGTTGACGTCTTCGAGTGGCAAAAAGTGGACCGCGTTCATGTTTTCGATTTTAATCATGCGCGTCAAGACGTTCATCGAGGTGATGCGGAAGGTCTCGCCTTCGTAAGTGACCCGTTGGCCGACTTTCGGGAAGGCTTCCTTCAGTTCCGTGTAGGCATCGTCTTCGTATTTGAGGCAGCAAATCAGTTTGCCGCAGTGGCCGGACAGTTTCGGGATATTAAGGGTCAAAAGTTGGTTTTTGGCCCGATTGATCGAGATGTTGTCGAATTCGTTCAAGAAGGTGGCGCAGCATAGGGGCAAACCGCAGATGCCGATGCCGCCGATCATCTTGGCTTTGTCGCGGCTGCCAATTTGGCGGAGGTCGATCCGGGTGTGAAAATGGCCAGCCAAAATCTTTAGCAATTCACGGAAATCGACCCGTTCGTCGGCCAAATACGAGAAGATGAGCTTGCTGCGGTCCAAGGTATACTCGGCCGAGACGAGGTTCATGCCCAGGTTCAAACTGGCGATTTGCTCGCTGCAATACTTGTGGGCGTAATGGCCCAGCTCGCGGTTTTCGTCGAAGGCGGCGACATCGCTCGGGCTGGCCACGCGCAAAATCGGTTTCAGGCTCAGGCTGCTTTGATACTTGTTGAGGGGAACCGGCAACATCGAGACATAGCCAAGTTCCAAGCCCCGCACCGTTTCCACGATGACCGGGGTGTTCATCTCCAAATGGGATTCGACCGTTTCGAAATAATAGGATTTTCCGGTATCCGAGAAACGGATGCCGACGAAGTAACCGGGCATGCCCGATTCAAGGGTTTGTTCATAGGTCGTCATGGATATACTCCTTCAGTATGCGGATGAATATATGGTCGAGCAACAGCGCGGGGTTGACGTTTAATTCGATTTGGCCCCGGGCCAGCAATACCTCCAGCAAGGCCGCTTCGAGATGGGCGAAGCGCGCGGGGAGGGGCGTCATTATTTTACCATAACTGGACAGGAGCGGGGCTTGTCCGTTTTGGCGGGCGAGGATATCGGTCAAAAACAGGGCCAAGACGTCAATTAAGAATCTCAATGATTCTTTTTGGGAAAAGCGCTCGACGATGTCGTTCAAACATTGCACCCGCGCTTCGGCGTACGATTTCGGCAAGGTCTCGAAAAAAGTCAAAAGCGCGGTCAGGCTTTGGCGGTAATCGTCGGCTTGGCTCATCTCGCGCATCGCGTTGACGTCGTGATGGAAAAACGACAGGATGTCGGCGTCGTGCGGGTCGATGCCCGAGGCAATCGCCTCGGCGACGATGTTTCGGCGGTCGGCGGGAAGGACCCGAAGCCTTTGACTCCGGGAAATAATCGTTTCCAAGACCTTACTTTCGTTTTCGGTTGTCAGGAACGCATAGACTTCCTGATGGGGTTCTTCCAGAAATTTCAAGAGGGAATTGACGGCTTCCGGGGTCAGGTTCTCGACGAGATGAAGAATGTAAATCAAGCGCCCGGCCGGTTCCACCGGGGTTTTTTCAAACGAGGACTCGAGGTCTTGGATGTCGGTTTTTCTAATAGTGGCCGTCGCCCCATTGTAGACGATGATGTCGGCGTAATTGCCGTCTTCGACGCGCAGGCACGACCAGCAGGTCTCATCGGCGAAGGGATGGGGATTCTCGCACACGAGCGATTTGGCAAGGTAGGTGGCGATTTCGAGAAGCGGGGTGCCCGGCTCCCCGGTCAACAAGTAGGCGTGGGAAAGGTGCCCATGGCTCAAAGCGGCGGCAAACTGCCGCTTGAGCAAGGGTTGATGGTTGGCGAGATAAGCGGAAATGTTCATCGCGCGATGAGGGCTTTTCGGATGATCGACTCGGCTTGGGCCACCACCTCGTCGAAGGAAAGCGAAGCGTCGATGACGACGTAGCGGTCGGCGTATTTGCGGGCCAACTTCAAAAAGGCGCGCCGCACCTTGCGGTGAAAGGAGAGGGCTTCAAGGTCGAGCCGGTTGACTTCACGGTTGGCCGTTTTATTGATGCGCGACAATCCGATTTTCGGATCGATGTCGAACAAAAGGGTCATATCGGGATAAAAGGCTTCGGTGGCGAACAGGTTGACCTTCAGGACCGGGTTGACGCCCAAGGCCCGAGCGCCGCCTTGATAGGCCAACGACGAATCGAGAAAACGGTCGCAGATGACGATTTGTCCTGCTTTTAAGGCCGGCCACACCTTTTCGACCAAGTGTTGGCGCCGACTGGCGGCATATAGAAGGGCCTCGGCCCGAGGATCGAGGTTGGTATTCGCTTTGTCGAGGATGATGTCACGGATTTTCTCGGCAATCGGTGTGCCGCCGGGTTCCCGGGTGCGCACGATCGGATAGCCCTCGGCTAACAGGCGGGAACAAACGAGGTTCATGACGCTCGTTTTGCCGCTGCCTTCGGGTCCTTCGATGGTGATGAACATACTATTCCCCTTTCAATTTGGTGCGATTGGCCAAGGCCTTCGCCAAAGTGAGGCTGTCGGCATAATCGAGATGGCCTCCCATCGGGAGGCCATAGGCCAATCGGGTGACTTTGACGGGGCGGTTTTCCAGCAATTTGGTGATGAACAAAGCGGTCGTTTCCCCTTCGATGGTGGGATTGGTAGCCAAGACGACTTCTTTGACGTGTTCGGTTTCAATCCGCTTAAGAAGGCCGTCGATCGACAGATCGTCGATGCCGATGCCCTTGACGGCTGAGAGAACCCCGCCCAAGACATGGTAGACGAACCGGCTTCCTTCGATCCGCTCGAAGGCGTAAACGTCTTTGACGTAGCTCGTGACCACCAAGGTGTCGTGGCTTCGATCCTTGTCGGAGCAAATTTCGCAGGTTTCCCGTTCGGTGTAAATGCCGCAGACGGGACAAGGATGGATATGGTCTTGGACCCGGACCAGAGCTTCGACGAAAGCGTCGACGTCTTGATGGGGCAATTCCAAAACGGCATAAGCCATCCGTTCGGCCGATTTGAGGCCGACTCCAGGCAGGCGGTGGAACGATTCGATCAGGGCTTCCAGCGAGGCGAGCGGTTTCATAGGTCGTATCCTTCGATCGTCAATACGATGTTTCGACGATCAGGCAAACGTTTGATTTGGTTCAATTCAAGATAGGTTTTCTTCAAGCGCATGCATTCGTTTCGGGTCATCCCGTAGACGAGCACCGGCTTGTTGATCAACGCCTTGATGATATTTTGGAGCACGGGCTGATTGGCTTTGATGTTGATTTTGTCGACTAAGCTCTGCAAATCGTATTCGAGGATCAATATCTGTTTGCACAAGACATACGGGGTTCCATCGCTTAACAATGCGATGAATTTTCCCAGTTGCGGATCGCCGGGGAGCGTTCGAAGGTCGCCCCAGCGGTTTAAGAGGGAGATTTTTTCGTCTTTGAGGCCGCTGACCATGATTTTAATGACGTTGTCGTCGTCGATATGGATCTTGTCGCCGCTCGTTTCCAAAGTGGCGTCGGCCACGGCGGCCAGGTCGATCTTAATTGGACTTTCGGGCGGATTGGACAATTCGTCGAAAATCGTGTGCGGTTCAGTATTTTTTTCGTTTGGTTCGACATCCATCCGGGCGATTTTCGGTACATGGTTGACCGATTCAGGCCCGACGGTTTCTTTCGGGATGGGATCGAACGAAATCTCTTCGCCGGTTGTTTCGGGTTTTTCCTTGTCCGAGGTTGGTTCCTTGGGCTTGGACTCGATTGGCACAACTGGTTCTTCCTTCGGGGTGGCCGGGATGATTTTCACCGGAACGTCCTTCGGTTTGGCCGCTGGAACGACGGGTACTTCGCCCGGTTTTTCAAGCCGACCCATCTTTAGGAAGATGACCTCGACCAAGGAACGGACGTTGGCCACGTAGCGGAAGTCGGTTTGGGCTTTCAAAAGCAAATCAATGTAGATGGGCACCAATTCGTAATCGAGGTCTTGCAGCAGTCCGTCGGCTTCATCGGCGGTCACTTTCG
>JBAZHG010000004.1:0-53258 GCA_041652475.1 Bacilli bacterium
GGTCCGAGAGCTGTTGATGGCGACGCCGAATTTGATGTCGAGGTTGGTCCCGGCGATCTCGATGATGCGGTCGACCGTTTCCTGGGCTTCGAACAAACTGACCTGCGGGCCGCAGGTGATGGCCACGATGGCCTTGCGGGCTCCGGCAAGACTCGATTCAAGCAAGGGGCAGCTGACGGCCGATTGGGCCGCGTTCAAGGCCTTTTCGTCGCCTTGGCCCATGCCGAAACCGATTAGTGAGATGCCGCTTGATTTCAAAACGTTGCGCACGTCGGCAAAGTCGAGGTTGATGACGGCCGGCATCAAAATGAGGTCGGTGACCGTCTTCACGCTTTGCGACAGGACGTTATCGGCTTGACGGAAGGCTTCGCCGATCGGCTGGCTGCCGGCGCTCATCAAAAGTTTGTCGTTGCTGACGATGATCATCGAGTCGACGGCTTTTTTGAGTTCGGTCAATCCGGCCACGCTGTTGGCGATGCGCCGCTTGCCTTCGAAGGTAAACGGCCGGGTCACGATCCCGACGGTCAGGCAACCTTCTTCCTTGGCGATGCGGGCGATGACCGGGGAAGCCCCGGTGCCGGTGCCGCCGCCCATGCCGGCCGCGATGAAGACCATGTTCGCCCCTTTGACGATGGCGCGGACGTCTTCGATGCTTTCTTCGGCCGCTTGGCGCCCCACTTCGGGGTTGCCGCCGGCGCCCAGACCACTCGTAGTCTTGTTTCCAAGGATGAGCCGTCTCCGGGCCTTGCTGGTCGATAAGGCTTGTTTATCGGTGTTGGCCACCCAAAAATCGATCGAGTTGATTTCGTCGTCGATCATGCGGTTGACGGCGTTGTTGCCGGCCCCGCCGACGCCGATGACGACGATGCGCGCCGCCGGTTCAAAGTTGTCGAGTTCGGTAAATTTTTGTTCTTCCATGGGAATACCTCTTATAATTCATCCTCGTACGCGCTGTACGAGGTTTTTCCTTTGGCTGATTTGACCCGTTCAAGTGAGGCGACCGGGATCGGCGTTTCTTCATGCATGGCGGCGTATTTATGGGCGATGACGATCAATCCGAGCGCCGGGGCGTAAGCCGGGGAGCGCGCGCCGAGAATCGGAAGGCGCGGCCAGAGGCACGAAGGCAAGGGCCCTTGCGCCTGCAATAAGGGGAGGAATCCTTTCAGCTTGCGTCCGGCGCCCATGATCACCCACGGAATGTTCATTATGGCGATCGAGGGAGCCACTTCTTGTTTCAACAAATCAAGGTAACGCCAGGCTTCGGCGGACCAAGATTCGACGAAGGCGGCGATGACCCGATTGAGGTCGCTTTGATGAATCAAGGCTTGCCCCTGGGGATCGTTGACCGATTGGTAAACGATGCCGTCGAAGAAATTCTCCCGGGCGTCATAGCCGAATTGCTCGTGGAGCCGGAGCGCTTCTTCGTAGGGGATGCCGAGTTCGGTTTCAATCTTTTCGGTCAGAGCCCGGGCCCCGAGGTCGAAATGGGTGGCCGCGAAGAGCCGCCTATTGGCCACGAACGAAAGGCTGGTATGGTTGGTCCCGACATCGACGATGACGTATTCGTTCGGGATGTCGTCCTGGGTCGTCAAGAGTTCGGCGATGGCATGGCTGTCGACGGCGAAATGGCGGACTTTCACCTCGGCGCGGCGGAGCGCTTCGAGGTAATCGGCGTGGACCGCCTTGTCGAGGAAATGGATGTCGGCCGTCAAGGTGATGCTGTCGGACACTTCGTTTAGGGGCGGAGTGTCGAAGGAGCGGTCGCCTTCCAATTCAAAACTTTCCGGCACGAGCCCGATTTGGACGTGGGCTTCGTCAATTCCTTCCTTGCGGAAGAGGTTTTGGAGGTTTTTGAGGTCCATCGGGGCGATGAGACCTTGCTGCGAGATGATGTTCGTCGTCTTGGTGGCCGAATAGATTTGAAGGCCGTGGACCGGCAAAGAGGCGACCACCGAGGTGATTTTCTGATTGAGGTTCTTTTCCAGTTGGGCGATCAGCTTGCGGATGACCGAAGCCGTGTTGTCGATATCGGCCAGGCGTCCGTCAATCAGTTGAACCGGCACCGGGACGCTCAAGGCGTCGACGACGATCGGTTGCTGATCCAAAAAATAGCCGGCCACCAATTTGGTGGCTCCCGACCCGATGTCCAAGGCGATCGTCAATTTTTCCATAGGTTCCTCATTATTGGCATAGCATGAAACGGATTGGCGTTAATAAATATATTAGCAGAAGAGTGACTGATACGGCCATCATCAACCATTTAATCAAGACGAGGTTTTGGCGCTGCTTGCGGGCTTGCCCCAAGCGCGCGTCGAAAGTCAACAAGGGTGAATTATTGGTTTGATGCTGTATTTTCACGCGTCATTCCCCCCTTTATAGCGTCACATCGTTTCCGATGAGGAGTCCATTTCCGAAGTTTGACTGGTCGAGGATTGTTGTTGCGCTTCGACCGACATCAAGGAGAGCGGCACGGCCACCGAGACCGTCATCAGCATGAAAGCCATGGCGAAGACGGCGACTTTCCGGGTACGGTAATAGTTGGCCTTGCGGTGGAATTTGACGAGTTTGTCTTTCATGGCGATTCCTCTACTTTCGTATGATGATGCGGAGCTTGGCCCCGACGGCGCGATGATTGTCATTCGCTTCGGTTTCACCGGGGACGATCGGTTGCCGATTGTGGTATTCGTAGGCCAACTCCGGGGTCTTGACCATGGCGGCGAGGCCGTGGCGGGTCCCTTCGCTGACGCACAAGGACTTGAAGTAGTTCTTGACGAGCCGGTCCTCACCCGAATGGAAGGTGATGACGGCCAGGCGCCCGCGCGGCTTCAGCAGGGCGACGGCTTCTTTCAGCGCCGTTTCGAGGTTTTCGATTTCGTTATTGACGGCGATGCGCAAGGCTTGGAAAGCCTGTTTGGCCGGGTGGCCCTTTTTCGAGAGTTCTTTCTGGGGTTTGACCCGTTTGATCAAGGCGACGAGGTCGCCGGTGGTCAACAGTGGTTTCGTTCCCCGGTCTTTGACGATGGCTTTGGCGATTTGATAGGCTTGGGGTTCGTCGGCGTAATCGCGGAAAATCCGCGTCAGTTCGCCAACATCACGCGTGGCCACCAGTTGGGCCGCCGTCAAGGTTTGGCGCCGATCCATGCGCATGTCGAGGGGCGCGTCTTCGCGGTAGGAGAAACCCCGGTCGGGATCGTCGAACTGCGGGGAGGAGACGCCGAGATCCATCAAGATGCCGTCGACGCGGTCGACGCCATGTTCGGCCAAGGCCAGCCTCACTTGCGTGAAATTGGCGTGGATCAAGGTCAGTTGCTGAGGATGGGATGCGACGAGGGCTTGCCCGGCTTCGATCGCTTGGATGTCGCGGTCGATGGCATAGACCCGCCCGGTCGTCAAGCGGTCGAGGATTGCTTTGGTATGGCCGCCGCGGCCGAAGGTCATGTCGACGTAGATGCCGTCCGGCTTCACGTCGAGGCCGGCCACCGCTTCTTGGAGAAGGACCGGGGTGTGGTCGCCCATTACGATCCCTTGAGGGTTTCGGCCGTGGCCTCGTAAGAAGCGTCGGCTTCGGCCTGGTAAGCTCTCCAAGCTTCTTCCGACCACACTTCGATGTGATCTTTGACACCGATTAGGCGTACGGCGCCGTCGAGGCGATATTCTTTGGCGGTCGCCGCCGGTATTTGGATGCGCCCATGGTCGTCGATCGTCAATTCGAAGGTCGAAGCCAAGGTGATCCGCATGTAATCGCGGGCCGCTTTTTGGGTGAAGTTCAATTTTTCAAGGTCGGCCTGCAAAGCTTCAAAGGCCGATGAGGGATACAAAGACAGGCATTTTTCGTAACCGCGCATCGCAAATAAGGCGTCGTTGACGGCGAGACGGAACCGCGCCGGGATGACGAGACGGCCTTTATTGTCGATTGAGTAGACGTAGTTCCCGAAAAACATTTCCCACTTTCTCCCACTTTATGACTTAATTCTATCGAGGCCGTTTGATTTTGTAAAGCGTTAGTTCCTACTTTTATAAATAATTAAAAAGCGCTTCCCCGGCGAGGGCCGGACGAAGCGCTGGTTTCCGGATGGTGAATCCAGTGAAGGGCTAGACTCGGAAAGTCAGGTTGAAAGCCGTCGCCAAAGCGACTTTGACCCGTTCGATCACCTGGGCGCATTCGGTCTCGGTCAGGGTCTTCTTCTCATCGTTGATCACGATCGAAAGGGCGAGCGACTTTTTGCCTTCGGGGACATGCTCGCCAGTGTAGACATCAAAGATGAACACGTCGCGGATCAAGTCCTTTTGAGTTTTCCTGATGACTTTCAAAATAGCTTGGGCTTCGACGCTTTGGTCGATGACGAAAGCCAGGTCGCGGGTGACGGCCGGATATTTTGATAGCGGGCTCATCTTGGTGGCCGAGACCCGAAGGTTCAAGACATAACCAAGATCGATTTCCAGCATGACGACCGGGGCTTTCTTGAAGTCGAATCGGCTATAGGCTTCTGGTGACAATGTGGCGATGACGCCGACCTTTTGATTGTCAATCAGGATGCTGGCGCTTTGCCCCGGATGCAGTTCGGCGCTATTATCGGCCAATCGTTCGTAGCGATAACGTCCGGCGTCGATGCCGAAGGTGGTCATCACGGCTTCAAACAGGCCCTTGGCGTCATAGAAATCGTATGGCTTGGTCGCCAGTTGGCCCCGAAGCGATTTTTCTCCGACCAAGACGAGGCCTAAGTGCGTGGCGAGGGTTTTTCTCGTTTCGATGCCACTGATTTCGAAAATGGCCAAGTTCTTGGTTTGGCGGGCGACGTTGTAGTTGGCCGCCTCCAGCAGCGAATGGGTGAGGCCGCCGCGCACGTATTCGTGCTCGTCGGTCATCGGGTTGCTGACTTGGAAAAGCTCATCGTGGTTTAGAAGTCGGAACTTGTCTATTTCCGATTGATGAAGCAAGGTGTAGGTCAACACTTCATGGAGACCGCGATTCAAAAGCAGCTGCCGCAGCCGTTCGACCTTGGCTTGCGAGGCGGTCAACCCCGTATGCAAGGCCGTCAAAGACGGCAGTTTCACTTCGATGTGCTCGAATCCGCGAATCCGGATCACTTCTTCGGTCAAGTCGGCGACCCCATCGATGTCAATCCGATGGGCCGGGACGATGGCGATCGGTTCCGGTTCGTCGATGATTTGGATTCCAATCCGATTCAGCGTGGCGCTGATTTCCGCCGGTGTGAACTTGGTCCCTAAGCGGCGGTTAATGGTTTCATGAGCAAAGGGAATCCGTTTCAAACGGTGATCGACCAGATCGTGGGCGACCGTTTTCGAAAAGGATCGGTAACCGAGCACTTCGCCGATCAGGCTGATGGTCAAATCCAGCACGTCCTCGGCTTGATGGGGATTGATTCCCTTGATGAAGCGCTGGCTTGATTCCGACGGCAGGTTGAGCCGGATCGAAGTCTGGCGCACGGTCGGGCCGTAAAAATTCGCCGCTTCGACGGCGATGTTCTTGGTGGTTTCCTTCACTCCGGTCAGGGAGCTGCCCATGACGCCGGCCAAACAGGCGATGGTGGTTCCCGAGACGATTGAGAGGTCGCCGGGTTGCACCTCATAAGTCTTTTCGTCAAGGGCCAAGAACGGAGACTTCAGATCTTCGACGATGGTCAACCGGGGTTCTGGCAAGGCATCCAAATCGTAAAAATGAAGCGGTTGTCCGGTCAAGAGCATGACGTAATTCGAAATGTCGACGAGGGGACTGATCGGGCGCATGCCCAAGGCCAAAAGGGCTCGGGAAATATATTCCGGAGTGGAACCTTTTCCGATTCCTTCGACGGTTCTGATCGAGAATTGCGGGCATTTTGCCGTTTTGACATTGACTTCAAAGGCCGGGGCATGCCCCTTTTTTTCAAGGGGGCGATGCCATGGCTTCAACGGCCGTTCAAACAAGATCGAAAGTTCCCGGGCTACGTTGTAGACCGCCAAGGCGTCGGGCCGGTTGGCCAATACTTTGATCGTCAAAATGACGTCGTCGAGTCCTAATAGGCTCAAAACGTCCTCGCGTCCGATTTCGGTTCCATGCGGCAGGACTTCGATTCCGTCGATCGATGCTTGCGAGAGCCGTTTCGGATCGACGCCGAGTTCGAGCAAAGAACAGATCATGCCGTGGCTTTCATGGCCGCGGATGGTTGATTTTCCGATGCGGACTTCGGCGAGTTCAGCCCCAGGCCGGGCCACGATCACCGTTTGCCCCGTTTTGACGTTAGGAGCCCCGCAGACGATCGGGACGATGCCGTATTTGACGCCAAGGTCGACTTGGCAGACCGTTAAATGGTCGCTATTTTCCATCAAGCGGGCATCTTTGACGTAACCGGTGACAAGATGCGTGCCCACGGCTAAGGTCTCGACCGTTTCGACCTCCAAGCCGGCGTTCGTCAATTTGTCGGCGATGACGGAGGGTTCGATGCCGGACAAGTCGATGTATTGTTTAACCCAATTGAGTGATATTTTCATATTGGCTATCCTTTCACGAATTGCTTGATGAAGCGGATATCGTTTTGGTAGATGCGCCGGATGTCGTCGATCCCATAGCGAAGCATGGCCACGCGCTCGATGCCAACCCCAAAGGCGAATCCCGACCAGACCGCGGGGTCATACCCCGACATCTTTAAGACGTTGGGGTGAACCATCCCGGCTCCGAGTATTTCAATCCAACCGGTCCCCTTGCACATGGAACAGCCCTTGCCGCCGCATTCGCTGCAGCTGACGTCGACTTCGACGCTTGGTTCCGTGAATGGGAAATAACTGGACCGGAAGCGAATTTCGCGCTTGGGTCCAAACAACTTCTTGATGAATTTATCCAACGTGGCTTGCAGATGGCCGAGATTGATGTCCTTGTCGACCAACAAACCTTCGATTTGGGCGAATTGGTGGGAATGGGTGGCATCGTCGTCGTCCCGGCGATAAACTTTGCCGGGGCAGATCATGCGGATTGGGTGCCCGGAGGACTGTTCCATCGTGCGGGCCTGGACTGGGGAAGTATGGGTTCTTAAGAGCCGGACCGGATCGATGTAGAACGTGTCCTGCATGTCGCGGGCCGGGTGGTCCTTAGGGATGTTCATCAATTCGAAATTGTAATGGTCGCTTTCGACCTCGGGTCCTTCGACTACTTGGTAGCCAAGGGCGATCAAAATCGAAATGATGTCGTCTTTGACGATGTAAAACGGATTGCGAACGCCGGGTTCTTCCGAGGAGCCCGGCAAGGTGATGTCGATTTTCTCGGCTTCGTAACGGATCCGGAGAGCCTCTTTTTCAAGGGCAACCCGCTTGGTTTCGAGCCACGCTTCGATTTGGGTCCGGGCCTGGTTGATCAATTGGCCGTAGGCGGCTTTGAGCTCGGCCGGGACGTCGCGCATCTGGGCGAAAAGGCCCATCAATTCCGATTTTTTGGACAGGTAACGGTTGCGCGACTCCTGAAGGTGCGCTTCCGTGGCGATCGCGGCGACCGCGCTTTGGGCTTCGGCCAGGATCCGATTGATGATTGTTTCCATGAGATACCCCCTAAAAAATAAAAAAAGTCATTCCTAAGGAACGACGTCGCGCCGTGGTGCCATCCTATTTCGTAAAAAGGTTTTACGCACTAAGGTATTAACGCTACCAACGGGACTTCGTCCATACTCGGAGGTGAATTCGCCCGGGCGCCTTGCGAGTGGTTCCACTGGTCACTCTTCCCTATCAATTAACCGCTGGGCTACTACGGCTCGTCAACGTATATGGCTATTATATCAAATCAAGATGAATAAATCAGCGGTATTTCATATCGTAAAAGACGATTGCGGCCGCCATGGCCACGTTCAAGGATTCGATGTGGGCCATCGGGATGATGATCTTATGGTCCAAGCGGGCGACCAGTTCCGGGCGGAGCCCATGTCCTTCGGACCCGAAGAACATCACGCATTGATCGGGATAGCGGAAGTCCTTTAAAGGAACCGCCGTTTCGTCAAGCACGGTCCCGACGAAGCGGTAACCGCGGGTTTTCAATTCATGGAGATCTTCTTCGTTACCCTGGCGTGTCGCCACGCTGAAGAGGGCCCCTTGGCTCGCGGCGACCGTCTTTTGGTTGTAGCGTGAGGCGCATTCTTTCCCGAGCATCACTAAATCGATGCCGAAGGCGGCCGCTGAGCGAAGGATGGTCCCGAGATTGCCGGGGTCGTTGACCCCGTCGAGATAGGCGATGCATTTTCCCGATAGCGGGGCTTCATTCATCTGGCGGCACACGGCGAGAACATCCTGGGGGCTGACTTGCCCGCTCAGCTTCTGGATGATGTGGTCGGGAACGATGATTTGGTCAATCTTGTCTTTTACGCCTTCAAGCGGTTTCGACGCGATGATCGTTTCGACATGATCGAATTGAAGCGCCATGGAAACGAGATGGTAACCGTACACCAAAAAGCTCGTTTCGCTGTCGGGCCCTTTGCCCGATTTCAGGGCATGGAGCCGCTTGATGAGGGGATTGGTGGCGCTCGTAATCGTTTTTATCATCGGTATTGACCTTTTAAGATTTTATCATGCTCAGAGCGATAATCAGGATAGTATTGGGTCAAAATCTCATAAAACTTTTTCGAATGGTCGAAAGCGAAATGATGGGCCAGTTCATGGACGACGACCGCATCGATGATCGGAATCGCGTAATGGATCAAGCGCAAGGCCAAGGTAATGCTGTGCCGGGTCTTGTTGTTGCTGCCGAGACGGCCTTTCATCTTACGGACGACGACCTCGTAAGGCCGGTCGACCCCCATCACCCGTTCGTAATGACGGATTCGTTTGGTGAAAAACAGTTCGGCTTTCTTTCGCAGTTCTTTTTGGAAATCGGCGGCGAGATAATCGTCGAGGGGATCCGGGAAGATCGTCGATAGATACGCATCATGGTTACCGGCCTTGTGGCCGAGAAAGTACACGTGGCGGCTGGAGATGGCTTCATCTTTGATCAGCAGCGGTTTCAATTTTGGCCAATGCTTGGTGACCGTGCTTTTGATGATCGAAAGCGGGACCCCAATCGGGGCATGGACGATGAGGCGGCCGGGTTCCGGCTTGATGGTGATCCGGCGCATGGCCTTGCGGGTCAAGACGACCGGAAAGCGGCGTCCCTCGCATTCGATTTCGGTCATAGATTTCATGCCCTTCATTTTAACAAGTTTCGAAGGCGGCGTCTCGTGGTAATATAATGTCATCATGAAATTGACCGTCCGCCAAATGACTTTAGCCGCGCTATTGACCGCCTTGACCTTCGTTTTGACGGCGTTCGTCCATGTACCACTCAGCATAGGATACTTCAATCTCGGGGATATCATCGTCTTGTTCTCGGCCATCTTCATCCATCCGATCTTCGGAGCCTTCGTCGGAGCGATCGGGGCCAGTTTGGCCGATCTTTACGGGGGCTACTTGTTCTTCATCCCGTTCACCATCGGGGCCAAAGCCCTCGAGGCGATCGTGGCCGGATATTTGTTCCGCAAGATAAAAACCCCATATTCCTATGGGGCTTTATTGATCGGGGCGGCCTTGATGGTGGCCACTTATGCCGTCAGTTATTTAATCTTCGATCCGACCGGAGCCATGCTCGCGGCCACGATCCCGTTCGATTCGTTGCAGGGATTGGCCGGGGCCACCGGGGCGGCGCTATTATACATCGCCATCGCCCCGCATCGGGCCCGGCTGCGCCTTTAGCGGAATTTCGTTTCTTTAAGTTCCTTGACGACGTTGGCGTCGATCGCCTGAACCAGTTTCGTCAATAAATCGACCGTGGCTACATAGTCGTCGTAGTTGATGATCGAGACGTGGCTGTGGTAATAGCGGCACGGAATCGAAAGGGTCATGGTCACCACCCCGTCGAATTGTTTGTGGATTTCCCCGCTGTCGGTCCCGCCGGCGGTCATGATGTCATAGGTGTACTTAACGTTATTCTCTTTGGCGATTTTTTCGACAAAGTCGAAGAGGCCCCGGTGGGCAATCACGCTCCCGTCCATGATCGACAGGGCGACGCCGGCCCCGAGTTTGGTGTCGTTTTTGGGGCTGGTCGGCAGATCGTAGCTCATCGTGACGTCGATGGCAAAGGCGATGTCCGGCTTGACGTGGTAGGCGGCCGTCCGCGCGCCGCGGAGCCCGACTTCTTCTTGGACGGTGCCGGCGGCCACGACCGTGGCTTTATGCTTGATTCCTTTGAGGTTGCGCAGGGCTTCAATTCCGGCGGCGACCCCGAGGCGGTTGTCCCAGGCTTTCCCGAGCAGGCTCTTGCCGTCGTTTAAGACCCGGAATTCGGTATATGGGGTAATCATGTCCCCGATTTTGATGCCAAGGGCTTCGACCATGGCTTTGTCGGTGACCCCCAAATCGAGGTACATGTCTTTGATTTCGAGCACTTGCTTGCGCATTTCCGGGGACATGCCGTGGGGCGGCTGGGCCCCGATGACGCCGGTGATCCGTTTGCCGGACCTGGTCGTGATCGTCATCACCTGAGCCAAGATGACATGGCCCCACCAGCCGCCGAGCGGATGGATGCGGATCATGCCCGAATCTTCGATTTTGTGGACCACGAAGCCGACTTCGTCCATGTGGCCCGATAGGAGGATGGTCGGTTGTCCCGGATCGCCTTCCTTGTAGGCGAGGAAACTGCCGAGGTTGTCGAATTCGACCCGATCGGCATAGCCTTCGACCATCTTGGTGGCCAGCTGGGCGACTTCCTTCTCGTGGCCGGGGATGCCATTCGCTTCGCTGAATTGTTTCAAAAAGCTCAAACGTTCTTCTCTTGTCATGTTGTTTCTCCTGTGATGGAAGTAATTATACCATCAATACTTTTCGGTTTGGCGCCGGTAATTGACGCCCAGTTTCTTGTAATAGGCGTCGGCGACTTGCGTTGGGGTGACGTCCAAGAGGGCGCTGAAGTCGAGATAGCCTTGAAACGCTGCTTCGAAATGCTCGATCGTGAAATCCTGCGCCAGGACGTCGATCAGATGATAAGTGGTCAAGACCTGTTCGACCATGTCACGCGAAGGCCGGGTGATTTCATAAATCGTCTTCTGGCTCCCGATGGCGATTCCAAGCGAGAGGAAAAAGTGCATTCCGTCGGCATACTCGTCCATGATGACTTCTAAGGGCGAGGGTCCCTTGAGCGACCAAAACTTGAAGGCCCGGGTCTCGTTGGCCAATTCGCCGAGTTCGACGAGGAGCGCCAAAAGGCGACGGCGCCGCGTCGAGGGATAATCGAGCCCGTGGTTGGCCTGGATGTGGGCATCGAGCTCCTTTTGTTTGGCAAATAGATCCGACAGTTCGATTTTCATTTGACTTTTTCGAGGTGCCAGATGTCGGCGTTGTACTGCTCGATGGTGCGATCCGAACTGAAGAAGCCGGATTTGGCCAGGTTGACGAGGGCGCTCTTGGCCCAGGCCGACCGGTCCTCGTATTTGACGACCATATCTTCATGGGCTTTGACGTAGGCGTCGAAGTCCTTCAAGATGAAATATTCGTCGTTGTGGTACATCAATTCGTCGAAAATCGGCCGGAATTTGTCGGCGTTGCCGTCGCTCCAAGTGCCGTCGATCAAGGAATCGATGATGCGGTGGATCCGGAAATCCTTGTTGTAGACGTCCCAGGGATTGTAGGACCCCTTGCGGCGCATCTCCTCGACTTCCGGGGCTTTGAGCCCGAAGATGACGGCGTGGTCCAATCCCACGAGGCCCGAGATTTCGACGTTGGCCCCGTCGAGTGTCCCCAAGGTCACGGCCCCGTTCATCATGAACTTCATGTTGCCGGTCCCGCTGGCTTCCTTGCCGGCGGTGCTGATCTGCTCGGAGACGTCGGTGGCCGGGATGATCATTTCGGCCAGGCTGACGCCATAGTTCTCGATGAAGACCACTTTCATATACGGGGATACGTCGGGATCGCGGTTGACCCGTTCGGCCACGGCGTTGATCAGTTCGATGATCTTCTTGGCGTAGACGTAACTGGGCGCCGCCTTGGCTCCGAAAATAAAGGTCTGCGGGTGGATTCTGAAGAAAGAATCGTCTTTCATCCGAATGTACAAATACATGATGTGGAAGAGATTCATCAATTGGCGTTTGTAGGCATGGAGCCGTTTCACCTGGACGTCATAGATTGAATTGGTGTCCAGTTCGATCTTGGTCTTGGTTTTGACATAATCGGCCAGGGCGACTTTCATCTCGTGTTTGATGGCCAGGAAGCGTTTTTGGACCTCCTTGTCCTCGGCGAATGGCAGGAACTTTTCGAGTTGGCTCGGGTCGTGGATCCAGCCGTCGCCGATTTTCTCGCTGACGAGGGCGGCCAGCTTCGGGTTGGCGTACAGGAACCAGCGCCGGTGGGTGATGCCGTTGGTCTTGTTGTTGAATTTTTCGGGGAAGAACTTGTAAAAATCAGAAAAGGTGTCCTTCTTCAATATTTCGGTGTGCAAGGCGGCCACGCCGTTGACCGAGAAGGTCGTGTACAAGGCCAGGTTCGTCATGTGGACCATCCCGTCGCGGAGGATGGCCATGTTGCGCTTGGCATCGTCGTTGACGCCGATGTCGTTGTAATGGATCTGGCTCCGGCGATGGATCTCCTCGATGATCATGTAGCAGCGGGGAATCAGCTGCTGGACGTAATGGACCGGCCATTTTTCGAGGGCTTCGGCCATGGTCGTATGGTTGGTGTAGGCCATGCAACGGGTCACTTGGTACCAGGCATTGTCCCAAGAATAACCGTATTCGTCGATTAAAAGGCGCATGAATTCGGGAATGGCCAAAATCGGGTGGGTGTCATTCAATTGGAAGACGAAGTATTTGTAAAAATCCTTCAATGATTTATAGCGTCGAAAATGGCCCCGCATCGCCGATTGGAGTCCGGCCGAAACGAGAAAATACTGCTGGCGCAACCGGAGGATGCGGCCGTGCTCGGTCGTGTCGTCGGGATAAAGGCCGTGCGTCAGTTCGCGAACGGTTTGCAGGTATTCTTCAAATCTTTGGTTGATCGGAAGGTTTTCCTCGCTGGGTTCGGCGCTCCAAAGCCGCAGGTAATTGGACACGTGGTTGCGGTAGCCGACCACCGACATGTCGTAGGGAACCGCCTTGATGCAAACGGCGTTGGCGGTCCGGATGGCGTAGCCCCCGTCGGGTTTGATGTAGGTTTCGGCGTTGCCGTAGAACTTGACTTCGACGGCGTGCTTCAGTTTGCGGACTTCCCAGACGTTGCCGTTGACGAGCCATTGGTCGGGAACCTCGACTTGGCGTCCGTCGACGATCTTCTGCTTGAAGAAGCCGTATTCATAGCGGATGCAGTTGCCGTGGCCCGGATATCCGAGCGAGGCGATGCTGTCGAGAAAGCAGGCGGCCAGGCGGCCAAGGCCGCCGTTGCCGAGCCCGGCATCGGTTTCCAGGATTTCGAGTTCATGGATGTCGACCCCGAGTTCTTTAAGGCCTTGCTTGGCCGTCTCGTAGATGCCGAGGTTCTGCATGTTGTTGACCATCAGCCGGCCAATCAAAAACTCCATCGAGAAGTAAATCAACTGTTTCTGGCCGGTGACGAGGGTTTGTTCCCGGGTGCGGCGCCAATCTTTGCCGGCGAAATCGCGGACCATGCGCCCCAAAATGTCGTAGCGCTCGGTGATGTGGCTGTTTTTAACGTCGCGGCCGTATTTTTCAATCAGCCGCGTTTCGAATTCCTTTTTGAACTCAACGATCGAATCGAACATGTTCGCTCCTTATTCTTCCTCGTGGTATTTGAGGATCAGGGCCCCGAAACTGGCCAGCTTGATCGTCAAGCTGTGGGGCCGCTCCTCGGGTCCCGGCGTTTCATAGGTCTCAAGCGAGGCCCCGTTGTATTGGTTCCAGCCGCCATAGACGTCCTTGTCGGAGTTGAAAATCTCGACATAGGTGCCGGGCCGGGTGACGCCAATGTTGTAATTATAGTAGAAATTCCCGGTCATGTTGAAGACGAAAATCAAATGGCTGGGCCCGACGCGGCGTTCGAAGGCGAAGACGCTTTGCTCGGCGTTGTCGACCATGAGCCAATTGAAATGGCGCGAATTGTACTCCTCGACGTGCAGGGCCGGCTCGGCTTGATAAATCAAGTTCAAATCGCGGACCAAGCGGGCGATCGAGTCGTGCTTGGGGTAGGATTTGAGGTTCCATGGCAGCGACCGCTGCTCGTTCCATTCGTCGAAACTGGCCAGTTCGTTGCCCATGAAGTTGAGTTTCTTGCCCGGATGGGCGTATTGGTAGGCGAAGAGGTTCCGCAGCAAGGCGAATTTGGTGTCGTAATCGCCCCACATCTTGTTGATGATGGTCCCCTTGCCGTGGACGACTTCGTCGTGTGAAAGGGGCAGAAGGAAGTTTTCCGAATAGAAATACGCCATCGAGAAGGTGATTTTGCTATGCTCGTATTTCTTGAAAATCGGGTCTTTGGAATAGTACTTCAAAGTATCGTTCATCCAACCCATGTCCCATTTGTAATCGAAACCGAGGCCGCCGTGCTCCAGCGGGCGGGTGACCCCCGGATGGGCGGTCGAATCCTCGGCGATCATCATCACTTGGGGATGGGCGAAATGGATCTTGCCGTTGAGGCGTTTGATGAACTCGATGGCGCCGGCGTTTTCGCCTTTGCTCGAGTCGCCGTCCCAGTAGATGATGTTGCTGACGGCGTCGACCCGGATCCCGTCGAAATGGAAATATTCAAGGAAATAGTTGACGCCGCTCATCAGGAAACTGCGGATCGGGTCTTTGCCTAGGTCGAATTGGGGCGAACCCCATTGGCTGAACGTGTTCTTGCCGTCGGCGTATTCGTACATCCGGGTCCCGTCAAACTCGATCAGGGCGTGGTGGTCGCCGGCAAAATGGACCAAGACGTAATCGAGGATGACCCCGAACCCGGCCTGGTGCATCCGATCGACGAACGACATCAGTTGCATCGGGTTGCCATAACGGGAATCGACTGAGTAAAAACCGGTGGCCTGATAACCCCACGAACCGTCAAACGGGTATTGGGTGATCGGCATGATCTCGACGTGGGTGAAGCCATGGTCGCGCAGGTAGGGAATTAGGTGATCGGCGATTTCCTCATAGCTGAGGTTGCGGCCGTCGATGGCTCCCTTCCAGGAACCGAGGTGAATCTCGTAGATGCTCATGGGGCGGTCGAATTGCCGCGAACGGGCGTTCAAATGCTCGCCGTCGTGCCAAAGGAAATTTTCAACGTCAAAGAGGCGCGAGCAGGTGTTGGGCCGGTACTCGCTGCAGAAGGCGAAGGGGTCGGCCTTGTCGATATAAACGCCTTTAGCGTTTTGAAAATGGTATTTATATGATTGGTAATTGATCAGCCCGGGGATGAAAAGCTCATAGACTCCGGCGTCGTCGACGCGGGCCATCTTGTGGGACCCGGGATTCCAGTCGTTCCATTCGCCGATGACGCTGACGTCAGTGGCGTTGGGAGCATAGAGCCGGAAGACGACTCCCGGTTCCCTAATCGTTTTCACGCGTCCATTTTTGTATTTTTGACTCGTCTCCCGCGTGATGAAATGGGCTCCGAAGTAACGATAAGCTTCGATTGATTGTCCTAATAGATAATCGTAAAGAATGCCGTAAGCCATGGGACCACCCCCCGTCAATCATATTAATTATACAAAACGCGTCTCTTCATTCCTATGAAAAGCGCACCGAAAGGGCGGATATTTCCTTGCTAAAAAGGGTCTAATCCACTAATATTTTAATGTTGCCAAGGAGTACAGCCATGGGAAAAATCCTCGCCGTCAATGCCGGTTCCTCGAGCCTGAAGTTCAAATTATTCGAAATGCCCTCGGAGCAAGTCGTCTGTTCGGGCATGGCCGACCGGATCGGTCATGACGACGGCATCTTCAAGATCGAATTCGGATCCCAAAAAATCCGCGAGGTCCATCCCCTCCCGAACCACGCCGTCGGCGTCGAACTCTTGCTAAAGGCCTTGGTTGACAACCACATCATCGCCAATTACGAAGAAATCGTCGGGATCGGCCACCGGGTCGTCCAAGGCGGGAAATATTACGCCAAGAGCACCATCTTTGACGAAGCCTGCGCCGCCAACATCGAAGCCTTGATCCCGCTCGCTCCCTTGCACAACAAACCAAACCTGGTCGGCTACCAAGCCTTCAAGACGATCCTTCCAAGCGTCGGCCACGTGGCCGTGTTCGACACCGCCTTCCACCAAACGATGGAACCGCAGGATTACCTCTTTCCGATTCCGTATGAGTATTACGAGCAATACGACATCCGCCGCTACGGTTTCCACGGCACCTCGCACCAGTACTTGGCTAACGAGGGCATCAAGCTCTTGAACTATCCGGCCCATTCAAGGATAATCTCCTGCCACATCGGCTCGGGGGCTTCGATCACCGCCGTCAAAGACGGCAAGTGCGTGGCCACGACCATGGGTTTGACCCCGCTCGGCGGGTTGATGATGGGCACGCGAACCGGGGACATCGATCCTTCGGTTTTGCATTTTGCCGCCCTGCGCAGCGGAAAAACCCATGAACAGATGTATGAAATCTTCAATAAAAAATCCGGCCTTCTCGGCGTTTCGGGCATTTCCAACGATACCCGCGAAATCGAGGAGGAAGTATACAAAGGCAATCCGCGCGCCATCTTGACGAGCCAACTGTTCGTGCGCCGCATCGCCGATTATATCGGCCAGTATTTCGTCCGCCTGGGCGGCGCCGATTTGATTATCTTCTCGGCCGGAGTCGGCGAAAACGCCGGTTTCTACCGGGCGATGATTCTCGAGGAGATCAAAAGCGCGCTTCGAATCGAATACGACGCCGAATTGAACCTGCCGCTACGCGGCAAAAAAGCCATCATCTCGACGCCGGAAAGCGCCATCGCCGTCGCCGTGATTCCTACCGACGAAGAAGTGATGATCGCCCGCGACACCTACCGGATTCTCAGCGAATAGTCGACTGTATGTTTATACGCAAAGATTCAGGTTTCGGCCTGGGTCTTTTTTTCTTGAATCGAGTTCCGTAGGCCAATCCGAGAAGCGCGCCGCAACAAGCCCCGACATCCGGTAATCCCAAAGCTTTGATTGCGTTATGAAATTGGCGTTTGCTCTTGGCCTGGATTGTTTGCCATAACGTCATCAAGACGGTATCCACGACGTAAGTCGAGTGATGGAGTTCGCGGGCTTGGGCTTCTTCAAGATGCAGGCGTCCCAAGCGATTGGTTTGCAGCAGGGCATAATGACCGGTTTCGCCCCGATATTCGACTTGCAAGTTATAGAAATCAAAGGTTTTTTTGACAGCAAGACGAAGTGCGATCAGCAAACGCCTCGCGGTCAGAGTTCGTTTTATTTTTCGTCGAGCCAAGATGATTTCGTTGGCGACCGAAACCAATAACCCGGCCCCGACGCTGGCCCGGCGATGACCGACGCTTAAAGTCGTCAATTGATGGATCAGGTCGTAACGAGCCGCGATCGTCCGGGGCTTTTTCGCTTCATATCGGGCAAAACGGAAAGCCAAAGGCATCAAGCGGACGAGATTGCTCGAATCAATCATCAATTCGTTGCCTGTGGCAACAGCGGATGACTTTTCATCTATAATGAAACCCGTTAATTCCTGATTAATCCATATGCGATTTTCATCGTGAGCGCCATTCTCAAAGTAATGCCTTCGATACTGCGTCAGGAGGTCGTTCCTGAGGATTGGTTTCCGATCGTCGATCAGTTCCTGCAAGCACAAAGCGGCCGCGGTCAAGTCCGGCCAGGAAGGAAGTCCAAGCAAATCTTGGGCTGAAGGCTTCTGAAAAGAAGCTGAACCATCCCGTTCTCCTTCGGCCATCAAGGCGAAAAATTCCGTTTTCAGGCGTTTTTTCATCTTTCTCACAATAACATAAGCGCGCCGAGAAAATAAGAATGGCCAATCCAAATTACTTGGTAATTGAACCCCGATGGCATACAATTTGTCTATGGAGCGTGTCTTATGAGAAATAACCCCGTCATCAAAAAGGCCAGCCGGCCTTACCGCCACATACTGAAGCAAATTTACCGTCAAATCAATAAGTACGACCACATCGTCGTTTTCCGGCACCAGATCCCCGATTTTGACGCCTTGGGAACCCAAATGGGCTTCGTCGCCTGGCTCAAAGACAATTTCCCTTTGAAGGACATCCGTTATGTCGGCGACGACCACACGACTTTCACCCCGCGCCTTTATCCCCCGATGGAAGTGATTGGCGACCCCTATTTCGAAACGCCGTTTTTAGCCATCGTCCTCGACACCGGCAACCGGGAACGGGTGGCCGACAACCGCTTCACCAAAGCCGCTTGCATCGTCAAGATCGACCATCATCCGGTGGTCGACTCCTTCGGCCACATCAACCTTGAGGTGACCTCGATGGCGGCCACGAGCGAAATCATCACCAGCCTGATTTACCAATTCCCGGGCCGACGTGTCCTCTCGAAGACGGCGGCTTCCTACCTTTATTCGGGCATTGCCGGCGATTCGGGCCGCTTCATGTATTCCTCGACTTCCCCTCACACGTTCGAAACCGCGCGCATCTTGCTGGAGACCGGCATCGATTTGTCGCGGGACGTCTATCAGAAAATGTATTTGAAAAACATCGACGACCTCAAGGTCACCGCCTACGTCTTGAACAACTTCACGATTTCACCCCACGGGATCGCCTATTACCTTTTAAGCCGCGAAATCCAAGAACAACTGAAAATCACCCCGGAACGGGGCAAGGAAAACGTCAACATCTTCTCGAACATCGACGGCATCAACGTTTGGTGCTCGATCAGCGAGGACCCCAAAGACAATGTCTGGCGTATCTCAATCCGTTCCAAGGAGAAGGCCATCAACCAGGTGGCGGCCCAGTTCGGCGGAGGCGGCCACGCCCAAGCCAGCGGCGCCAAAATCGACTCCCTGGACGAACTCCCGAAATTCATCGCCGCCCTCGATACTTTATTCGAATAGACTCGAATAACGCGACCGCTTTTCCGATATCGGGCCGGCCGCAAATGTGATAAGATTACAAAGAGGTTTTCGCCATGTTCACACCGCTTCATATTTATACGTCATATTCGTTCCTGCAAAGCGGTTTTACCGTGGCTCATTTGGTCAATGCCTTGAAGGAAAAGAACTTTCGGGCCGCGGCCATCACCGACTATCAGGTTTTGTTTGGTCTCCCGGAATTTTTCAGCGAAGCCGCCAAGCAGCAACTTGACGCCATCCCCGGCCTTGACATCACCTTCAACCAGGAATTAATCACCCTCTTAGCCATCGACGAGACCGGTTACCGCAACTTGATTCAGATCACGAGCGCCCTTTCCCGCGAACCTCTTAAAGCCGAATTTTTAAAAGAGCATCGCGACGGTTTGCTGGCCGCGGTTTCCACCAAGCAAGGCCAGATACCGGAACTTTTCAACTCCGACCAGGCGGCGATCCCGGCGGTCTTGGCCCAACTTGACGCCGTTTTCCCCGGCCTTTACCTCGGCCTCGAGATTTACACCTCGAGCGACGGGGACCTGGCCGACCATCTGCGGGAAGTCGCCAAGAAATACAACTACGAGACAATCGCCTTTCCGTTTGTCAAATACCATAAATCCAGCGACGCCATCATCTTGAAAATCACCCACGCCATCGCCCATGACGAAACAATCGACGAACACGAGGAAGCGGGACCTTACTATCTTTACGAACTTGAGCAGATTGAGGAACGCTATACCCCCGAAGAAATTGCCTTGACGAGCCTCTTGGCTAGCCAAGTCAAGTTCAAATTTGCCCAGAAACGCGGAGCTCTGCTCCAATTTCCCAAGGGCAAAAACCAATCCGCGGCCAAAATCCTGCGGGAACTGGCCATCGTCGGCTTGCAAAAACGCGCGATCGACTTCACGAACATCGAATACCTGCAACGGCTCGACTACGAGCTGCGCATGATCGACGAAATGGGATATTCCGATTATTTTCTAATCGTGTCCGACTATGTAAACCACGCTCGCACGAATGGAATCCCGGTCGGGCCCGGCCGCGGTTCGGCCCCCGGATCGCTCGTCGGCTACGCCCTCGAAATCACCGACGTCGACCCAATCAAGTACCAACTCCTGTTTGAGAGGTTCTTGAATCCTTCCCGCAAGACGATGCCAGACATCGACATCGATTTTGCCGACATCCGCCGCGAGGAAGTAATCGATTACCTGCGCCAAAAATACGGTTCTGAGCGGGTCGCCAACATCATCACTTTCCAAACGATCCAGGCCAAGCAAGCTATCCGCGACATCGGCCGCGTTTATAAATTCTCGCCCCGGACGATCGAGGCCATGGCCAAATCGCTTCCGGACAGCAAACTCGACCTGCGCACCGCCTTCAAGCGGATCCCGGCTTTCAAAAACGTCGTTCTGGCTGATAAAGAGTGCCTTGAAATCGTCAAACTGGCGACCCGGATCGAGGGATTGATCCGTCAAAGCGGCATGCATCCGGCCGGCGTCGTTTTGAACGACGAGGACATTCGCCTCTCCTTGCCGGTGATCGAAAATAACGGCAACCTCATCACCCAATACGAAATGGACTATCTCGAAGACCAAGGTTTCCTCAAGATGGACATCCTCGGGCTCCGAAATTTGACCATCGTCGACAATTGTTTGAAGCTGATCAAGGAAAACCACGGCGTCGACCTCTCGATGAACGCCATTCCTTACACCGACCCCAAGATCTTCGATTTGATTCGCAGCGGGTTGACCATGGGCCTCTTCCAGCTCGAAAGCGATGGGATGCGGCGGGCCATCAAGGAAATAAAGCCGACCAGTTTCGACGACATCGTGGTCCTCTTGGCCATTTTCCGGCCCGGTCCGATGGATAACCTCGCCAGCTATGCCGCCCGCAAGGCCGGGACCGAGAACGCCTCGATCCTCGACGCCCAATTGAACGACATCTTGATGCCGACTTATGGCATCATCATCTACCAAGAGCAAATCATGCAGATTGCCGAACGGATGGCCGGGTTCTCGCTCGCCGAAGCCGATTTATTCCGGCGCGCCGTCAGCAAGAAAGACGCCGAGAAGCTCCGCGAGCTCCAAGAAAACTTCGTCGAAGGGGCCATCCGCAAGGGCTATCACCAAGCCCATGCCGTCTCGGTCTTCAACCACATCTACAAATTCGCCGACTACGGTTTCAATAAATCGCATTCGGTCGCCTACGCCGTCTTGGCTTGCCAAATGGCCTATTTGAAGGTTTATTACCCCTATGAGTTCTACGCGGCCATCCTCGAGACGAGCAACGCCATCAACGACACCAAATTTTCCTACTACATCGAAGAATTGCAGCAACTCAAGGTTACGATCGCCAATCCCGACGTCAACCAATCGAACCTCTCCTTCAGCGTCCACAACCAAAAGCTTTATTTCCCCTTGAACGCCATCCGCGGCATTTCGGCGGACATGGCTTCGCGCATCGTTGAAGAACGCGAACTCAACGGCCCTTTCAAGAGTTTCTACGAGTTCATCACCCGGCTCTACACCGACAAGATCACCCCGAAGCAAATCGAGCATCTCGTCGACGCCGGGGCCTTCGACGCCATCCACAAGTCACGGGCCACCCTCCGGGCTTCGATCGGGAACGGCCTCCAGAACGCCGCCATCCATAGCGCCCTCGACGAGCAGCCCGAAAGCCTGATCAAGAACAACATCCCGAGCGCTCGGCTCGTCAACGCCGCCGACGACATGATCGACAACGTCGACCGCGAGCTTGAAGCGCTCGGCGTCGTCCTTTCGGCTTCGCCTTACAAACACAAGAAAGCCCTCCTGCGCGGCTATAACTTGACCCCGATCAGCGAGGCCAAGGATTCCAAGGGTTCCTTGACGATCGGGGGCATCATCCGCGCCCGCAAGGTCATCAAGACGAAGTCCGGCCAACCGATGGCTTTCATGACCGTGTACGACGATACCGGCGACATCGAGGTGATCGTTTTCCCGCGGTCGTTCGCCGACGTGGCCACGCAACTCGACAAAAACCGGCTCGTGGTCATCGCCGGGCACGTCGAAACTGACAAAACCACCAATTTCGTCGCCGAAAAAATCACCATCATCGAGGAACATCCGTGAAACGGCTGACGATTATCGACGGCAATTCCCTCCTGTTCCGAGCCTATTACGCCTCGGCCTACCCCGGCACCACCTTGATGCGGACCAAAGACGGCATCCCGACCAACGCCATCTACATTTTCGCCAACATGTTGGTGCGAATACTCGCGGATATCGTGCCGGATGACGGCCTTTTGGTCGCCTTCGACACCGGGGCGAAAACCTTCCGTCACCAACAATTGGAAACCTACAAAGCCCAACGCAAAAAAGCTCCCGACGAGCTAGTCGCTCAAATGCCGATTGCCCGCGAGCTTCTTTCGGCCTTGGGCGTATTCACCTTCGAGATGAACGGCTATGAAGGCGACGACGTGGCCGGAAGCGCCGCTTTTTTGGCTCATAGGCAAGGCCACGAAGTGCACCTTTACACCTCCGACCGCGACTTCCTTCAGCTCGTCAACACCACCATTAAGGTCCATCTGATCAAACGGGGGATGTCCGACATCCGGATCATGAACCGCGACCGCGTCATCGAAGAATACGGATTGACTCCCGAGCAAATACCCGATTTCAAAGGCCTGTGCGGCGACGCCAGCGACAACCTGCCCGGCATCCCCGGCATCGGTGAAAAAACGGCCACCAAACTATTGGCCGAATACGGCACGTTTGAAGCCATACTCGCCCAAGCCGACGCCATCGGCGGGAAAATCGGCGCCAACTTGAAGGAGCACCAAGCCATCGGAGCCCTTTCCAAACAACTGGCCATCATCGATACCGCGATGAAACTGCCGTTTGCCTTGGACGACACGGTTTACCATGGATACGATTTCGAAACGGTCACCGCCTTCGGGGCTCGCTATGAGCTGAAGACGTTTTTGACCAAATTGCCGACCGGGTGGAGAGTCAACCAAGACGCCGTGGCCTTGGAAGTGCGCGAAGTGGCCTCCTTGTCCGCTTTCAAGCATCGGGGCGCCGTCGGGCTCTACTTCGACGCCGCCGGTGGCAACTATCACAAAAACGCCGTATATGGACTCGCCCTGAGCGGCACCGAAACGACCGTTTACCTATCGCTTGAAGCTGCCCGAAAAGATCCGGCCCTCCTGAGATTTTACGCGACGCGACCGTCACCAAATACGTTTACGACCTGAAAACCACTTACGTCTATTGCCACCGGTTCGGACTGCCACTTTCCGGTCCCTATGTCGACTTGCTTCTGGCCGCTTATACCTTGGATACCTCTTCGAACACCGCCCCTGAAGCGATTCTTAGCCTGTATGGGGCGAACTTTGCCCTCGAGGACACGGTCGATCTCTTGGAAGCCGGCCAACCGATTTACGCCGGCCAAGTCGCCTATTTCATGCCGCGCCTGTGGAACAAACTCG
The DNA here is from genome assembly GCA_041652475.1 of Bacilli bacterium. Classification (GTDB taxonomy): domain Bacteria; phylum Bacillota_I; class Bacilli_A; order RFN20; family CAG-826; genus UBA6120. Next base: position 23,433 of record JBAZHG010000004.1, read on the forward strand.
AAGCCGAACTCCACATCAAGGACGGCTTATCGATTTTCTATGACGTCGAGATGCCATTGGCCCTCGTCCTCGCCAAGATGGAACTTGAGGGTTTTCCGATCGATGGCAAACTCTTGAGCGAAATCGGGGCTTCCTTCAAGGAAAAGCTCGACCAAGCGACCCAGCGCGTCTATGAGGCGGCCGGGCACGAATTCAACGTCGCCTCGCCCAAACAAGTGGCCGCCGTCTTGTTTGACGAACTGGGATTGCCCAAGAACCGCAAGGGTTCGACCGGAGCCGACGTTTTGAAGTCACTTTCAAATCTTCATCCGCTGCCATCATTGCTCCTCGAGCACCGCAAGTACGCCAAGCTCCTGTCGACCTACATCGACACTTTGATCGACCATATCTATCCCGACGGCAAGCTTCACGCCGTCTTCAACCAGGCCTTGACGAGCACCGGGCGCCTTTCAAGCACCGACCCGAACCTCCAAAACATCGCCCTGCGCGACGAAGAAGGCCGTTTGGTGCGCCAAGCGTTTTATTACCCGGATCCTAACTACGTCTTGATGTCCTTCGATTATTCGCAAATCGAACTGCGGATTCTCGCCCACTTAAGCCATTGCCCGGCTTTGATCGAAGTCTTCAACCGCGACGAGGACATCCATGCGGCCACGGCCAAGCGGCTGTTCGCCCACGAAGGGGAAATCACCTCATTGATGCGCCGGAGGGCCAAAGCCGTCAATTTTGGGATCATCTACGGCATTTCCGATTGGGGTCTTTCGGAGCAACTCGAAATACCGCCCCAAGAATCGCGGCAAATCATCAACGCTTTCTATGCGGCCTATCCCGAGATCAAGCAATACATGATCGATTTGGTGGATCAAGTCCAGAAGAATGGTTTCGTCACCACCTTGACCGGCCGGCGCCGCTACCTCCGGGAAATCCACGACAGCAACTACCAAACCCGGGAATTCGCCAAGCGGGCGGCCATGAACGCCCCGATCCAGGGCACGGCCGCCGATCTCATCAAACTGGCCATGATCAAAATCGACGACGAGCTCACAAGCCGCAAGTTGGCGAGCCGCCTTGTCTTGCAGATCCACGACGAATTGGTGTTCAAAGTGCCGCTTGATGAAATCGAAATCATCAAACCTTTGGTTTTGCGGACGATGGAAAACGCCCTTCCCCTCAATGTCAAGCTCCAAGTGGTGGCCACCCAAGGCCGGACTTGGTACGATTTGAAGGATTGAATATGCCGGAACTACCCGAAGTCGAAACCGTCCGCCGGCTCTTGGAACCGGCCATCATCGATCGAACGATCGCCCAAGTGACCGTCCATTATTGGCGCATGGTCCAATCGGACCACGCCCGTTTTGTCCCGACCTTGGTCGGACGCACTTTTAAAAAAATCGATCGCGTCGGAAAATTCCTCGTTTTCAGGTTCGATACCGATTTGATCATGATTTCGCACCTGCGGATGGAAGGTAAGTTTCTGGCTCTCAAGGGCCATGAGCCCGACAGCGATTATGCCCGGGTGGTTTTCCATTTTACCGACGGCGGCAAGCTCGTCTATGACGATTCGCGTTGCTTCGGGATCATGAAACTGACCACGTCCGATCGCTATCTATGCGAAGAACCGCTGACCAAAGTCGGCCCGGAACCCTTCGTGATCGAAAGCGCTGAGGGATTATGGTCGGCCTACCGGAAGTCGACCCGCCCAATCAAAGAACTCTTGTTGGACCAAACCGTGATGACCGGACTCGGCAACATCTACGCCGACGAGGTCCTCTTCAAAGCCAGAATCCATCCGGAGTTGCCTGGAAACCTCTTGACGCTGAAAGAGGCGAAACGCCTCCTTGAATATTCAAAAACGGTTTTGGCCGAAGCCATCGAAGCCGGCGGGTCGACGGTGCGGACTTATCATGCCGCCCAGGGGGTCGACGGCCGCTTCCAGCAAAAGCTTTTGGCTTACGACCGCGGTGGCGAACCCTGTCTCCGCTGCGGCCACCCGCTCACGAAAATCAAGGTCAAGGGCCGGGGTTCGACTTATTGCCCCCGCTGCCAAATCAACCGGGCGATTCCTCTCGTCGTCGCCGTGACCGGGACGATGCATTCGGGCAAATCGACCCTGCTCCACATCGCCGCGGAACGCGGCTATCCGGCTTTGTCAAGCGACGCCTTGGTCAAAGAACTATATGAAGAACCGGGGAGCCTTTCGAAGCTCGAGTCGATCATCAAGGCCCCTTTCCCGAACCATCAATACGAATCCGGATGGGTTTTACACGCCATCCTTAAGGATCCCAAGACGAAAAAACGCCTGGAGAAATGGGTCCATCCCACCATTAAGAAGCGCGTCTTGGCTTGGATTGCGCGCCAAAGGGCAAGCCACGTCTTCATCGAGGTTCCGCTCCTTTATGAAGCCGGATGGGACGGTTTCGCCCAGTATGTCATCGGAGTCAAAGTCGCGCCGGCGCTTCTTAGAAAACGCATCGAGGCCGATTATCCGAATCCGGAAATGGCTCTGTCCCTGGCGGCCACCAACCAATTCCCGTCCTACGAAAAACGCGTCGATCGGCTTTTGGTCAACGACGCGTCTTATGAAGTTTTTCTAGCCGAAGCGCGACAAGCGATCGAGGCGGCAATAACCGAATCAATAAAGGCCGCTCAGTCCGCCGACTTCTAGTTCGTTTTCGGCATAGTCCTTCAGCAAGCGGACCAGCTGGCGACTGCGAATCTTCCCGGCATCGCTCGTCGCGTACAAGGTGCCGATCTCATGAATTTTGAAATCACTCGTGAACAGGGTGGTTTTTTTGTTTTTGGCCCGTTCGAGAAGGAGCGGATAGACGATTTGGTCCCGGAGAAAATCGCTTTTGTATTCGTTGCCGAAATCGTCGATTCCCAGGACATCGATCGTCGTCAAGCGTTCGAACAGCTGTTTGAAACCGGGCTTGTCGTTGATGGCCGCGTCCAGCAGTTCCTTGAAGCGGACCCCGGCGTTGATGACGGCCGCCTGCTTGGCCCCCTGCGAGAGCAGTTCATTTATGAAAGCCACCATCAGGTAACTCTTGCCGACCCGATGGGCCCCGGTCAGGAAGAGCCAGCGCGAGGTTTGGCCGCGGATGACCCCCAAGGCGGCGGCAATCACTTGGCTGCGCGATTGCTTGCCGTCGAGGGACGCCAGGGTGGCGTCTTTCCACTTCTCGTCGAAATCGTCGTATAGATACCGGCGGTCTTGTTCCAATTTGGCCATCAGGAGCGGGCAAGGGGCGAAGGTCCGCTCGATGAAGCGACCGACCCGTTCCAGGCGAACCTGGTAATGGCGCTGGGGTTTCTTGCAACCGGACAGGTCCGGGCATTTCGAACAATAGGCTTGATCGTCTTGGAAGGCGATGAAAGCGGCGATGTTTTCCTTGACCTCGGCTTCGCTAGCTCCAAGGCGCTGGATTTCTTGGTTGATGCGCGGGTTGGCCATCAATGCTTGGTACTGTTCGTCGATCGCCGCGTCGAGGTTGTCGTCGAAGAGATCGGTTATTTTGACCTTATCCATCATTTGGAGCCTGCCTTTTCTTTTTCGTAGGAAGCAATCAGAGCCTCGATGTCGACCGTTTCAGACGGAGCCGGCTCCGTTTCATCGGTCGGTGCCGAGGCGGCCTTCGGGGCTTTCTTGCGCTTGGTGGTCTTCAGTAAATACTCCATGGCGTCGACGGCCGAACGGACTTGAGCCCGGGCCAGCGAAGAGGCGACCTTTTCCACCAAAGCCCGGGGCAAGGTCAAATCGGCGATCTCGAGGACGAAATCCAAGAGGGCGTTGATGACCGGGAACGGCAGCCGGTAATTTTCCTGGATGTCGCTGATCAATTTCAAATCGGCCGGGGTCGGGGCCGTGTTGTGGTTGCGGTATCGCAAATAGTTTTTCGGATCGGTTTCTTCCATCAAGCGGATTTTCTGAGCCTTGGAAGTGGCGCTTGTGACCTTGGTTAGGCTGCGGCGCCGGGTTTTGGCGAAAGCGAACTTCGTCTCGAGGGCAGCCATCTCCCGCAGTTTGTCGAAATCGACGATGGTGTGGCCGTTGGTGACGACCGCGGTCAAAAAGATTTCGGCCATGGCCAACTCGTCGATGCCGTATAAGTTGGCGATGCGATCGACTTCTTCGAGCACGGCGTCGGTCAAGACCTCCGGCTTCAAGGTGCTTTTTTTCAAGACCTCATCGGCAAAGCCGCGCCGGTCGAACCGGGATTCGGGATGGCCGCTTAAGTGTCCGATGAGTGGTTCTTTCGGGCTTTTTGCATACAGCGGATTGCTGAAATCGGGATGAAAAACTTCGCCAAAAGATGCCGAATCCTCCTCATAACCATCAAGTTCGCGGGGAGCCTGATAGCGCAACCGCAGCCGTTGGACCATGGCCGCGCCGACGTATTGCTCCAGTAAGCCGCGGAGAATCACGTCGTCAAAGAAAGCCGCGGGACTTTTCGGGGCGAATAATTCGAAGATATGCTCCTGATAATCAGGATGTGGCTTTGAATAGGTTTTCAGGAGTCCAACCGCTTCGAGGGTGGCTTTGGCCATCGACAAGTCGGCAATGGTGATTTGCATGTGGTTGGTCAAGGTGTCGACCAGCCAGGGTTGGCCGTCAAGATGTAAATCCAAAAAGGCATCCAGCGTCAAAAACAAAGCGGCTCCGCGCTGGCCGATCAACGGTTGGTACAATTCGACGATGAGCCGCCGGTCGGCATCCGAGATCAGGCTCTGTCTCCGAATCAAGTAGAAATCATGCGTGGATAAGTATTTCATCGGGTTCTCTAATATTTATAGCATATACCAGACCGATGGTATTTTAAACGTAAAAATGCGTGCCAAACGGATTAATTTTTGCTTTTAACTGTGATGTTTTTTCCACATGGATGCCGGAAATGGCGTGCCCGGCACCACTTTCCGCGGTGGATAATTTATTCCTTGCGCCATCATCAGGGACCGGAAATTATTTCTATTGTGATTGCTAAGCGTTTTTGCTAGGATTTTATTGGTTTAAGAGGAGAATCCATGAAACACTTCATGCTTGACGCTTACGGTGTCAAACACAACAACCTCAACGATGTCAAGCACATCCAGAATACTTTAAACGAAATCACGGCGCGCCTGAAACTGAACCCTGTGGCACCGCCGTTTTTATTGCCCTATTATTACGGGGTTGAGCCCGAGGACATCGGCGTCAGTGCCTTCGTGTTCCTGCGGGGCGGCCATTTGACGATTCATACCTTCCCCTTGTTGGCTTGTTATTTCGTGGATTTGTATTCCCCCGACGATTTTTCCGAAACCAAGGCCGAATCCCTCTTCTATGACAACTGGGAGTTCGACAAGGAAAAATCCAACGTCGTCACCGTCGATCGGAGCATCGGCCGCGAGGAAGTCATCGCCTTTGAACCCCAAGACATCTTCGGCCCCCACGTCCTCGCCCGGATGAAGGCCAAGAAGCCGGTTACCATGGAATACGTATTCAAGTTCCTGGAGCAGTTGGTCCATGACGTCGACATGACGCCGATCATCCGCCCCTACGTCATCTACGACAACAACGACAAGCCGAGTTATCTGTCCGGTTTGACCATGATCGCCGAAAGCCACATCAGCTTCCATTACAACCTGGCGACCGGCGACATCTTGTTCGACATCTTCTCCTGCAAGATGTTCGATCACGCCTCGATTAAGAAAATCCTTAAGAAGAAAATGGCGGAAATCCCCTCCTTCGTCGTGATCCCGCGCGGGACCCGCCACCAATATTTGAAAGAAAGCCTCCGGAACAAACGTACCTTGTCCGAACGTATGAAAAAGTACAGCCTGGCCTGGAAGACCAACTCTTTTAAGTAAAATATCCATCTTCAATTAACCAATGTACGCTAAAATGGTAAAATATTTTTTAGATTGATGCAGAGGGTGAACTTATGGTTAATCGTATTGGTGTCCTGACTTCCGGCGGCGACTCGCCGGGCATGAATGCCGCTATCCGCGCCATCGTCCGCGCCGGCCTCAAAAACGGCAAGGAGATGTTCGTCATTTATAATGGCTACAAAGGTTTGGTCGAAGGGCAGATCGAGCAAGTCGACCGCTCTTTCGTTTCAAGCATCATCAACCTCGGGGGCACCATCATCCGCTCGGCCCGCTTGCCCGAATTCGCCAAGCCGGACGTGCGCCAACGCGGCGTCGACCAACTGCGCAAGCACGGCATCGACGCTTTGGTCGTCATCGGAGGCGACGGTACCTACATGGGCGCCAAGAAACTCTCCGAGATGGGCATCAACTGCATCGGGCTCCCGGGCACGATCGACAACGACATCGCCTGCACCGACTACACGATCGGGTTCGACACCTGCTTGAACACCATCATCGGCGCCGTCGACAAGCTCCGCGACACGACCTCGAGCCACCAACGCTGCTCGATCATCGAAGTAATGGGCAACCGCTCCGGCGATTTGGCCTTATTCTCCGGGATCGCCTGCGGCGTCGAACTGATCGTCTCCAGCGACCATTTGATTCCCAAGAAGGACATCATGGACGCCATGCACGCCCAAAAGAAATCCGCCAAACAGCACGCGATGATCATCGTGAGCGAAAAACTCTTCGACGTCCAAGAACTGGCTCGCGAAATCGAACGCGAAGTCGGATTCGAGGCCCGAGCCGAAATCCTCGGCCGAATTCAACGAGGCGGTTCCCCTTCGGCTTTCGACCGGATCCTGGCTTCCCGCATGGGGGCCTACGCCATCGATTGCCTGTGCCAAGGAAAATCGGGGCGCTGCATTGCCATCGTCGGCAACGAGATGGTCGATTACGACATCTACGAAGCCCTGGCCATGCAACGGAATTCCCATTCGCACCTCGTCAAAGTCATCGACACTTTGAAATAACCATGATCAACATCAACAAGAAAACCAAAATCGTCTGCACCGTCGGACCGGCCTCGGATCGGTATGAAACGTTCCTGGAACTCGTCAAAGCCGGGATGAACGTCATGCGGATTAATTTTTCCCATGGCGACTACGACGGCCACGAGAAAAAGATTGCCATGGCTCGGCGCCTGGCCGAGGAAACCGGCATCTACGTTCCGGTCATGCTCGACACCCGCGGCCCGGAAATACGCCTCGGGTTATTGGAAAACGACGCCTTCGACGTCCCGAAAGACCACGTGTTCGCCATTTCGATGACACCGCTGCTCGGCACCCTTGAGCGAATTTCGGTCAGTTATCCGAATTTGTACGACGACGTCAAGGTCACCGACCATCTGCGGATTGACGACGGAAACCTCGATTTTTTGATCATCGACAAAGACGAATCGTCGCGGGAACTGATCGTGAAAGCGCTCAACGCCCACCGGCTTAAAAGCCGCAAGGGGGTCAACGCCCCGTTCGCCCGTTTGTCGATGCCGTTTATATCGGCCCGCGACCGTGAGGATCTCGCATTCGGAGTCGCCCATCAAGTCGATTACATCGCCGCCAGCTTCACGCGACGACCCCAAGACGTCCTCGACATCAAGGAACTAGTGCGTTCGCTCGGCGGAGCTCCGATCCCGGTCATCGCCAAAATCGAAAATCCCGAAGGAGTCGAAAACCTCGAGGCCATCCTGCGCGTCTGCGATGGAATCATGGTCGCCCGAGGCGACCTCGGCGTCGAGATTCCGGCCCAGGAAGTCCCCATCGTTCAAAAGCGCATCGTGGCCTTGTGCCGCCGCTATGGCAAACCGGTGATCACCGCCACCCAGATGCTCGACTCGATGCAAACCCATCCGCGCCCGACCCGAGCCGAGGTCAGCGACGTGGCCAACGCCATCGTCGAAAGCACCGACGCCGTCATGCTTTCGGCCGAGTCGGCCTCCGGCGCCTATCCTATCGAAGCCACCTCGATGCAAGCCAAAATCGCCATGACGATGGAAGGCGAACTCGATTACGCCAAGTTGTCGCTGGAAGCCTACGAAAGCAGCGAAAAGGTCAATTCCGACGCCATCGCCAACTCGGTGGCCAACACCGCCATCTTGATTGGGGCTAAATTGATCGTTTGCTTCACCGAAACCGGAAACGCCGTCCGGCGCATTTCCAAAACCCGGCCGGTTTGCCCGATCATCGCCATTTCCGATTGCCGGCAAACCGTTCTTGAACTGGGCCTTGTTTGGGGCGCTTATGCCTTCTTGGCTCCGCAACTGCCGCAGCTGATCGAAGACATGGAAGTGATGGCCCTCCTTAAAGCCCGGCAATTGGGTTTCCCGACCGGTACCCCGATTCTTCTTACCGGCGGGGTTCCGACCGGAGCCGGCAAAACCAATTTCATGAAAATACTGACCCTCAACCAATTGAACGAGGAAGCCTTGTGAAGCCGATCATCGCCATGGACATCGGCGGCACCAACATGCGGATCGCCCTGATCGATGAGCGGTTTCGCATCCTCAAGGTGATGCGCTTTCCGACCCTCGTCGGCGACAAAGCCGCCTTCATGAACCAAGTGGCGGCGACGATCGAAGCCCTCGGAAGCGACATGAAGGACGTCAGCGCCATTTCGATCGGAGTTCCCGGCCAAGTCGATGCCTCGGGCCATATCAAAACGCTCCCGAACATCCACATCGACGACGTGGCCTTGGCCCCGTTTCTCGAAGAACGCTTCCATAAGCCGGTCCACATTCGAAACGATGCCGAAATGGCGGCCCTTTGCGAAGCCAAGCTCGGCGCCGGGAAACGTCATAAACGCACCTATTTCGTGACTATCTCCACCGGCGTCGGCGGCGCTTTGGTCGTCAACCACGCTTTGGTCAATTCCAGTTATGAAATTGGGCACACCTTGTTTCCTTACAAAGGAAAATTCTATGAATTCGAACGAATCGCCTCTGGCTCGGGGTTAATCGCCCTATGCGCCATGAACGGGCTCGAAATCCAAGCGACCAGCCTCTTTTTCAGCCTAGTCAACAGCGGCAACCCCCAGGCTTTGGCCATCTTCGAAGATTGGCTCGATCTCATGGCCACTTTTTTAAATCGAGTGCAGAATCTCTTCGAACCTGATATCATTGCCCTAACCGGAGGCGTCATGAAATCGCGCGACGTCTTCTTCGAGAAACTGGCCCGCAAGGTCCATCGCGTCCCGGTGGTCCCCGCCGAATTCGGCGATGACGCCGGCTTGATGGGCGCCGCTTCATTGGTGTTGTTCGCCGCGACTGTTACCACGAAAACGAAATTAGGAGATGCTTTATGAAAATCGCCATCAGTTCCGATTCCACGTTGTCGATCACCCAAGTCGAAGCCAAAGAAATCGGCATCTTCGTGATGCCCTTGAACGTCATCGTCGACGGCAAGGAATATCATGATGACATCGACATCACCAAGGAGGAGTTGGCTGTTTTCATGCGCGCCGGCAGCCGCATCTCGACCTCGACGCCGACCCCGGTCGAAATCGAAACCTTCTTCAACGATATTTTCGCCCAAGGGTATGAACAAGTCGTCCATTTCACCATTTCGAGCAAACTCTCGTCGATGTACGAGCTCTTCACGGTCACTTGCCGCGATCTCTACGGCGACAAGGTCCTGGTCATCGACTCCCTGGCCATCTGCTCGTTCATGGCCAACCACGTTCTGATGGCGTTGAAACTACGCGATCAAGGATTGTCACCGCTCGAAATCAAAGAAAAAATCACCGCTCGGATTGGGATGGAATACATCATCTTCGTGCCCGAATCGCTGACATTCCTCAAAAACGGGGGCCGGGTATCGCCCGCCGTGGCCGCCATCGGTAACTTCATCGGACTGAAACCGATTTTGACTTTCGAGAATGGCGCCATCGGCAAGAAGGGCGCCACCCGCAGTTTGAAGAAAGCTCTCGAGGAAGAATTGATTTCCATCAAGAAAACCCAAATATTCGATGCGGCTCGCTTCAGCATCGACATCCTGCAATTCGACACGACTCCGGCCAACATCGAGATGATGTACGCCATGCTCGAGAAACATTTCCCGGATTTTGAAATCCGCCTGCGCCCGCTTTCAATTAACGTCTGCGCCCATACCGGGCCGGGCACGGTCAGCTTCGGTTTCAATCCCAAGGTCACTTCGTAATTGCTTTTAACTCCGCCAAGTTCTATAATTTGGCTACTGGCGATGATGAAGACACGCTGCCGCTAATCTGAATCAGCGAGGAATCGACTTGGTGCAAGGATTCCATCGGATGACGGACAGTACCGCTTCGGAGCCGCGAATGATGAATTCGCCGTCGGCGGCGTTAACGCGCTCGAGAGCGCATCGAATGATGCGAATTAAGGTGGTACCGCGCAATTAGCGTCCTTATATGGACGCTTTTCTTATTTAGGGGGACATGACCATGATTAAGTTGACATTAAAAGACGGCCAACCGTACGAACTCCAAGAACCCGTTTCCGGTTTTGAGTTGGCCAAAACACTGAACCCGAGCCTCGCCAAAAAGAGCCTGGCCTACCGCCTCGAGGGCCGTCTATTCGACATGAGACGCCTAATCGATCATGACGGAGCCCTGTCTTTCATCGACGAAACCGATCCCGAGGCCTTGGCCATGCTTCGGCATGACGCCTCGCACTTGATGGCCCAAGCGCTTCAAAACCTTTATCCCGGGATCAAGTTCGGATTCGGACCCAGCATCGAGGAAGGTTTCTATTACGACGTCGACGCCCCGAGCGTGATCACCGACGCCGCTTTCCCCGAAATAGAGAAGGAAATGAAACGGCTGAGCCAAGCCAATTTCCCGATTCTGCGGGAAGAGGTCGCCAAGGAAACGGCTTTGAAGCTCTTCCATGACAACGAATACAAGGTCGAACTCATCCAGGACATCAACGATCAAATCAGCGTTTACCGCCAAGGCGATTTCCTTGACCTATGTTCCGGCCCCCACCTTCCGAGCACCGGCTACGTCAAGCATTTCAAACTTTTGTCGGTGGCCGGCGCCTACTGGCGCGGCAATAGCGCCAACAAACAGCTGACCCGCATCTACGGGACGGCTTTCTTCACCCAGGAGGCGCTATCGGCTCACCTTGAATTGTTGGAGCAAAGAAAACTCCGCGACCATCGGAAACTCGGCCGCGAACTCGGCTTGTTCATGATTTCCGAATACGGACCCGGATTCCCGTTTTGGCTCGACAAGGGGCTGACCTTGAAGACAATCCTTGAACGGTTCTGGTATGAAGTCCATCGCCGCGAAGGTTACACCTTCGTCGAAACCCCGATCATGCTTTCGCGCGAACTGTGGGAAATCAGCGGCCACTGGTACAATTACCGGCAAAACATGTATACATCCTCAATCGAGGAGAAAGACTTCGCCATCAAGCCGATGAACTGCCCGGGTGGGATGCTCGTTTATAAAAACAGCCTCCACTCCTACAAGGATCTTCCTTTGCGTGTCGGCGAACTCGGCCTCGTCCACCGCCACGAAGCCAGCGGCGCTCTAAGCGGATTGTTCCGCGTCCGGAACTTCACCCAAGACGACGCCCACATTTATTGCCGAAGCGATCAACTCATCAGCGAAGTGGTCCGCCTTTTGAATCTGTTCGACTACTTCTACGACATCTTCGGGCTCAAATACGACATCCACCTTTCAACCAGGCCCGAAAAGGATTATATCGGTTCAATCGAGATTTGGGACAAATCAGAAAAAGCTTTGGCCGAAGCCTGCCGTTCGATCGGTAAGACCTTCACCCTCAATCCCGGCGACGGGGCTTTCTACGGCCCCAAGCTCGACTTCAAGCTCAAGGACTCGATGAACCGGATTTGGCAATGCGGCACGATTCAACTCGACATGAACCTTCCGGAGCGTTTTGATTTGACCTATGTCAACGAGAATAACGAAAAAGTCCGCCCGATCATGCTGCACCGCGCCATCTACGGGAGCCTCGAACGCTTCATCGGCATTTTGATCGAGCATTACGGCGGCGCTTTCCCCCTGTGGCTGGCCCCGGTCCAGGCCATCGTCTTGCCGGTCCATCAGGAACTGCACCTCGATTACGCCAAACAAGTGGTTGCCGAGTTGACCAAAAACGGCCTCCGGGTCGAACTCGACGCCAGTGAAGAAAAACTCGGTTATCGCCTTCGCAACGCCCAAATAAACAAAATCCCGGTCACCTTGGTGGTCGGCGACAAGGAAGCGGCCTCCCATATGGCGATGGCCCGTCGCTACGGCCTGGAAAAACAGGTGCCTTTTGCCCTTGACGAGCTGGTGCGCGGTTTGCTTGAAGAGATCGCCCTTAAGTCCCAAACGGCGACCGCGATTAAATGATTGACAAGCAACGCCAATATTGTTAATATAGACAAGCAATAAAATAGAAAGCAGAAGCGCCCCTTCTCACCTGATTCAGCCTCTGGATAGGTCAATAGCTAGTCGACAAAGATAAACGGGCGCTATGCACCCGTTTTTTATTAGCAGGAGGATCTTTGTATAGCTTATTATAATTTTCCCATCAAGCCCAACCAGAAATCGAGCGATCTCGTCAATGAGACGATCCGTTTTCCGCGGATGCTCGTCATCGGACCCGAGGGTCAACAGCTCGGGATCTTGTCGCGCGATGCCGCGCTAGCGGCTGCCGCCGGATTCAACATGGATCTGATGTGCGTGGCCCCGAGCGCCAATCCGCCGGTGTGCAAGATCCTCGATTACGGCAAGCATCGTTTCGATCAGCAAAAGAAACAGCGCGAAGCCAAGAAAAACCAGCATGTCATCGACATCAAAGAGGTGCAACTAACACCCCAGATTGGCGAACATGACCTAATGGTCAAAGTCAAGGCGGCTCGCCGTTTCCTTGAGGAAGGAAACAAGATCAAGATCGCCTTGCGTTACCGCGGTCGGCAAATCGCCCACCAGGAAAACGGCAACGCCACCATGGAAAAATTCATCCAAGCGGTCGAAGACCTGTCGACCATCGAGAAAAAACCGGCCCTTGAAGGGAAATTGCTCATCGCCATATTGGCGAGCAAAGCCAAGAAATGAAGGAACAACATTATGCCTAAAATGAAAAGCAAACGCGCTTTGATGAAGCGCATCAAGATTACCAAATCCGGGAAGATCATCCACAAGTCCGCCTATACCGGCCACTTGGCTCCCAACAAGACCACGAAGCAAAAACGCCACCTGCAAAAAGGCCGGCAGATGCACCCGACTGATGTCAAGCGGGTCCGCATCCTAATTTCGTAATCGGAGGAACAAACCATGGCACGAGTCAAAGGTGGCAGCGTCACCCGTCAAAGACGCAAGACAGTCATTAAGCAAGCGAGCGGCTATTTCGGCAGCAAGCACATTTTATTCAAAACGGCGCAGGAGCAGGTCATGCACTCGCTCCAATACGCCTACAACGATCGGCGGAACATCAAATCCGATTTCCGCAAACTGTGGATCAAGCGCATCAACGCCGCTTGCCACATGTGCGACATTTCCTACAGCCAAATGATGCACGGCTTACGGCTAGCCAACATCTCCATCAACCGGAAGATGCTGTCGGAACTGGCCATCAACGATTTCCCGAGCTTCCAAAAGCTGGTCGTTGACGTCAAAAAGCAAATCAGCAAATAAAAAACGGCAAATGCCGTTTTTTTCTAGATGCTCGATAGCGCTTGGCCGATGACCTCTCCGATAGTCGGATGGGGGAAGACCAAGCGTTTTAGTTTGGATATGGGTATTTTTTCTTGGATGGCCAAGGTCAAGACATTGATGATGTCGCTGGCCATGTTTCCGATCAAGGCCGCGCCAAGCAAGTATTCCTTTTGGGGATCAAGTATTAATTTTACATATCCTTCGTCATGCCCGGTCACGTAGGCTTTGGCGTTGGCCCGGTATGGGAGTTTCACGGTCAGATATTCCATTCCGGCGGCTTTCAAGGCCTTTTCGCTCGTCCCGGTGGTGGCGATTTCCGGATCGGTGAACATGGCCGCGGGAATAACTCGCGACGAGAAGTCGCCCGTGAACAAGGCTTTGGCCTCGGCGCCGGCCTTATGCGCCAACAAAGGGGCTCCGGCGGCATCGCCCAGTTTGAGCACGCCTTCGGGCAAAGTGATGGCGAGCGGTCGCCGGCCGACGGCGACCATGACGGCGTCATAATCATCTTCCCCGTCCGACGAGGTCAGGCGCACTTGGCCGTCCTTGGTGGAAAATGCCAGGACCTGGCTGTTCGGCCTTATGGTCCAACGGCGGTGTCGTTGCAAGGTGAGGTAACGCCGGACCAAATCGTCGTCAAAACCCGATAGGACCGTCGGCAGCGCTTCGTAAATGGTGACTTCGCTGCCGAGATTCGTGAAGATGGTCGCCCATTCAAACCCGATATAGCCGCCTCCGATGATCGCCAGGCGCTTCGGGAGCGTCGTCAATGAATAGATCGATTCGCTGTCGTAGATGTTCACCCCGTCGATCCCGGGTATTTTAAGGGCAATCGGGACCGATCCGCCGGCGAAAATGATATGCCTGCCCTCATAAATGGCCTCATTTACCTTAACTTGGTGTTGATCGATGATTGTCGCCTCGCCTTGGACCATTGTCACTTTCGCACTTTCGAGATTGGCGACGAGATTGGCCGAAATCGTGGCCACTTTCGCAAAGACGTCGGCAAAAAGCATCAGCAAATCCCCGTTAAACGGTGCCTTTGAGGCATGAAGCAAGGCTTTGGTCGGGACACATCCCTGATGGAGGCAGGTTCCGCCCCATTTGTCTTTTTCAATCAAAAGGACCGCGAGGTTTTGCCGGCGGATTTCAAGGGCGGCTTCGACCCCGCCCGGGCCGGCGCCGATCACGACATAATCAAACGTTTGGTTCATAATCCTTGAATTTCAAGATCGGATGGCGGGCGGCATTGACCTCGTCGAGACGTCCGACCGGGGTCAGGTGCGGGGCCAGCTTGACGCAATCGGGTTCGTGTTTGGCTTCCTCGGCGATCTTGGTCATGATGTCAATGAATTGGTCCAGGGTATCCTGGCTTTCGGATTCGGTCGGCTCGATCATGATCGATTGCTCAAACAAGAGCGGGAAGTAAATCGTCGGGGCGTGGACCCCATAGTCGAGGAGTCGCTTGGCAACGTCAAGCGTGCGCACCCCGGTGCTTTGATCGATTAAACCGTTGAAGACGAATTCGTGCATGTAGTGAGCCTCGATTTCGAGAGCAAAGCGATCGCGGAGTTTCTCCTTGACGTAATTGGCGTTCAACACGGCGTAAGGACCGACCTTGTTCAAAGCGGTTCCGATCGATTTCAAGTAGGCGTATGCCCGGACGCAGACCAAAAAGTTTCCATAGAAACCGCCAATCTGGCCGATGGCATTGGGATTGTGTTCGATTTCGTAGCGCCGACCTTTCTTGACGATGCGCGGGTTCGGGAGCAAATCGGCTAAATGTTTTTTGACGCTGACCGGTCCGCTGCCGGGTCCCCCGCCGCCGTGCGGGGTCGAAAAAGTCTTGTGCAGGTTCATGTGCATGATGTCGAAACCCATGTCCCCGGGGCGGGCCACGCCCAGCAAGGCGTTGAGATTGGCTCCGTCATAATAAAGCAGTCCCCCGGCCTCGTGCACCAGGCGGCTGATTTCCAAAATATCGGTTTCAAACAAGCCCAAAGTGTTGGGATTGGTCAGCATGATGCCGGCCACTTCCTCCGACAAAGCGGCTTTCAAAGCCTCAAGGTCGACAAGTCCTTTCGGGGTCGACTTAATGGTGATGCAGTCGAAACCCAGCATCGCGGCCGAAGCCGGATTGGTGCCGTGGGCGCTATCGGGAATGATCATCTTGGTCCGTTTAATATCGCCACGGCGTTCGTGATAGGCTTTCATGATCATCAATCCGGTCAATTCGCCGTGAGCCCCGGCAAAGGGGTTGAGCGAGGTGGCGTCCATCCCCGATATATTCGTGAGCATGTCCGCTAGTTCGCCATAAAGACGCAATAGCGGCTGGACGCTTCTTCCCGATTGGAGCGGGTGGATGTTTCGAAAGCCATCGAGCGAAGCCACTTCGTCATTGATTTTGGGATTGTATTTCATGGTGCAGGAGCCAAGTGGGTAAAAACCGTTTTCAACCCCGAAATTCAGCTTTGAGAGATTGGTATAGTGGCGCACGACGTCCAGTTCCGACACCTCGGGAAGTCCCGGCGCCTCTTGGCGCAGCAAGGCGGGGTCATAAACCTGCGTCAAATCGAGTTCGGGAAGGTCCTGCTCGGGCAGGTTGTAGGCGCGCCGTCCGGGGATTGAAAGTTCGTAAATCAGTTTATCGTATTTCACGGTCGGCCACCTCCACGGCATTGATAAAGGCGTCGAGCAATGCTTTGGTCATCTTCTCGCTGGCGTAGAAAACGCCGCGATGGTCGTCTAAGGGCATCGCCCCGAGATAACCTTTCGCTTCAAGGCGCTTGTTTAATTCAAAGATGTTCTTCTTGTACGTCAAGGTCACTTCATAACCATAGGCCGATGGGTAGGTCGGCGCAAAGTTCTTCGTGGCGATGAGCCGTTCGGCCAAATAGTGGGTCGCCTTGATGGCGTTCACGGCCACTTCCCTCAATCCGGCCCGGCCGAGGGTCGCCGCGTAGATGGTGGCCTGCAAGGCCATGAGCGATTGGTTCGAGCAGATGTTGCTGTTGGCTTTTTCGCGGCGGATATGCTGTTCCCGAGCTTGGAGCGTCAAGACGTACGCCCGTTGGCCGCGGTTGTCTTTGGTCATCCCGCAGATGCGACCCGGCATTTTTCGAACGTACCGGTTGACCGTGGCCAGATACCCAAGGTAAGGGCCCCCGAAACTGAGGGGGATGCCGAGGGTTTGGGCCTCCCCGCAGACGATGTCGGCTTCAGCTTGCGCCGGTGTGGCGAAGACATTTAAAGCCAATAGGTCGGCGTAGACGACGAACAAAGCCCCGCCCTGATGGACTAGGGGTGTGAATTCTTTTAATGGAGTGACGATCCCGTACCGGTTCGGGTAGCCGACGAGGAATCCGGCGCTTGGAGTTTCCAAAGCCTGGATCAGTTTGGCCTGAGTGACTATTCCCGAGTCGTTCACTGGGACCGTGATCAATTCGACGCCACGAAAATGGGCGTAGGTATTCAGCGTCTCCAAGACGTGGGGAAGCAGCCCTTCCGAGGCGATGAAGCGCGACCGTCCGGTTTGGTTTACGGCCATCATCATGGCTTCGGCCGCGGCGGTGGCCCCGTCGTACATCGAGGCGTTGCTGACGTCCATTCCCGTCAGTTCGCAAATCATCGTTTGGTATTCGAAAATATACTGGAGGGTCCCTTGAGCCACCTCGGGTTGATAAGGGGTGTAAGAAGTCAAAAATTCCTGACGCGACGCCAAGGCGTCGACGATGGCGGGGCGGTCATGGTCGTAAGCCCCGAAACCGCGCAGGGAAAGCAGGGGCTGGCCGGTCATTTGTTTGAAAGCCGTCCGTACCTCGCCGTCGGAAAACGGCCGTTCGAGGCGATAAGGTTCCTTCAAACGGACCGCGGATGGTAGATGGGCGAAGAGCTCATCAAGCGAAGACAAGCGCAAAACGCCCAACATGGAGCGGACGTCTTGCTCCGTGTGCGGCAAATATCTATGGTTCATTATTCGTGGCTATGGGCGTAGTCGGCCTCGTTGAGTAGTTTCGAGGCATCGACGGGTCCGGTTAACAGGACCTTGATGAGCCAGGTGCCCATCGGGTCTTGGTTGATCAACTCGGGATGATCGACCAGCGCTTCGTTGATGGCGATGACTTTTCCGGCGACCGGCATCATCAATTCGGAGGCGGCTTTGACGCTTTCGATGGCGCCGAATTCCGCTTCGGCGGCAAAACTCGCCCCGATGGCCGGCAAATCGACGAAAACGACGTCGCCCAGGCTGTGCGAGGCGTATTCGCTAATTCCGATTTCGGCTTCGCCACCCTTGATTTTGACCCATTCGTGGGTCTTCGAGAATAAGAGTTTGTCCATGTTGCATGCTCCTTTATGCTTAGCGCTTGTATTTCTTTTCCATGAATTTGTTGTCGCGGACGCGGGCGGGAATCGTCTGGCCGCGAATGACGACGTCGACCGCCTGGCCGATTTGACTATAAGCCTTGTCGATCAAGGCCAAAGCCAACCCGGAGGCGTGATGGGGCAAAAGGTAGCCGGTCGTCACGTGTCCGATCGTTTTCCCTTCGACGGCCACTTCGTGGTCGGCTCGGGCGATGCCGCGCGACAGTAGCTCAATACCGACCAGGGCGCGTTTTGCCCCTTCGGTCCACTGCTTCTCCAGAACGGATTTTCCAATGAAATCTTTCGTAAAGTTGCAGGCGAATTTAAGCCCGGCTTCGATCGGGGTGATCGTGTCGCTGAGCTCATGCCCGTAAAGCGACAAAGCGCCTTCGAATCGCAGGGTGTCGCGGCAGCCGAGGCCGCATGGCGTCACTTTGGCGCTGTCGACGAAATGCTTCCAGAGTTTCCAAATGGTGTCCGGATCGGCATAGAGTTCGAAACCGTCCTCGCCGGTGTAGCCCGACCGGGAGACCATGACTGGACGTCCTTCATATTCATCGATCAGGTATTGCATGAATTTCAACTCGGCGATTGCTTGCTTGAAAAGCGGGCTGACGACGGAAATGCTTGCCGGCCCCTGGACGGCGATTTGGCCGTAATCGTCGGAAAGATTGGTTATGTCGACGCGGTGGCCGGATGCTTGCTTGCGGATCCAAGCCTCGTCTTTGGCGATGTTCGAGGCGTTGACGACCAGAAGGTATTTTTCGACATCGAGCGGATACACGAACAAATCGTCGATGGCGCCGCCGTCTTCGTGGCACATGATGGCGTAGGTCGCTTTGTTGAGCGGGCCCGGATTGACGAGGTTGGTCACCAATCGGTTGACCAAGGCCAAACTGTCGGGGCCTTGAATCATGATTTCGCCCATGTGTGACACGTCGAAGATGCCGACGTGGTTGCGGACGGCGTCGTGCTCATTGGCAATCGAGGAATACTGCAGCGGCATTAAATAATCGGCGAAAGGGACGATTTGAGCCTGCAACCGGACATGTTCAGGGTAAAGGACCGTCTTTTTCATGTTATGCTCCTTCTATCTCAATCAAGTTGTGAACTTCGAAGTTATCGGGTGCGTTCGAGTTGGGCGGCGATTTTTTTCAAGAGGTTGCCGGCTTCGAGGTAGGCTTGCTGGAAGGAACCGGCCTCGAATGAGGACTCGGCCGCCGAGAGGACCCGGTGGTAATCGGTCAGCCGATGGCGGTCGCGGTTGGCCAGCACGATGGCGCTTTCGGCCAAAAGGGCGGTTTTAACTTCTTGCTCGATGCGCAAAAGGAGCGTCTCGCCGTCGCCCTTCAAATGCTTGACTTGGGCGTCGATCACTTCGATGTCGATCGGAAGCACTTTCAAGGTTTCGTGGACGATGCGCAAACTCTCGTAAAAATCGTCGAAGAGCGGTTGGATTTCGCTCGTGATCGCTTCGATGTTCAAATCGGCGACCTTGTGCTCGCCTTCCTTGAATTTCCCGTAATAGACGTTGACGAGCTGGTAGGCTTCGTCGGATTTGGTTTTCAACGAGGCCAAGTAACGGTTGAATTCTTCGATCATGGCCACGGCGTTGGCCGTTTCGTTCTGGAGGTTCTTGATGATCCCGACTTGGAGGGAATAAGGTTGTTTCGTGGCCGATAGAACGAGCGTGTCCAAGCCGCGTTTGGTCATGTTGATCTTGGAAATCGACTGGCGGATCGTTTCGATGTTGGCCGCTTGTTGCGGGCCGATGACGTAGTATTGCTTTATTTGCGGAAGCGTCGAGTTCAAGCGGATGAACGAACGTTCAATCTCGTTGACGCGGTTGTAGGTGATTTGATAATCCTTTTCAAAAACGGCTTTGGCTTCCTTTTCTTCTTCGAAACGGGCATAGAAACCTTCGATTTTTTCAATTGAGGTTTGAAGGCGGTCGTGGATTCCGTTCACGTCGAGGTTGGCGATTTGACCGGTCAATAGCGCCAGTTCGTCGGTGATTTTGTCAATGGTGATGTTCAGCATCAAATGATGGATCGGATAGCCCTTTTTGACCATGCGTTCGCTCTCTTCGCGGAGGGCTTTGATCTTTTCGGGAACGAGTCGCTCGATCATGACGCATAAGGTCGGGGCTTCGAAGATGACGCCTTCGACTTGGCGGCCGAGTCGTTTCAGTTTCTCAATCAGGGTCAAAGATTCGGCATAATCGGCGATTTCAATCAAGTCGTCGATTCTCTTCAAGGTGGCGTCGACGTTGTTGAACAGGCGTTCAAACGACTTTTCGATCAACGACAATTCGCCCTGGCGGAGCCGATAGCTTTCGCGCAAGCGGCGGATGTCTTCTTTAATCGAATAGGCGGACGTCCGGGCATCGTCTTCCGGCTTCATGATCTTTTCAAGGTCGCGAGTCAAATTTTTGACTTCGTTTTCGAAATTGGCGACCATGCTCCGAGCCGGTTCGAATAGCGATTTGAAACCCTTCATGTTCTTTTCCTCGACCATGCCGCGCAGGGAGTTCACGGTCGAAGAAACCGGGCTTAGATATTCGTCTTTGATTTTGTCGTAACGGGCTTCGTATTCGTCGTGGATCGAGACATAGAGAATATTGCGGTTGGCGATCGAGGCCAAACGATCGACGATCGTTTTATTGTGGGAGGTGAAAAGCGCGTGGCTGTGCTCGTAACGCTTCTCAAGATCGGTCAGGCTCTTTTTTGGAAAAAACATGATTTGCCTCTTTGTAAGTATATCACAAGTAATTAACTTGAAAATTGCTTCCCGCTATTAACAATCATACTAAAATAACCCCGTATAAAAAAGTATTTTTTATATGAAGGAACCTTTCGATTGACAAGGCCTGGATAACCTTATATATTAATTGAGCATGTGTGGCAGCAGGTAGATACGATCCGTCCGACCTCGCGAACATTGGAGTAAAGTAACCGAAGCTCTAAGGTGAAATCGTAATCGCGACATCCGGGATCAGGAATCAACCCCTATTACATTGCCGAAACATGTAAAGGAGATACATATGAGATTTACAGGATCAGATTGGAAGCGCTCGCGCCGTCTGCACTTTTCCACGCTGGAAACCGGCAAGGAACTGACCCGGCGCCCCTACGGCCCCGGCCAACACGGCAACGACCGCAAACGGAAACCGTCGGAATTCGGCAAGCAATTGCTTGAAAAGCAAAAACTCCGCTTCATGTACGGGGTCAACGAACGACAATTCCGCCGCTTGTTCATGCTCGCCAAGGCCAGTAAGGAAGTCACCGGCCTCGCCTTCATGCAAGTGCTGGAATCGCGCCTCGACAACATGGTCTACCGGATGGGCTTTGCCCGGACCCGGAAGATGGGCCGTCAGCTCGTCAACCACGGCCACGTGACCGTCAACGGCAAGAAAGTCGATATCCCGAGCTATCTTTGCTCGGTCAACGACGTGATCGGCATCGCTGAAAAAAGCGCCGACCTCGTCGCCGTCAAAGCCTCGCTCGAATCGATCGCCGGTACCCTTGGGTACGTCTCGGTCGACAAGGAAAAGCTTACCGGCAAGTACTTACGGTTGCCGGAACGCACCGAATTGGCCCAAGACATCGTTGAATCGCAAATCGTCGAATACTACAACCGCTTGTTGTAATCAGTCATCCCAAAAGAGCAAAAAACAAGGCCGTTTGGCCTTGTTTTGTTTTTCAAATCAGTATTTTCGGGCTTAGTGATGGTTGGCCAAATAGTAGTTCTTCTTGCCACGCCGGACGACCGTGTATTGGCCGAAAAGCCCGTCTTTGGAGTTAATGACCTTGTCAAGGTCGGTGACGATTTCGCCGTTGATGGAAATCGAGCGTCCGGATATGAACTCGCGGGCTTCCCGTTTGCTCGAGGCGGCTTTGACGGCCAACAGCAAATCGACGAGGGGTATCTCGTCGGCGACTTCCACCGTCAATGATCCAAGGGCGTCTTCCAATTGTGATTTCGACAAGCGCCGGATGTCGCCGCTGAAAAGGACTTCCGACATCGTGATCGATTCTTTGGCGGCGTTTTCGCCGTGGACGATCCGGACGACTTCTTCGGCCAACCGTTTTTGGCCGAGCCGCAGATGGGGTGAAACCCGATGCTCTTCGGCGATCTTTTCGATCTCCTCGCGCGGTAGGAAGGTAAATACCTTCAAATACCGGATCGCGTCGTCGTCGCCGGTGTTGATGAAGTATTGATATAGTTTGTAGGGCGAAGTCAGACTCGAATCGAGGAACAGGGCTCCTTCTTCGGACTTGCCGAATTTGCGGCCGTCACTCGTGGTTATCAAAGGAGCGGTAAAAACTGCCAAGGGTTCTTGGTCGGTGCTCATCTTGCGGATCAATTCCAAACCGGCGGTCAGGTTGCCCCATTGGTCGGACCCCCCGATTTGGATTCGGCAGCCGTAGCGGCGGAACAAGGTCCAAAAATCAATCGACTGCAAGATCATATAGCTGAACTCGGTGTAGGAGATGCCCGATTCGAGGCGGTTGGCGACGATTTCCTTGCTGAGCATGTAATTGATCGGGAAGAGTTTCCCGTATTCGCGCAGATAATCGAGCATGGTGAGCTTTGAAAGCCAATCGTAATTGTTGACGAGCAGCCCTTGGCTCGGGTCGCGCAGGTTGATGAACCGTTCCAGCTGGCCGCGGATGGCATTGGTGTTCTGGCGCAAATCGTAATTATTCAATAGATTGCGCTCCTTGCTCTTGCCACTCGGGTCGCCGATCATGCCAGTGCCCCCACCGACGACGGCGATGACCCGGTGTCCGGCCTGCTGGAAGCGCATCAAAAGCGAGATCATGACAAAATTGCCAAGATGCATGCTGCTGGCGCTCGGGTCGAAACCGCAGTAAATCGTCTGTGGCGTCTTCAAGAGTTCCTTGAAGGTATCCATATTGGACACGTCTTTGACTAAACCCCGGAATTCCAAATCTTCGAATAAACTCATACAGACCTCCTAAAAAAATAAAAACGCCCTCTAAGGACGCTTTCACGTGGTACCACCTTAGTTGCCGGACACCCGGCCCCTCATTGTCGATTTAACGCATCGGACGGTCGGTTTTCGCCGACATGCTCGCAAGGGGTATTTCCCATCGTTACCTTGCACCTGACGTAACTCGCTTTCGATGGTACTGGCCTTGGTCAATGCACTTAATATTGTACCCAATTACCGTGTGATTATCAAATCTAGTATTTGGTGCTGTCGCGCTTCACGAAGGTCGACTCGAATTTATGGACGTGGGGAACGTCGTTTCCGGACAGGAGGTCGCCCATGATCTGCATGGCCTTGGCTCCAACTTCCTTCATGTCGATGTGCAACGACGAGACGTGGGGACGCAGGATGCTGGCGTACTTGGTCCCGACGATCGAGAGAACCTCGACTTCCTCGGGGACCCGAAGCCCGCTGTCGATGGCGGCATTGATGACCGCGGCCGCCAGGCTATCGCGGTGGGCGAGGAAATAACCCGAGCGCGTCGATTTGAAGATTTCCATGAAATCGGCATAGGTTTGCCGGTAGCTGTCCTCGACGCTGTAGATGCCATAGCCGCGCATGGCCTCGACGTGAGCGTCGACGAAGGCTTTCTCAATCCGCTGCAGGAGGCGGCCCGAATGGTGCAAGTGCAGGAAATACATCTTCTTGTCGCCTTTGGCGAAGTATTCCTTGATGACGTTTTTAATTTCTTTTTCGTAGCCGAAATTGATGCAGGCGACCCGCTCGTCGCTCAGGGCGTTGTTGATAACGACGAGGGGGATCTTGTAGGAACTGATTTTATTGACTTCTTCGACGTCGAGCTCGTCATCAAAGATGATTGCTCCGTCGACGTGTGAAGTGATGACTTTTTCAACCATTTGGAGGGCGTCATCTTTCGAATGGTTGGTAACGAAAAGCGTCAATTGATAGCCTTTGATCTTGGCTTCATCGGTCATGCCGTTCAGCATGTTGGCGATGTAGACGTAGTTGGCGCTGGGGATTACAATCCCGATATTGGTGGTGCGATTGGTGGCCAAGCCCCGCGCTAAAGCGCTCGGCTTGTAACCCAATCTTTGAATCGTTTCTTGGACTCGCTGCCGGGTTGCTTCGGTGACATTGTCATTATGGTTGATGACCCGGGAAACCGTGGCTAGGGAAACGCCGCTGGCTTTAGCGACTTCGTAAATGGTGACCCGATCCTTAATGTTACGCATAAGAAACCTCCTGCAATGAGTATTTTACATTGTATCAGGAAAATTTACATATGCAATGAAAATAATTGTAAATTATCAATAAATCGGATAGGTGACTTTTTGCAGGCGTTTCGACATCACTTCCCGACGGCCGACCTTGGCTTGGGGTTTGCCGTCGAGATTGACGAGATCGCCGGTGAAATTGACGACCAGTGGAACCAGATGACCGCCGACCCCGTACATGTCGACCGGGGTCTTGGCTTTTTCGAACTCGGCGATTTTCGCGGCCGTGAACCCACTGCTGACAATGATTTTGACTTCGGGATAACCGGCTTCGTTCAAGGCTTGACGCAAACCGAAAACCAATTCTTTGCAGACGCCGTGAGGGTCGAATCCGCTTGTATCCTTACCATCAAAGTACCGATCGATCAAAGCCATCGAAGTGTCAATGCGGACCGCCGCCAAGTTGCCTTTCAAATACCGGGCCAGCATCACGCTATCAGAGACGACATCGTTATTATAATCAATCAAGGCCGTGATGGGAGCGTCTGGAAAGGTCTGGTGGTATAGTTCCGCGGCTAATTTGATGTCTCCGTCGCATATTTGAATCAGGGCGTGGGGCATGGTGCCCATGCCTTGGCCACCCCACCAATGCCCTTGGGCGTCAGTGCTGACCTTGCGGATTCCGGCAACATAAGAGGCATAGCCGTCCCCGATTTGGGTGTGGTAGTCGTCTTGGCGGTCGGCCATCGAAAAGACCGGCTTTCCGTTGGCGGCCCGTAGGACCCGCATCGTGTTGGTGGCGGCGCTTGTCCGGCGCGACAAAATCCCGTCGATCATGCTTTCGAGGAACCCGAAATATTCGTACTTCCCGGTAATCTTCAAGACTGGTTCGCCCCCGGAGATGACATCGCCGTCGTTGAGGGCTTGGATTTCAAGCTTCTCGGGATGCGCGGCAAAGGTGTGGATCAAGGCGATGGCCTCGTCGACCCCGCAGACCATGATGTCGTCGGAGCGTTGAAAAAACTGCATCGTGACCACGTGGTTCGGAATCAGCGTTTTCACAATCCGATGCGTTTTCAGGAAATAGTTCGCGGCATAGAAACCAGTCCCGAGTTTGGGATCGAATTGAAAGGTCCGATTGGTCAATCGCGAGATTTTTCCGGCTTCTTTTAAGGTGATTTCCAGTTCCATAGGTCACTCCCATTGAAAATAGTCATCGCCGGGTTTGAAAGCATCATCCACGAGCAGGGGGACATCATCCAAACCAGGGTCGAATAGTTTCCGTGAACAAATCATGGCTTCGTCGGCTTGGCCGTGGTAAACCCGGCCATCCGGCAACAAAGTCCCCGTTAGGGTAACGGCGACCGATTGGCCGACCATAAGGTCCCCGCTCGCGCCCCGAGCGACCTTGACGTCGTGCCCAAGGGTCACCAAAACTTCAGAAGGAGTTTTCTTTTCAACCACCCGGGCGACGCGAAACCCGCTTTGGTAGGGCGGGAGGAAGACATCGATCCCATCATTAGCCAGCTTGTCGTTGATGATGCCAATCAATACCGGCGGTACGTTCGTCAAAAGGCCGTGGGCGTGGACTTTGGCCAAGGCCATAAAATTGAAGATGTTGACACCAATCAAGCGCTCGCCTCCGTATATCAAATGAACGTCGCCGCGAGCGAGTGACCGCGTCGGGAAAGCCTCGGGTTCGAAAATAATCAAAAGGACGTCTCCGAGTGTGAGGGGTTGATAGAAAAGCGAATAGCGGTTCATCGCCGCTCCTGACGGAAGGAATCGATCAATTGGGGGTTCAACCGCCGCAGCATGACCAGCAAGGCCTTTTTGGCCGAAAGATAATCATCGGCATCAAGTATCGATGAATTGGTATGGATGCTGCGGGCACAGATGCAGTGGGTCAAAGTCAAAACGCCATCGGCGTTGCGATGGATGGCTCCGGCGTCGGTGCCCCCCGGGCTGTCGAAGTACTGGACCGGAACACCGGCTTCCTTGGCGCAGGCTTCTTGAAATTCCAAAAGGGGTTTATAAGCGATCATTGAACCATCGACGAAACGCAGCAAAACGCCCTGGCCCAATTGGCCCCATTGGCTTTGGTCGCCCCCGGCGTCACGAGCCGGTGAGCAATCAAGCACGATGGCCAGATCCGGTTGGATCTTGTAGGCGGCCGTGGTCGCTCCTCGGAGCCCGACTTCTTCTTGGACCGTGCCTCCGACGTAAAGGTCATATGGTAATTGTTCGTTTTTCAATTCGTCGAGGACGTCGAGGCCAAGGGCCAAACCATAGCGGTTGTCAAACGCCTTCGCCATCAATCGTTGGCCCCCATTCAAAGAGACGAAGGGTCCGGAAGCCACCATCATCGCGCCGACATAAATTCCGGCGTCTTGGGCTTCCTTCAGCGATCGATAGCCAAAGTCGAACCGGAAATCTTTGATTTCGGGAACCTTTGGTTCCGCGCCTTTGGTGAAATGGGGTGGGGTCGCGTCGATTGTTCCGGTGAGATAAGCCCCGGATTTGGTCTTCAGCAAGACGCGTTGGCTCGTCAATGCCAAAGCATTCAAACCTCCGACGGCGTGGCCTTTGACGAGGCCGTTATCGCACATGTCGATGACGATGAAGCCGACTTCATCCATATGGCCGGCCACCATGACGCGCACCGGATGTTCCATTTTGGATTTCTTGTGGGCGAAGATGCTGCCGAGATTGTCGGTCACGACCGATAATCCCCTTTTTTCATAAGCCTCTTTCAAATAGCGGGCGACTTCGTTTTCTTGACCCGAAATCCCGTTTAATTGCGTTAGCGTCTTCAATTGGTCCAATTGTTTTTCGTCCAACATAAGCTTTATTCCTTCCTAATCACGAGGCGGTAAATCGGCTGCCCCAAGGCGCGAAACGCCGTTTCATACTCCGTCATGGCGTCGTTTTCTTCGTCCAAAACGTAAGCGTCGGCGCTCGATATAATATTATAACCGTGTTTCAATAAATTCTTGGCGCTGTATTCAAAAAAATCCCGATTGTCGGTCTTCAAGGCCAAGAATCCGCCCGGTTTCAAAATGCGGGCGTATTGATCGAGGCAGTTGTCGCTGGTCAAGCGGCGCTTCTCATGGCGTTTTTTAGGCCAGGGATCGGAAAAATTCAAATAGATGCCGTCGAAACTCCGCTCCTTGATTTCACCCAGGAAGAAGGTAATGTCGGCGTGAACGAAATGGACGTTAACGAGGGCTTCTTCCAGCAGTTTGCGACCGGCGATGGCAACCGGGACCAAGACGCGTTCAACGCCGAAATAGGTATTTTCGGGATGGCGCGAACCCATCGTGATTAGAAATTGGCCTTTGCCGCTTCCGATTTCTAGGTAGACCGGAGTGGTGACTTCATCCAGTTGCCGGCGAAATGACGCTTCGTCGATGACGAGGTCGGGATGCACTTCAATGAATGGTTTGGCCCAAGGCTTATTCTTTAGCCGCATACAACCGGCCCAATTCATCGATAGCCCGCGCGTAAATGGCGATGCTTTGATGGAAATTCCTGAGGTCGATCTTCTCGTCGAAATCATGAATGTGGTCGTCTTGTCCCGGGAAGCCCGGTCCGAAGGCGATGATGTTTTCGGCTTCTTTGGCGTAGGTGCCGCCCCCGATGGTCATCATGGCCGTCTTGGTGTCGCCGCTTTCCTCTTGGTAAGCCCGGAGTAAGGTCTGGACCATGGCCGATTGGGGATCGAAGAGCAGGTGGCGACTCGTCATCGTGACTGTAATTGGCAGTGGCGTCACCGCTTGGATATGCTTGATGGTATCCTTGACGGAGACCGTTTCCGGGTACCGAAAGTTGACGACCATCGAGAAAAGGTTGTCCTGGTAATTGATCAAACCGACGTTATAAGTCGAGTGATGGAGCAATTCCGATTCATAATAGGCGTCCAGATGGCGTCCAAAGGGTTCTTGGTAGTGATAGGCGAGCCGTTTCAAGACCTCGAGTCCATAATGATCGCCGAGAACCTGCATCATTTGGATTCCGGCGTTGACGCCAAGCTCCGGCATTGAGCCATGGGCGGCCCTGCCGAGAATAGTGAGCCTCGTCGTCTTTTCGTCGTGGGTGAGCGAATAATTGTATCCGGTGGCCGCGAGCGCTTTTTCAAGCGTGACATCCCTATCGATAACGGCTTCGGCCCGATCGGCGACCGAATTGGAGACAACCCCGGCTTTCATGACTCGAATCGGGCTTAGATCGACCCGGCCTTCGATTTTGTAGTTGGTGATGCCTTTTTCCCCATAGATCAGCGGGAATTCGCCGTCGGGAGTGAATCCGGCCACGGCATGGGGTTTCTTCAAGGCATGGAAATAGTGGTGGAGGCAGGCGCTTCCCCGTTCTTCGTTCCCGCCGATGACGAGGCGGACCCGATAACCTTTGATGAGGCTGTGGTCCTTCAAAAGGCGCATGGCCAAGTAACTAGCGACGGCCGGACCTTTGTCGTCGGTGGCCCCGCGGCCATAGATGCGGTCGTCAGTGACCGTGCCGCTGAAGGGCGGATAAGTCCAAGTTCCGCTGACCGGGACCACGTCGGCATGGGCATAGACGCCGATGAGCGGGCCTTGCCCGAAACTGATTTCGGTCGCGTAACCGTCATTGTAGGTGACTTCGAAGCCATCGCGTTCGGCGATCCATCCGATGTAAGCCAGGGCTCGATTGACTTCCAAGCCGAAAGGTTGCCCCTTGGCGATGGTCTTTTCATCGTACACCGACGGGATTTTGATCCAATCGGACAGGATATTGTTGGCTTCCTTTAGATACTTTTGGCTCAAGGCTGAAAATTTCGAATTCATGTTATTGCTCCTTCTTCTTTTTAAAGGCGTCGACGATCAGTTGGAAACGTGGATACCGGGAAATGGCCAAAGCCAGAATCGGCAAAAGGATTCCGGCCAAGACCGCTTCCGGTAGGCCGTTAGTCAAGATCACGAAACCCATTAATAACCAATAAGTGGCAAATCCGAGCCCGGCAAAATCAGATGAAGCCTCGATGGCCGGTCCGCTGATGAGCCCTAAGAATAATAACACCAAAACCGAATGGACCAGGGTCATAACGACCCCTGATCCAGCGATGACGAGTTTATTGGCGACGTTTTTGGTAATCTTGCGGGCTAAATCGAACATCAAGCCGGCCGCGAGGCCAAAAACCATTCGGGGCAAAACTGAAATCAGCGGGTTAGCAAAATACACGTCAAGAAAGCTGACTGGGGCGACGATGGCCCGAATGAACGACAACGATCCAAACGCGAAACCGTAGATCAATCCGGCTTTCCAACCAAAGAGCAACGCCCCGAATAGAACCGGGATGTGCAGCAAGGTGAAGGATACAAAGGGTGATAGCGAGATAAACCCGATTTGAGGTACGAAAGTCATCAGCGTCATCAAGCCGATGAACATGGCATGAATCGACATTTGGATGATTTTGGGGTTATTCATTTTCTTAGTCTCGATTTCTTAAATATATTTGATACAATCCGTCCAACAATAGGTTTTCGTCATAGACGAACTGCGGCAGGAGCTTTTGGATGTGCTTGGCGTAACCGCCGGTGAGTACCACCTGTTTGTCGGTGCCCAATTCCTTTTGGACTTGTTCCGCTAACCCTCGGACCAAGGCCGCGTGGCCATACAATGTCCCGCCGTTGATGGCGTCGTTGGTGTTGCGTCCGATGACCTGCTTTGGCAATTCCAAATCGACTT
>JBAZHG010000005.1:0-53198 GCA_041652475.1 Bacilli bacterium
TAGGAAGATGACCTCGACCAAGGAACGGACGTTGGCCACGTAGCGGAAGTCGGTTTGGGCTTTCAAAAGCAAATCAATGTAGATGGGCACCAATTCGTAATCGAGGTCTTGCAGCAGTCCGTCGGCCTCAAGGGCGGTCACTTTCGTCAACAAATCGTGTTTCGAGGTTTTGAGATAAATCAGCAAGTCCTTAAGGATGTCCAATAAATCACTGACCAGACGTTTAATGTCGACGCCTTGACGCGTGAATTGGTCGAGGGTCGTCAGCAATCCGACGGTGTCTCCTTGGGCGATTTGCCGCAGCAAGTTGATCTTCTCGCCGGTGCCGGCCAAGCCGAACAATTCCAGAATGTCTTTTTCGTTCACAAAAGCGCCACTGTAGGCGATGACTTGGTCCAGGAGCGACAAAGCGTCGCGGACGCCGCCGTCGGCCAAGGTGATAATCGTGTCCAAAGCCCGGGGTTCGTACTCGATTTGCTCTTGCTTCAAGATTTCCAGCATCCGCATGCGGATGTCGGTGTCGCTGACCTTGGAAAAATCGTAGCGTTGGCAGCGGCTCACAATCGTCGGGATGACTTTGTGGGGCTCGGTCGTCGCCAAGATGAAAACGACGTGGGCGGGCGGTTCTTCAAGCGTCTTCAACAAGGCGTTGAAAGCCCCGGAAGTCATCATGTGGACTTCGTCGATGATGTAGATTTTGTATTTTCCCTTGATGGGGGCGTATTTGACTTTGTCGATCAGGTCGCGGACTTCATCGACCCCGTTGTTGCTGGCGGCGTCGATTTCAATCACGTCGGGATGGGTCCCGTCGTTGATGGCCAGGCAGTTCGGGCAGACGTTGCATTGCCGTCCGAGCCCTTCCTCGCAGTTGAGGGCTTTGGCCATGAGCTTGGCCATCGAGGTTTTGCCGGTGCCTCGGGGTCCGGTAAAGAGGTAGGCATGGGCCACTTTTTGGCTGGCCAAGGCGTTTTGAAGCGTTTTGACGATATGCTTCTGGCCGGCCACTTCCAAAAAAGTCGCCGGACGATAAGTTCGATAGAGTGCTTTGTATGCCATAGTTTAACCTATGTATCATTATACATAAAGCCTGCCTTTTCGGGAACAAAAACCCCGGCTTTGTCCGAAACTCGACCCAGGCGATTTGGCTCTTTTTATGGCCAGTGAGATATGATAGAATACGTGGGATTGGAACGCGAAGATATGGAAGAGAACCTCAAAGCCCGCCTGTTGGCCATGCGCCAACGGCTCGAAATCATCGATCAGCAGTTGCTCGACGAAAAGACGACCGCTGATTTCAGGCTATTTCGCGACCTATCCAAGGAGCGTTCCGAACTCGTCCCGGTTTTGGATTTGTTCGATCAATTCGAAAAGACCGAAGCCGATCTAAACGACGCCTACCTCATGAAAAACGACGCTGATCCCGACATCGCCGAACTCGGTCGCGACGAATACCATCGACTGAGCCACCGCAGCGAGGAAATACTTGAGGAGATCCGCCTTGGGTTAATCCCTAGGGATCCCAACGACGAAAAGAACATCGTCGTCGAAATCCGCGGCGCCGCCGGAGGCGACGAAGCCAACATCTTTGCCGGAGATTTGTTCCGGATGTATACCAAATACGCCGAAAGCAACGGATGGAAAATCCAGATGCTGGACGCCTCTTCCTCGGAAGCCGGCGGCTTCAGCCTCGTTTCCTTCATGATCAAAGGCGACCAAGTTTATTCCAAAATGAAATTCGAAAGCGGGGCTCACCGGGTCCAGCGCGTGCCCAAGACCGAGGCCTCCGGCCGCATCCACACCTCGACGGCGACGGTCCTCGTTATGCCTGAAGTCGAGGAAGTCGACATCGTCATTAATCCCGCCGATCTCGAAGTCGACACCTTCCGGTCCCAAGGGGCCGGTGGCCAAAACGTCAACAAAGTCGAGTCGGCGGTTCGCATCACCCACTTACCCACCGGGGTGACCGTCTATTGCCAAGTCGAAAAATCGCAGATGCAGAACCGGGAGCTGGCCATGCGGATGCTGCGGGCCAAAATCCAAGCCCAAAAGCAAGCCGAACAAGACGAAAAAGTCGGCAGCGAACGGAAACTCAAAGTCGGCACCGGGGAGCGCTCCGAAAAAATCCGCACCTACAATTATCCGCAAAACCGCGTCACCGACCATCGGATCGGCTTCACAATCCAAAAACTCGACCGCGTGATGGAAGGGCAACTCGACGAAGTGATCGAAGCCCTGATTCATTACGACCAAGAACAAAAACTGCTCGGTAATTAAGATGACCCTCGCCCAGGCCTATCACCAGTCTCTGCGTCAGGCCGATGTTGAACCACAAGCGGTCAAGACGCTGCTTTGCCATATCCAAAAACTGAAAGGCAATGGCGAGCTTTTTCTCCACTGGGATGAGGAATTGTCCTCGCAAGCTGAATATGATAGGTTGCTCACGCGCCTGATCGAAGGCGAACCGGTTCAATACATCCTCAACGAAGCCTATTTCCACGAATTGCCATTTTATGTCGACGAAGCGGTCTTGATTCCGCGTCCCGAAACCGAGCAGTTGGTGGAAATAGCCAGTGCGGAATTGTCTCGTCGGTCCCGGGCGTCCGTCGTCGATTTGGGGACGGGGTCCGGATGCATCGCCGTCGCCCTCAAAAAGAAATTCCCCAAAGCCGAGGTGTGGGCTACCGACATATCCGAAAATGCTTTGGAGATTGCCAAACGCAACGCCAAGAGACATCAAACCGCCATTACCTTCATGCAAGGCGACTGGATTCAACCCCTAATCCGTATGAACCTCGCCGTCGACCTCATCGTCAGCAACCCACCCTATATTGCCAACGCGGCGACGGTGGCCCAAGACGTGCTTGAATACGAACCCCATTTGGCTTTGTTCGCTAAAAATGGGATTTCCAACCACCTGGAAATACTGGCCAATGCCCGGCACGTTCTTCGGCCTGGGGGGCTCATCTTATTGGAAATCGACGCCGATCAAGTCAATCAACTGGCGTTGATCGCTCGCTCGCTTTATGAAAGTGATAAAATAGAATTCATCAAGGATTTGCAGGGAAAACCCCGTTTCATCAAAATTGAATTACAGCCATGAAAACCGCCAGATTCACTTATAAAGACATCGACAAGGCCGCCGCCATGCTCCAAGAAGGAGGCCTCGTTGCTTTTCCGACCGAAACCGTTTACGGATTGGCGGCCATCTTCGATTCCAAGCCGGCTTTCGACGCCTTGGTGGCCACGAAGAAACGCCGTCCCGACAAACCCTTCACCTTGATGTGCGCCACTGTTTCCGACATTGGACGTTACGCCCAAATCAGCGATTTGACCAAACGGATCATCGACGCGATCCTGCCCGGCCCCCTCACCTTGATCCTTCCCGCCAAGGCGTGCCTGCCCGAATGGGTCGATTTGAAAACGGGCAAGGTCGGCATCCGCGTGTCCAGCCTCCAAACGATTCAACAATTGATTTTCAAAGTCGGCAAGCCGCTATTGGTGCCGAGCGCCAACAAAGCCGACGAACCGCCGGCCTTGACCGGTGAAGAAGTCTTTCAAACCTTCGATGGGGAAATTGGCGGGGTCATCTTCGGAAGCGTGGTCGGAGGAAAGCCTTCAACCATAATCGAAATCGACGGCGACGATCATGTCAAACTGATTCGTCAAGGGACGTTGACGCTCGAAGAAATAATGAAGAAAGGTCAAAAACAGCCATGAAAATCGTCGTTGCGAGCGACCACGGGGGCTTCGATTTAAAAGCCGCCATCATCAAGCATTTGAAAGAATCAGGCCATCAATCCATCGACGGAGGAACTTTCGATTATGGTTCCTGCCATTATCCGAGCTACGCCATCCCGGCCGGCGAGCTCGTCGCTTCGGGACAAGCCGATTTCGGCATCGTCATCTGCAACACCGGCATCGGCATCTCGATTGCCGCCAACAAAGTCAAAGGAGTCCGCTGTGCGGTCGCCTATGACGACAGAGTCGTCGAATTGACTCGCCGCGACAATGACGCCAACATGATCGCCTTCGGGGCCCACTTCATGAAACTGGACGACGTCTTGCGACGCGTGGACCTTTTCCTTGAGACTCCCTTCGACGGCGGGCGCCACAAAACCCGGGTCGACATCATCAAAGATTACGAAGACAAGCATTACTGCCAATAACCATAAATCAGAAAGGGAGCCTACTAGTAAGCATGGACTCCCTTTTTGTTTGCCCGCGCTGCGGCAATGACGATCCCCGTTATGTCGGATTCATCTCCAATCGGCCTTATTGTCGCCGCTGCATCGTTTTTAAAGGCCAGGAAGCGGAAGCCGACGTGTTCCCGTCATCGAGCGACGCCGAATTGAAATTGGATTACGAACTGAGCCAAGAGCAGAAGGCGTTATCGGAGGAATTGGTCGCCCATTATCGTAACGGAGAACACGTTTTGGTCCACGCGGTGACCGGGGCCGGCAAGACTGAAATCGTTTACGCGGTCATGGCCGCGGCAATCGATTCCGGACACGAGGTCGGTTTGGCGATACCGCGACGCGACGTCGTCATCGAGTTGGCCGGGCGTTTGCGCGGAGCCTTCCCGCGTTTGACCATCACCGCCGTTTATGGGGGCCATCACGACGAGCTCCAAGGGGACATCGTCATCTTGACGACGCACCAGATCTATCGTTACGTGGCCTATTTCGACCTTCTGGTGATCGATGAATGCGACGCCTTTCCCTTCAAGGACGACCCGGTCTTGGAGGCGTTTGCGCGTCGCAGCCTCAAAGGAGTGCTCGTGGCCATGAGCGCCACCCCAACCCCGGCCTTGATCGAGCGGTTTCGGGCTCCCGGACATCACATTTTGCGTTTGTGGACGCGGTATCACCGGCATCCGCTCCCGGTTCCAAAGACGATCGTATCTTCGCTTTTATTTAATTTCGATTGCTTGCTCGGATTCATCATCCGCTATCGAAAAGAGGGAAAACCCCTGCTGATTTTCGTCCCGACCATCGCCATCGGCGAGCGATTGTTCTTTTATGTGAAAATCTTTGCGAAGAAAGGGGCCTTGGTTCATTCGTTACGCCCCGACCGGACGGAAATCATCGACTCGTTTCGAGCGGGCCGCTATGATTATTTGATCAGCACTTCAGTGCTGGAGCGGGGCATCACCGTCTTGAACCTCCAAGTCGTCGTGTTCGCCGCCGACCATCCGCTCTTCGACGAAGGGACGCTCCTTCAGATGTCCGGCCGCGTCGGGCGCAAGGCGGAGGCTCCTGAAGGCGAGGTGACTTTCTTGAGCCGGCGCCGCACTCCGGCCATGCTCGCCGCCATAAAAACCATCAACCATGCCAACGCACATTTGCAAGTTGTGCTATAAGCCGATTTCAGTCAGAAGCATCGCCACGCTTCTCGATGGGACTTTAACCGTTTGCGACCGCTGCCACGAAGCGTTTCAACCGCGATTTTCGACGTTTGACCTTGATGGGATACCAGCCCTGGCCATCTACGATTACGATTCTTGGATCAAGGAGCAGTTGTACCGTTTCAAAGGTTGCGGCGATTATGAATTGAAGGCGATGTTCCTGGAACGATTCCGTCATTATCTCCGTTGGAGATACCGAGGTTACCTCGTCGTTCCGTTACCCAGTTGGCACGAGCACGACGAGGCGCGGGGATTCAACCATGTCGAAGCCATGTTCAGTGGGTTGAAGTTGCCAATTATGAAGGTATTGAAGAAACTGCGGGCTCACAAGCAAGCCGACCTCTCATATGAGGAACGGCAACGGATCCGTGGCGTGTTCGGATGGCAAGGGGGCCAGGAACTAAAAGGAAGAAAAGTATTGCTCGTCGATGACGTGATGACAAGCGGAGCCTCGCTAAGAGCCGCGGTCGAATTGCTTGAAAAAGCCGGCCCAAAGACGATTCGCATCTTGTTGATGGCGCGCACCCGCCTCAATAAATGACATTTTGCGATTCAATCTTTATTTGGAATATAGGTAGTAATAAGATAAAATATACAATTGGATTTGAAAGGAGGATCGGACATTGGGATTTATCGATAAATTATTGCGCTTGGATGCCCGAGCCTTGAAAAAACTCGAGAAAGAAGCCCAGCAAGTGCTGGCCTTAGAATCAACCATGGCGGCTTTGACCGACGAAGACCTGCGGGCCAAGACCGCTTATTTTCGCGAACAGCTGAAAAATGGCAAAACCCTGGACGACATCAAATACGAAGCCTTCGCGGTCAGCCGCGAAGCGGCCAAACGGACGTTAGGCGAATTCCCGTTCCCGGTCCAAATCGTGGGGGCCTTGGCCCTCCATCAAGGCGATGTCGCCGAGATGAAGACCGGCGAAGGCAAGACCTTGACGGCGACGATGGCCGTTTATTTGAACGCCTTGCTCGGCAAGGGGGTCCACGTGGTCACCGTCAACG
The DNA here is from genome assembly GCA_041652475.1 of Bacilli bacterium. Classification (GTDB taxonomy): domain Bacteria; phylum Bacillota_I; class Bacilli_A; order RFN20; family CAG-826; genus UBA6120. Next base: position 6,416 of record JBAZHG010000005.1, read on the forward strand.
AATACCTAGCCAGCCGCGACGCCGACTGGATGGGACAAATCTACCGGTTCCTCGGCTTGACCGTCGGGGTCAACCTGCGTGAAAAGACGACCACCGAGAAAAAGGAAGCCTACCTTTGCGACATCACCTACACGACCAACTCCGAAGTTGGGTTCGATTATCTGCGCGACAACATGTCGAGCCGGGTCCAGGACCGAGTCCTGCGCGGCCTTGATTACGCCATCATCGACGAAGCCGACTCAATCCTCATTGACGAATCCAGAACGCCGCTTATCATTTCCGGCGGCGCCAAAGCCACCGCCAGCCAATACAACATCGCCGACCGCTTCGTCAAAACCCTGCGGCGCGAAAAGCATTTCACCGTCGACGTGAAGACCAAAACCTGCAACCTGACCGACGAAGGCAACAACATGGCCGAACGCATGTTCGGGGTCAAAAACCTTTATAATCCCGAATACGCCGATTTGGTCCACCGGATCCACCAAGCCTTGAAAGCCAACTACATCATGATGCGCGACGTCGAGTACATGGTCGACTCCGAACGGCAGATCCAGTTGATTGACCAGTTCACCGGCCGAATCCTCAAAGGCCGCGAATACAGCGACGGCCTCCATCAGGCGATTCAAGCCAAGGAAGGGGTCGAAATCAAGCAAGAAACGGTCACCTTGGCGACCATCACCTACCAAAACTTCTTCCGGCTCTACAAGAAGCTCTCCGGCATGACCGGCACCGCCAAGACCGAAGAAGAGGAATTCCGCAAAATCTACAACATGCGCGTCATCGTGGTCCCGACCAACCGGCCGATCGCCCGCCTCGACGCCATCGATTTGGTCTACGCCACCAAGCAGGCCAAGCTCAAGGCGCTCCTTTCCGAAGTTACCGAACGCCACGAAAAGGGGCAACCGATCCTGATCGGCACCCCCTCGGTCGAAGCCTCGGAAGAGATGAGCGCGCTCTTGACCCAAGCCCATCTGAAACACGATTTATTAAACGCCAAGAACCACGCCCGCGAAGCCGACATCATCAAGCACGCCGGCGAAAAGGGCATGATCACCATCGCCACCAACATGGCCGGCCGTGGCACCGACATCAAAATCAACGCCGAAGTCAAGGCTTTGGGCGGTTTGTGCGTCTTCGGGACCGAACGCCACGAAGCCCGACGCATCGACAACCAACTTCGGGGTCGCACCGGCCGCCAAGGCGACCCGGGCTATTCAAGGTTTTACGTCAGCCTCGACGACGAATTGATGATTCGGTTCGGAAGCGACGCCCTCCGCGCCATCTTTTCGAAACTCGGCGACGATGCCATCGAGAATTCGATGGTCATGAAGTCGATCACCTCGGCCCAAAAACGGATCGAAGGCCAAAACTTCGACGCCCGGAAGAACCTCCTCGATTACGACGACGTCTTGGCCAAGCAACGGGCCATCACCTATAAAAAACGCGACGACATCCTGTTCGCGGCCGAAATCAATTACCTGATCCACGAATTCTTCGATTTAACCGGCATGTTCTTGGCCCGCAAGGCCATCGAACCCGACGATCGCTCGATGACGGTCCGCGGCCAGTTGCTCAAGAAAGAAGTGGAACCGCGCTTCTTGCCCGAAGGGACCATCAAACCGGCCGCTTACGAAGAGTCGCCGCTTGAGGAAGTTGGCGAGGATTTGTCGATTTTGATGCTTACCAACTACAAGAAACGGCGCCATGAATGGGCCGAGGACTTGGCCAACCAGGTCGAACGGCAGATTTCCCTTCGTTCGATCGACCGCAACTGGACCAAGCACATCGACACGATGGAACACCTCCGCGAAGGGATCCACCTCCGCAGCTACGCCAACACCAACCCGCTTCAAGACTACGTCAACGAAGGCTATCGCCTCTTTCAGGAATGCAACGACACAATTGCCGTCGAAGTCGTCTTGAACTTGCTTAACGCCCGGGTCGAAATTCGAAAACCCGCCCCGGAAGCCACCGAGGCCAATGGGGCCCCGACTCCCGAAGCGACCCCGCCCGGAGACGCCTAAAATGGAATACGCCCTTTTGAAAACGGAGTTAAATGACTTAGCGCCCTTAGTGCAGCAAGTCAGTGACTCTCTTTGACCTCGGCAAACTCCAACAACTGATTCAAGCCGACCGCCAGGCGATGGAAAGCGACGACTTTTGGTCGGATTCCCGTAGCGCCAAGCTCGTCAGCGCCCGCTTGAAGGACAATGAACGGGTCCTGGAACGGGCCCAATACATCAAAAGCACTTTTGGCGACCTTGTCGAACTGGTGGAACTCGCCGAAGGCGACGAGGCCTTGATCGAAGAAGCCGGACGCGAACTGGCCACCCTCAAGGCCGCGGTCGAACAGATGCGTTTGGAACTTCTGTTCGCCCACGAATTCGACGAATTGAACGCCGTCATCGAAATCCATCCCGGCGCCGGCGGCACCGAGTCGACCGATTGGGCCGACATGCTCTACCGGATGTACGTCCGCTGGGCCGAAGACAAACAATTCGAAATGGAAGTCCTCGATTACATCCCCGGGGACGAGGCTGGGCTCAAAAGCGCGACCATGATCGTGCGCGGCCATCATGCCTATGGCTTGCTCAAAAGCGAAAAAGGCGTCCATCGTTTGGTCCGCATCTCGCCGTTTGACGCCGCCGGGCGGCGCCATACCTCGTTTGCCTCGGTAAACGTCATTCCCGAATTCAGCGACGACGTCGACATTGAAATCCACGATAGCGACATCAAAATCGACACCTATCGGAGCGGCGGCGCCGGCGGACAAAACGTCAACAAGGTGGAAACGGCCGTCCGCATCACCCACCTTCCGACTGGGCTCATCACCGCGAGTCAATCGGCGCGCACGCAACTGCAAAACCGAACCCTGGCCATGAATCTTTTGAAATCAAAACTTTACGAACGGAAGATGCTTGAAAAGCAATCGCAGATGGACCAGATCGTCGGCGAACAGAAGAACATCGAATGGGGTAGCCAAATTCGCTCCTATGTCTTCTGTCCCTACACCATGGTCAAAGACCATCGCACCGACCATCAAGAAGGCGACGTCGCCAAAGTGATGGACGGGCATCTCGATTCGTTCATGTATGCCTATCTCGAAAGCGAGGCGAAGAAACGTGGGAGTACTTAAGGATTTGTCGCACAAAGCCAAGATCCAAATCGTCAAAAACGCGGCCTTGATCGTCTTGGGCAGCCTCATCATCGCCGTGAGCACCGGCATGTTCCTCGTCCCGGGCAACATCATCAACGGGGGCCTCTCGGGGATTGCCATCATCTTGAAGGCCGTCTGGCAAATCCCGGTCGACATCACGGTCGGGGTCTTGTCGGTGTTTTTGTTCATCCTCGGATGGATCATCCTCGGCAAGAAATTTTCCCTCAACACCTTGATTTCAACCATCGTCTACCCGATTGCCTTGTCGATCATCCTGCGGGTGATTCCCGAAAACCCGATCGGATTCGATTCCGCTAACGAGATGCATCTACTGTTAGCCGCCATTTTCGGCGGGGCCTTGCTTGGGCTCGGTGTCGCCTTGACGTTTTTGGCCGGCGGATCGACCGGCGGCGTCGACGTCCTTTATTTCATTTTCAAGAAGTACTTTGACATCAAACAATCAATCAGTTCCTTCACCATCGACGCCATCATCATCGGCTCGGGCATGTTCGCCATCGGGATCATCCCCGGCTTCTACGGAATCATCTCGGCCTTCATCTCGGCCATGGTGATCGAGATGGTCTTCATCGGCCTTTCCTCTTCGTTCCTTGGAACGATCATTTCGACCAAGTCTGACGATATTAACCAATTCATCCTTCAAGATCTTGAACGCGGCTCGACGATCGTCCCGGTCAAGGGCGGTTACGGCGGGGCCGATTACAAGATGATCCAAGTGGCCTTCGACCGCAAGGAATTGGCCAAGCTCAAGGAATTCATCGCCGAGGTCGACCCGAAGGCTTTCGCCATCTTCACGAATGTGAAATCGATAAACGGCTATGGGTTCGAACCATTCCCGCAACGGTTGAACGGCCGTAATCGGAAGAAACCAAAAAATGGACCAGAAGTTTCAACTTAAGTCGCATTTCAAGCCGACCGGCGACCAGCCGGACGCCATCAAGCAATTGGTGGCCGGGCTCGAGGAAGGCCGTCCGCTCCAAGTGCTCCTCGGGGCGACCGGCACCGGCAAGACCTTTACCGTGGCCAACGTGATCCAACAAGTCCAGCGCCCGACCTTGGTCTTGGTCCACAACAAGACGCTGGCCGGACAGCTTTACGGCGAATTCAAAGATCTTTTTCCCGACAACCGGGTCGAGTATTTCGTGTCCAACTTCGATTTTTACCAACCGGAAGCCTATTTGCCGAAAACCGACACCTACATTGAAAAAAACGCCTTGATGAACGAGGAAATCGAGATGCTGCGCACCAGCGCGGTCAACTCCCTGGTCGAACGGCGCGACACCATCATCGTGGCCTCGGTGGCCTCCATCTACGGGTTGACCGATCCTGACGAATACAAGAAATTGGTCTTTTTGATTCGGGTCGGCGAGACGATTCAGCGGCGGAAGTTTTTCAAAGCCCTGATCGATGGCCAATACAAGCGCAACAACCTCGATTTGGCGCCGGGGACCTTCCGGGTTCGGGGCGACGTCATCGAAATCGTCCCGGCCAACAATGACGATTACGCCATCAAAATCGACACTTTCGGCGATGAGATTGAACGCATCGCCATGGTCGACCTCTTGACGGGTGAGGTCCGGCACACTTTCAACGTCTATTACATCTTCCCGGCCTATACCCACGCCTCGACCCACCAACGGGTGATGGACGCCTGCCACACGATCGCCCTCGAACTCAACGAGCGACTCCATTATTTCAATGAGAACAACAAGCTCCTCGAAGCCCAACGGCTCGAGATGCGCACCAAGCAGGACATCGAATCGATGCAGGAATTCGGGACCTGCCCCGGGATTGAAAACTACACGCGCCACATCGACAAGCGGGCCCCGGGTTCGCGCCCGTTCTGCCTGATCGATTACTTTCCGAAGGATTTTCTCCTGGTGATTGACGAATCCCACGTCACGTTCCCGCAAGTCCGCGGCATGTACAACGGCGACCGCAGCCGGAAGACGACCCTAGTCGAATATGGGTTCCGCCTGCCCTCGGCCCTGGACAACCGTCCTCTCAAATTCGACGAATTCGAAGCCCTGACGCCGCAGGTGATTTGCACGAGTGCCACCCCCGGAGATTACGAACTCGAACGATGCCACGGCCAGGTGGTCGAGCAAATCATCCGTCCGACCGGCCTCGTCGACCCGATGATATCAATCCGGCCGACCTTGGGGCAAATCGACGATTTGGTTAACGAGATCAACAAGCGGGTCGAACGTCACGAACGGACGATGATCGTCACCTTGACGATCCGCATGGCCGAGGATCTGTCCTCGTTCCTCAAACATCGGAACATCAAAGTCGTCTATATGCACAGCGAGACCAAAACTTTGGAACGGACCGAGATCATTTATCAGCTCCGCAAGGGAAAATACGACGTATTGGTCGGCATCAACCTCTTGCGGGAAGGGCTCGATATCCCCGAAGTGTCTCTTATTGCCATTCTCGACGCCGACAAGGAAGGGTTTTTGCGATCGGCCCGCTCCTTGATTCAAGTGATTGGCCGGGCGGCCCGCAACGTCAACGGCCAGGTGATCATGTACGCCGACAAGATGACCGACTCGATGCGGGCGGCCATCGAGGAGACCAACCGCCGTCGCGAAATCCAAATCCGCTACAACGACGAAAACGGCATCGTGCCGACGACCGTCGTCAAGGAAATCCAGCGCCCAATCAAGGCTATCGACGACACCCTCGGTGAAATCGCGAGCGTCATCGGCAAAGCCCCGCGCAGCGAAATCGAAGCCAAAATCCGCCAACTCGAACGGCAAATGCGCGAAGCGGCCAAGCAATTCGATTTCGAAGCTGCGGCCAAAATCCGCGACATCATGTTCGAATTGAAGAGCGAATACAATATCAAATAAGATGTTCGATGATGTTTTTCTTTAATTTTCCCGCTTTAATGGTAAAATGTTATTTGCTGTAAGCAACTCTTAGTTCACGGAGGTTTCTCATGGGTCCATTAGATATCATCTTTCTGATCGTCGCCGTCATCGTCATCATCCTGTCGTTGCTGCAAGGCGGCAAGTCCGAAGGCGCTTCGGGTGCCATCACCGGTACCGGCATGAACATTTTCGTCAAGACGAAAGAACGCGGCAGCGAGCTTTTCATTTCATGGCTGACTTTTGGCTTCGCGGTGGTTTTCTTCATGTTGGCCTTGTTGGTCAACGCCTTGACCGCGGCCGCATAAAGAATATAAATCAGTTCCTAGGAGAGCCCATCCGGGCTCTTTTTTTATTGGCCCGGCCAAGATATCCAAAGACTATGTTATAATGCAGTCAATCCGGAGGTGGCCCATGACAATCAAAGAATACGTTGCTGAACAAAAACGCCGATTGGCCGCCCAAATCGCCGCTCGGGGCGGCCATCCGCGACTGGTCATCATCCAAGCCAACGCCGATCCGGCGAGCGACACCTACATCCGCGGGAAACTGTCCGATTGCCAAGAAGTCGGCATCGAGGCGACCCTCGTCAAATTGCCGGTCACCGCGAGCGAAGTCGAACTGCTTGAAACCATCAATCGATACAACCTTGACGAGACGGTCCACGGACTCATCGTCCAGATGCCCCTACCGAAACATATCGACGAAAACCACGTCAAATTGGCCGTCAATCCCTTGAAAGATGTCGACGGTTTCCATCCGCTGAGCCGTCTTGTCACCTGCACCCCAAAGGGCATCGTCGACTACTTGTCGTACCTCGGTTTTGATTTCGTCGGAGCGAACGCCGTCGTCATCGGGCGCTCGAACATCGTCGGAAAACCCTTGGCCGCCTTGCTCATCTCGCGGCACGCCAACGTCACGGTCTTGCACTCCAAGACGCGTTCCGAAGACATGGATTTCTATTTGGCCCATGCCGATTTGGTTTGCGTGGCCGTCGGCAAGAAATGGTTTTTGGACCGCCAACCCTTGAAGGCGACCGCCTTTGTGGTCGACGTCGGCATCAACCGCGTCGAGGGACAACTGTTCGGCGACGCGCGACCGGGTTTACCCGTGGCCGTGCAAACGCCGGTTCCCGGCGGGGTCGGTCTCTTGACCCGTTTAGCTTTGATTACCAACGTTTGGGAGGCTTATGCCCATGAAATTTAACATAACCGGAACCCAAGTATATGGGCTCGAACTTGCCGTAAAGGCCAGCGGCAACCCGATGCGGACCATAATCGAAACCGGCCCGGTCGAGGAAAAAGACTTCACCCGGGCAGCTCGATTAGGCCGGACCCATAACGGCGAAGGGCACGACAATTACCTCAAAGGCGTCATCGTTCAGATGAACGTGACGGCACCCCTCTACTGGTGGAAGCAAGCCCAACGCTACCATTGGTTCGATTTCGTGTCGAGCCAGTCGACCATGCACTGCTTGATGAAATTTTCGCTCCGGGACCAATGCGTCGAGGAGACCCATCTGGGCGTCTTGGATCTCGTTCAAAGCCTGATTGATGAATATCAGGGTATGGCTGAAGATGATCCCCTCAAGAAAACGAAATGGCGCGAAATCGTGGCCTCGCTCCCGTCGGGATTTTGCCTCGGGGCGACGATGACCACCAATTACCAGCAATTGAAGACGATGTATTTTCAAAGGAAAAACCACAAACTGACCGAGTGGCGTACCTTCTCGGCTTGGTGCGAGAGCTTGCCGCGCTTCCTTGAGCTAACCGATTATACGAACGGCCAATAGGCCGTTTTTCATTTCTTGGTGAAATCGATGTCGATCTTGTCGGGGTCGTCTTTCGACCTCGGTTTGAGCAAGACCGCCCCGAGCAGGTTATTGATGCCGATGTAAATGGCTACCCCGCCGATGATGCGGGCGATGGCGTCGCTCGTGTCGCCCAGTTTCGAAAAGACGAGCAGGCTTCCAATCAAGGTGATGATGCCAATCAAGAGGCGAATGACCCAACCATCATAATGCCGGCGTTCCAAAAGCGCCCGACTGATCAAAAACAAGCCGATCAAGAGCAAACCGATGGCGACAAAAAGCCCGATGATGACCTGGATGACCCCGATTGGGATAATCAGGAGAGCAACCCCGGCCGCCACGAAGGCGAGGCCGCCCACCAATTGGTAGTAGCGGTCCTTGATTTCCTTTGGAATCGAAAAAAATTCGAGGATCAACACTAAGCCGTTCGCCATCAAACCGATCCCGAGAAGGTAGTTGATGACCCCGTAAACGAGGTCGGGCTTAATCATCGCCGCCGCCCCGAAGGCAATCAGCAATCCGGCGATGACGAGCTTCATGATTTTGCTACGTTTCATAGGGAAACCTCGTTTTAATATATAATTGATTAAGAAGTCGCTAAAATATCGACATAAGGAGTTTACCATGAAAAAGAGCCAATTGAAAAAATATGCCAAACTTGTCGTTAAAATGGGCGTCAACGTTCGCAAAGGCCAGGAAGTCGTCATCAACGCGGCTTTGGACCAACCGGAATTCGTCACCATGGTGGCCGAAGAGGCTTACAAGGCCGGGGCGAGCCGGGTCAGCGTCGATTGGTCGCACCAACCGCTTGAACGGGTAGGCGCCACCTACATGAGCCTCGATACCTTGGCGACCATGCCCGAATGGCGCGTGGCCAAACTCAAATACGCGGCCGAAAAGCTTCCGGCCATGATCCACATCATGTCCCAAGACCCCGATGGGCTTAAGGGCGTCGATCAAGCCAAACTGGCCCAAGCCCAAATGAAAATATACCCGATCATCAAACCGATTCGGGACCAAATGGAAAACAAATACCAATGGACCATCGTCGCCGTTCCCGGCGAGGGCTGGGCCCGAAAAGTCTTCCCGGACTTGAATAAAAAACAAGCCATCAATGCCCTTTGGGAGGCGATTTTCACCGCCGCCCGGGTGACCAATAACCCAGTCAAATCTTGGAAAGAGCATAACGCCGAGATCGAAGGCCGCTGCCGCTATTTAAATGACCTCAAGCTCGATCATCTGCATTACACCTCGCCCCAAGGAACCGATTTCAAAGTCTGGCTCATCCCCGAAGCCCAATGGATCGGCGGGGGCGAAAAGACCATGAAAGGCGTGTTCTACAATCCGAACATGCCGACCGAGGAAACCTTCACCTCGCCGATGAAAGGCAAGGCCGAGGGAACCGTCTTCGCCTCGATGCCCTTGTCCTATAAAGGCGAACTGATTGAAGATTTTTCGATCACCTTCAAAGACGGTCGCGTCAGCCAAGTCAAGGCCAAACGCAATCAACATCTCTTGGAACAAATGGTGAACATGGACGAAGGCGCCCTGATGCTCGGAGAAGTAGCCCTTGTCCCCTTTGAATCGCCGATTCGCCAAAGCGGCGTCTTGTTCTTTAACACCTTGTTTGACGAAAACGCTGCCTGCCACCTGGCCTTGGGCCGCGGTTTTACGAACACGATCGTCAATTACGAAAAATACCAGAAAGAGGATTTTGCCCGACTTGGCATCAACGATTCGATGATCCACGTCGATTTCATGATCGGGAGCCGTGAATTGAACATTGACGGCTATACCCGCGACGGACGCCGTGTCCCGATCTTCAAACACGGCAGTTGGGCATTCTAAGGTCAACCTCATGCCACGCAAACTTGCGCGAACGATTCCCCTATTGTCTTTGTTGACATTTGGGCTTACGGCCTGCGACATCACTTTCTCGCTGCCGTTTGGCTCGTCGAGCCAGCCGGGTACGACCTCGGTTTCGATCGAACCGGGAGCCGGGTATTACCAGCCGGCCAGTTATTCGATCGATCAAAACGATTACAATGACGGCGCCGGTCTTTTTTCGCTGCCGGCCGCGGGCGATCAGAAACTCCTGGTCATCCCGGTGACCTTCTCCGACTATCCTTGCGCTTCCAACTTTTGCACCGCTCGCCGGGCCGATTTGGAAGAGGTGTTTTTCGGCGAATCGTCGGACACCGGTTGGGAATCGGTCGCCAGCTACTATGAAAAGTCTAGCTACGGCCAATTGCACCTGGACGGAATCGTGACTCCGGTCTATGAGTCGGCGATGTCGTCTTCGGCGTTTGCAAGCAACAATCGCACCTCCGGCGATTATGCTGGCTATTATGATCCCACTTGGCTCATCGTCGAACAAGCCATCGATTGGTATAAGAACTACAGCGGTTCCGAGTTAACCGAATACGATCAAGACAACGACGGCTTTATCGACGCTGTTTGGATCATCTACAACAACCCAAATAGCCGAAATGCCGCATATTCAATCGACGGGGAAAGCGTTTTTTGGGCTTATACCTATTGGGATTATGACAATTGGAATTACGCGAGCCTGTCAAGCCCGGTCCCGATGACTTATGCCTGGGCCAGCTACGATTTCATGTATGAAGGATACGGCAGCGCGGCAGTCGACGCCCACACCTACGTTCACGAGACGGGACATGTCCTTGGTCTCGACGATTATTATTCCTACACCGAAGGCGATTGGGGCGCGGCCGGCGGCCTCGACATGATGGACTATAATGTCCTCGACCATAACGCCTACAGCAAATTCTTCCTCGGCTGGTCCGATCCCTTCGTGGTCGACGGGACCAAGACGACCACCACCATCAGCTTGAGCCCATTTGAGTCCTCGGGCCAATTTATCCTAATCAACGACGATTGGAACGGTTCGGCCTTCGACGAGTACCTGGCCATCGAATTCTATACCCCGACCGGCCTCAACGAACAGGATTCGGAAGTCGGCGGTTATCCGGGTAACAACGTTCGCGGCTTTACGGTTCCTGGAATCAAAATCTACCACGTCGATTCGCGGTTGGGCTTGTTTTCGAACACCACCGGCGCCTTCATCAACTATACCGATAGCGCCGTCGGGAGCGCCGCATCTTATCCCTACATCGCCCATAGCAATTCGGTCGATTATAGCGCCGACGAAGACTACAAACTTTTGCACTTGCTCGAAGCCGGTGGGACCAACACCTTCCTCGAGGGCGATATCGCCGATAACGGCACCTTGTTCAAGGTCGGCGACGAGTTCAATCCGACCGACTTCGCGGATTTCTTTCCCCGAAGCGGCGGCCGCTTTAACGACGGATCCTCGATTGGTTATGAGATAAACATCACCGGGGTCAGCGCCAGCTCGGCCACCGTGACCATCACAAAACTATAAGAAAATAAGGCCCATACAATCGGATGAAACTTTAATGTAAAAAGTAGACAACCCCATAAAAAAGGAAGTCTACTTTTTTTTGTGCTTAGAAAGCGAAGTTTATTCGCTCAGGTATTTTTTGAGTTCCCAATCGGAAACCAACTTGCGGTACTCGTCCCATTCGAGCTCCTTGGCGTAGATGTATTTGTTGAAGGTGTGGTCGCCAAGGGTCTCCAGCATCAATGGATCGGATTTTAATTCCTTGATGGCGTCCTTGAGGTTCTCGGGAAGGTTCGGGATCCCTTGGGCTTCGCGTTGCTCGCGGGTCAAGGCGAAGATGTTGTCGTAGACCGGGGGAACTGTCTCGGAGGCCGGGTTTTGAATCCCGTCGAGGCCGGACATGAGAATGGCCGCCAAGGCCAAATAAGGATTGGCCATCGGATCGACGTTGCGGATTTCGGTCCGGGTGTTCATGCCCCGAATGGCCGGGATCCGGATCATGGCGCTGCGGTTGGCGTCGCTCCAGCAGGCATAACAAGGGGCTTCGTAACCGGGGATCAAGCGCTTGTAGGAATTGACGGTCGGGTTGGTCAGCGCCGCCAAACCGCGGGCGTGTTTTATGATGCCGGTCATCCATTTACGGGCCAGGAGCGACAATTTCATCGGATCGGCTTCATCGTAGAAGATATTGTTGCCCTCGGCGTCGGACAGCGAGCAGTTGGTGTGCATGCCGCTCCCGGCGATCGAAGAAATCGGTTTGGCCATGAAAGTGGCAAACAAGTTGTGGCGGCGGGCGGTGACCTTCACCAATTGCTTGAAGGTTTGAACGTTGTCGCAGGCGGCCAGGACGTCGGTGAACAGGAAATTGATCTCGTGTTGGCCGTTAGCCACTTCGTGGTGGCTGCATTGGACCACGAAGCCGAGCCGTTCCATCTCCAGGGTGATGTCCCGACGGGCGTATTCGGCTCCGTCGAGGGGTGCCATGTCGAAGTAGCCGCCGGCGTCATTCGGGAACGTCGTGCTCGGATTGCCCCGTTCGTCCAGTTTGAAGAGGAAGAATTCCGGTTCGAACCCGATGTTCAAATTGGCGTAGCCCATGTCGTTCATTCGTTTGATGGCGCGCTTCAAGATGTAGCGCGGATCGCCTTGAAACGGCTTTCCATAGGGGGTGTAGACGTCGCAGATTAAGCGGGCGACCTTGCCGTAATTGATGTTTTCAAACGTTAGAATCAGCCAGGTGTCCAGGTCCGGCCGCAGGTACATGTCGGCTTCCTTGATTCGAACGAAACCTTCGATCGACGAGCCGTCGAACATGATCTTGCCGTTGATGGCGTCTTCGAGCCTCGAAGAGGGGATTTCGACCGCCTTGATGGTGCCGAGCATGTCGGTGAACTGCAAACGGACGAAACGCACGCCTTCGTCTTGCGCTAGTTGGAGTATGTCTTTCTTCGTGTAATGATGACCGTTCATTTATGACCTCGCATGATGATTAAAATTACTCCTAAATGGGAACACAATCAATATGAATTTCCAGCGCAAAAATAAAAACGCGTCACTGACGCATTAAATTATTTATGCATTAAGAAAACAAACCACGATCGTTTCTAATTTGTGTTATTCTGGCCGCTGTCGTGATGGTGGGAGCCGCCCGTTTCCGATGAAGATCCCGAACTGCTGCCGGGCTGGCCGTGATTGCCGCGGTGATCGTCCATCCACTCGTCGAGGTCTTCGCCCCAATTGGAACCGCGCTGCTTGTCGTCGTCGTCGTGTTGATGGCGGCGGAAATCGAATTGCTGCCGATAGGAGTCGATCTCGTCGGCGAAATCTTCATAACCCGAAAAATCGGGAGCTTCGAGTTCGGCGTCTTCGTAGGCGATGCCATAGATCAATTGCTCGCGGAAATAGTCATCAATCGCTGTTTGGAGTTCGTTTTTGATTTTATCTTGATAAGTCGCGTCGGCCGAAGTCACGCTGTAGGCCACGACGTTGCCTTTGGCGTACGATTCAAGATAGCCGGCTTGGCGCGCCAAGTTCGTTAAGGACACCGCCAAGGCGACCGGATCCTTTTTGATCGAGTTGCGCAGTCCCAAACCGCCGGCAATGATTTTCGAGGCTTCGTTTTCGGCGTATAAAGCGTTGTTTTGTTTGTCGTCGAGGGTCATCGTCTTGCCCCGCTGGCTGACTTTGTAGGCGAATATCGGGGTCGCATCCGTCGTCGGAAGGTAGTTGATTTCAACGGCCGGTTCCGGTTCTTCGGCTTCAATCAGTGAAGCGGCCACGTATTTCAAACGGACGTAGGCTTCGGCTTCGCTGACGATCGGGCCGGGGAGCAAGCTTGGAAGGACCAAGGCCAAGACCAGGGCGCCCATGGCTCCGGCGGTTACCATTCCCCATTTCCAAGGGGCCGATGGCCGCTTCGTTTGCGGTTTTTCCAAATCAAGGCGGGCATAGACGCTCGATAAAACGTCGGGGACGAGCCGGTCGGCCTCGCGTTTCATTTTCCGTTTGATTTGGCGTTCGTTCATGGGCGGGTTTCCTTCATGAGGGATTCTTTCATTTTTTTGATGGCGAGTTGGTATTTCCAGGTCACGGTTCCAATCGGCATTTCGAGCAGGGCGGCGATTTCTCGATGTTTGTATTCACCGATGACATACAGGAAGAGGATTTGCTGTTCGTCTTCCGGGAGTATTTTCTTGGCGAGGGCGATGGTCGGACCGTCGAATTCGTAATGGTCGCGGCTAGCTCCGGTCGGTTGCCGTTGATCGTCATAATCGACGGGTTCTTCACGGCGGCGCCTTTCGAGGATGGTCATCGCCATGTTCTTGGCGATGGTGAAGAGCCAGTTGAGGCCATTGGTGCCCGGCCGGTAGGAAGCGATGGCCTGATAAGCTTTGACATAGGTTTCCTGCATGACGTCTTCGGCCAGTTGCACGTCGTTGATGAACGGGAGCACGAAGGCGAACACGGCCCGCCGCGTCAAATCATAAAGAACCGCCAATCCTTCTTGATGTCCGGATTGCAGTTGGGTGAGGGCGATGTCGACTTCCCGTTTCATGGTTATTCATATCATAGCACCCGGCCGGACCTTATCGCGAAAAAGCGATTCAACCTATAAACAAGGAACCGACTCGGTTTTATTGGTCAATCGGCGATCGAAAGCAGGTCTTTGAAAGCGATCGTCCCGGATTGATGTTCGATTAAATGGCGCAGCGGGTCGATTTTGGTGATGACGAGCGTTTCCTCGCGGATGAAGCCGTCTTCGTAATAGGTGACGCGCAGCGGGCTCCCGTCATAAAACGAAAGCCGAGCCTCGATCAAAGCGGCTTGGTCGCCGCTTATGTGGGGACGCGGAACCTTGGACTTTTCATAGCGCATTTGGGCCAAGGTGCCCTTTTGCTCGATCAAGGAGGCGTAGGCCGCCCATTTTTTCATGCCGCGGTCGCTCATCGGCGGTGGCCTCCGATCAGGCGGTGGCGTTCAATCGTGGTGCTCGATGGCAAGAGGGCCGTCGCCCGAAAGACGGCGTTTTTTCCATAACGGACCTTGATTTCGTCAAGCGTGTGCTGCAGGCGCCGGCGCCGGTCCTGTTCCTTCGGGTCGATGAAAAGGTCGAGCTGCTCGGGGGTGAGCGGCTGCAGTTTGGAAAGCGACAGCCCGACCCGGCGGACGCATTGGCGCGCGTCGATGTGGCGGTGGTAGAGGGTCATGAACGATTCCTTGATTATTTCGTTGTCGTCGGTGGCCCGGATCAGCGCCATTTGGTGCCCGAAACCGCCTTGTTGCGAATAGCCGATGTACAAGGCCACGAGCCCGGCCAAGCGGCCTTCGAGCCGCAGCCGGATGCACAGGTCGTCGACCATTTCCTCAATGACGACCGGGATGTCGCTAGACCGATAGTCGCGGTAAAGAATCTGCCCCATGCTGAGACTCGGGTTCTCGGGATGGTATTTATCCCGGATCAGCGATTCGTCGATCCCATTGGCGTGCTGCCACAATTGTTCGCCCATTACTCCGAAATAGGCGACGAGCGTTTCCTTGGAGAAGGCGGCCAGGTCGCCGACGGAAGCAATGCCCATGGCGCTCAGCCGGGATTCGAGCCGGGTCGAAATGCCCCACATCTTTGAAACCGGGGCCAGGGGCCACAGTTTGGTCTTGATGTCTTCGTGATCCCATTGGGCGATGCCGTCGCGGCATTGTTTGGCTTCGATGTCCAGGGCCGATTTGGCGATGAAATTATTCGGACCGATGCCAGCGGTGGCGTACAGGCCGAGTTTTTGGTGGATTTTCTTCATGATGCGGTCGACCAATTGCCGCGGGGTAGCCCGATACAGCTGCAGATAGGGGCCAAGATTCAAGAAGGCCTCGTCGATGCTGTAGACGTGGAGGTCGTCTTCCCCGACGAAGTCGAGCATGATCGAGATGACCTCGGCCGATTTTTTAAGGTACAAGTTCATGCGCGGCGTCGCGAAGATGTAATCGTCGCGCTTGGGCAGTTCGTACACGCGGCAGCGCGAGGGCATGCCTTGGGCTTTCAAAAAGGGGGAAACTGACAGGACAATGGTGCCCTTTCCCCGCGATTTGTCGGCCACGATCAGCGGCGTGACGAAAGGATCAAGGCCGCGCTCCACGCACTCGACCACGGAGTAAAAAGCCTTCAGATCGATCACGGCGACAATTCGATCGGCCATAAACTCACTTCCTCAGTCACGTCTAGTGGCCCTATTATAGGCTGATTAAAATATTATTTTAAGACTTGATTTTCCATCGCGGATATCCTTGACGCGACGCCTACATCAAAAGCGGGTTTCATGATAGAATCAAAGGGTATCGCTTCGAGGGTTTTTCCTTGGCGCGATGAAGGAGCATGGCTATGAACGGATTGAACTTGACGAACCTGGCGGTCGAATGGCCCGTCTATTTGATATTCGGGATTTTGCTCGTCTTGATCGTAGGCGGGTTCGCTTTCATTCTCGTCAAGATGCCGAAAGCCGGACCCGGAACGCTTCGAAACGAAGACTACGAGAAACTGGGCAAGCTTGAAACCAAGATGGACGCGCTGGAGAAGAACCTGCCGGACAAGGTCAAGATGACCATCGGCGAGGCGCAACAAGAATACTTGACGAGGCAAGTCACGGCCCAGACCGAATATTTGGCCAATCAAGTCTCCGTCCAAAAAAGCCTTCTCGACCAATTGAACAGTCAATTCAAATCGATCAGCGACAACGTCGCTTCCAGACTGGAGGCCGGGTTCAAGACCACCAACGAGACGGTGACCGAGGTCAATAAGCAGCTCGGGTCAATCGCCAAGACGCAGGATGCCCTGGCGGCCGTGTCCGGCGAAGTGACGAGCCTTAGGCGCGTCCTTGAAGGCAACCAGTCCCGGGGCCAATTCGGCGAATACACGCTGGAAACCATCGTCCGGAGCGTGTTCGGCGAGGAAGTCAAAGACGTCTATGACTTTCAAAAGAACCTCGACAACCCCTACCAAAAGACGATCCGTCCCGATGTGACCATCTATCTCCCGGAACCGGAAAAGCACCTCTGCATCGATTCCAAGTTTCCCTTTCGGAGTTATCAGGAATTGTTCGAAAGCGGGCAAAACGACAAAGTTTTGCTGAATAAGTTCAAAAACGAGCTTCTCTTGCACGTCCGCAAAATCAAAGACGATTACATCATGCCCGGAGTGACGGCGCCATACGCCTTGCTCTTCATCCCAAGCGACGGAATCTTCACCTTCGTGCACGTGCACTTGTTCGACGTGGTCGAAAGCGCATATCGGGCCAACGTCATCATCGTGTCGCCCTCGACCCTGCAGCCGATCTTGGCCACGGTCAATTTGCTGAGGCTGGACCGGAAACGAGCCGAAAGCGTCGCCGAACTGAACGAGAAAATCAAGAAACTGGCGGTCCAGTTTTCCAAATTCGACGACGAATGGGAAAAGTTGGCCGGCAATCTCCGCAAGACCTTGAACAGCGTCGACGAGATCGACGCCCGGGCCCGAGGCTTGTCGCGGGCTTTCATCAGCATCCAAAGAATCGAAGACGACAAAGAAATAAAAGAAACTGGCTCCCATATTGAAATGAATGAATGATTGCCATAGTATAATAATCAATTGTTGGCTGATAACTAAGTATGAGGTAATTCTTTATGGTTTTATCCGCTATTATTGATACAATCCTCCAAGCCGTGTTCGGATTCCAATATCTTGTCGACATCATCCTCGGCATTTTCCTCTTGGTGGCGCTGGGCATCGGCGTTTCCCGCGGCGTTTGGCGTTCGTTGTGGCGCCTTATCTTCATCATTTTGGTGCTCGTCCTCGTCAAGGTATTCGCCCTTGAAGCCTTGACCGAATTCGTGAACACCGGCTTCTGGCAGATGACCGGCATGGGCATCACCATGGATCTTGGCGGAACCCCATACACCTTCACCTCGATTCAAGAATTAGTGGCCGGCGTCTCGGCCTACGCCGAAGGAGTCGGCACGCTTGCTGGAACCTCGATTTTCGCCGACGCCGATTTCTTAGTGGCGTTCTCGCTCGGGATTTCGCGCATGCTTGGCTGGCTGATCGTCGTCTTGGCGACCATGGTGGTCACCTGGCTCGTCTCGGGTTTCCTGTGGCTCATCTTGTGGGGCCCCCTGCTCAAATCCGTCAAAAAGAAAAAAGTCAAACTTCTGGGCGCCGTCCTCGGCTTGGCCCAGGGCTATGTCTACGCCTTGGTGATGGCCATTTCCTTCTCCCCGATTCTGGGCGCCGTCTCGGTCATCGACAACCCGACCGAAGCCCCTTACAAGATCGGTTCCGTCTTTCCGCTGATCGCCTCGGGTTTGCGGCCTGAGAATTCCTTGCTCATGAGCATCACTGACGTCAGCAATCCCTTTGGATTCTTCACTGACATCATCACGTTCGAATACGACGGGGATACCTACAACATCGGGCAAGCCCTAGCCGATTTCGTCGACGCGACCGATACCCCGGCGGCGTAACCGCTTTCATAATTTAATGATAAAAAGACCATTTTATGGTCTTTTTTAATGATATAATGGCCTCGAACCCCCTATGATTGCATAGCGGGCGCGTGATAAAATCAAAACATGAGCGATAAACATAGCGGCGCTATCCGTCGCATCACATTAACGGGTATCCTTTTAGCCCTGCTCATCGGCGGCCAAGTCCTGCTCGGCCTCATCAGCGCGCCTTTGTCGCAGTACGTCGTCGGCAGCTGGGTCAATTTGATCATCGGCATCACCGCTTTGACGATCGGCTGGCCGTATGCCTTGGCCGTGTCGCTTATTTCCCCATTCATCGCCTTCATGCTCGCCATCGCTCCGCCTTTCATTGAATTTACGCCATTCATCGCCTTGGGAAACGGCCTTTTCGCCCTCACGATGCATTTCATTCATAAGGTCAAACTGCCAAATCGGTTCCGGATCGCCTGGGGTCTGATGGCGGTGACCATCGCTGCCGGGTTGAAAACGGCCTTGCTTTATACGACCATCGTCTTGTTGATTATGCCGACCATGAACCTGTTGCCAGCCCAGTCGGCGGCGTTCACGGCCGTGTTTTCCGTCAATCAACTGCTGACCGCTTTGATCGGGGGCGCCCTCGCCATTTTGAGTTACGTCCCGTTGAAACACGCCCTCGATTATCGAAAAGGAGTTCAAAGATGAAACCGTTATCCGACCGTGCCAAAAAGCGCCTCGACGAGATCATCACCAGCTATCAAGACATGAAGACGCCGCTTATGATGATCTTGAGCGCCTTTCAAAAAGAATTCGGCTACGTACCGCTCGAAGTCCAGGAAATCATTTCCAAGCGATTGGACATCCCCGTGGCGGAGATATACGGCATCGTGACGTTTTATTCGATGTTTTCGCTGAAACCCAAAGGCAAATACGTCGTCGGCATTTGCCTCGGGACCGCCTGCTACGTCCAAAACGCCCAGCAGATTGCCAATCGGCTTGAGGAAATTTTGGGTATCAAGCCGGGTCAAACGACTTCCGACGGCTTGTTCACGATCGACATCCTGCGGTGCTTGGGCGCTTGCGCCCTGGCCCCGGTCATGGTCATCAATGGGAAAATATTGCCGCACGTGAAGGTCAACGACCTCCAGCGCATTATCGACGAATACGTGAAAATGGAGGCCGAGAGCCATGAAATCATTCACTAACCTCACGGAATTCAAAGAACGGCTGGCTGAATCCAAAACCGCGTTCCAAGATTTGATCCATGGCGACCGGAAAGTCGTCTTCGTCTGCGGCGACACCGGCTGCTTGGCCAGCCATTCAAGCGAAATCAAAGACAAACTCGACGAACTGGTCCGTTCCGAGGGACTCCAAGACAAAATCAAGGTGTTGTACGCCGGCTGCTTCGGCTTATGCTCCCAAGGACCGTTCATCCGCGTCTATCCGGAAGGGACCCTTTACCGCTTGGTGAAACCGAGCGACGCCGCCTTGATTTTCGAAAAGGACCTTAAGGGCAACGGCATCGTCGAAAGCCTGGTCTTCAAGGATCCGGTCACCGGGGCTTTGTACCCGACTCAAGACCAAATACCCTTCTATCAAAAGCAAAAGGCCATCGCCATGGTCGATTTTGCCACGATTGAGCCCGACAATATCGAACATTACATGGGAATCGGCGGCTATGAAGCCCTGGCCCATGTACTCGAAAACATGACTTCCGATCACGTGATCCAGACGGCGCTTGACTCCGGACTCCGGGGTCGTGGCGGCGGCGGTTACCCGACCGGCGTCAAATGGCGCTATGCCCGGATGCAATCCGATCCAGAAAAATACCTCATCTGCAACCTCGACGAGGGCGATCCGGGCGCGTTCATGGACCGGGCCATCGCCGAACGGACGCCGCATATCATTCTTGAAGGAATGATGATTGCCGCTTACGGCATTGGCGCCATCCGCGGTTTCATCTACGTCCGGGCCGAATACCCGACGGCTTCGAAACGGCTCCAAGAAGCGATCGAATTATTGCGTGAAAAACACTTGCTCGGCAATCATATATTGGGGACTGATTTTTCCTTCGACGTCGAAATCCGCGTCGGAGCCGGGGCCTTCGTCTGCGGCGAAGAGACGGCGCTCATGAGTTCGATCGAAGGCAAGCGGGGCATGCCCCGTTCGAAACCGCCTTTCCCGGCCGTCAAAGGCCTATGGGACCATCCGACCATTATCAACAACGCCGAAACTTTCGCTAACATCCCGTTCATTTACCGGCCCGGAGGCTTGGCTAAATACCAAGCCATCGGGACCGAGAAATCCAAAGGAACCAAGGTCTTTTCCTTGGCCGGAAAAATCAAAAACGTCGGCTTGGTCGAAGTGCCGATGGGAACCACCCTCCGCGAATTGATTTTCGACATTGGCGGCGGCATCGCCAACAATAAGAAATTCAAGGCCATCCAAACCGGAGGACCGTCCGGCGGCTGCTTGGTCGAGGAAGACCTCGATACCCCAATTGATTTTGACAATTTGATCGCACGCGGGTCGATGATGGGCTCCGGGGGAGCCATCGTCATGGACGAAGACAACTGCATGGTCGACGTGGCCCGTTTCTACCTTGATTTCATCTGCGACGAGTCGTGCGGTAAATGCACACCTTGCCGCGTCGGGACCACCCGCATGAAAGAAATCCTCGACAAAATCGCCCAAGGCAAAGCCGAGATGGACGATTTGACCACCTTGAAAGAATTGGCCCTGTTCATCAAGGACGCCTCCTTGTGCGGTTTGGGGCAAACCGCTCCCAATCCGGTCTTGTCGACTTTGAATAAATTTTATGATGAATACAAAGCCCACATCGTCGACCGGACTTGTCCGGCCAAGGTGTGCAAAGACCTTTTGAAGTATTACATCAATCCGGATCAATGCAAAAAATGCGGCATTTGCGCCGCCCATTGCCCCGTCGGCGCCATCACCGGCGTCCGCGGCAAAGAGCCGTTCGTGATCAACCAAACCGTCTGCGTCAAATGCGGCACCTGCCTGTCAAGTTGCCCGTTCGATGTCATTAGAAAGATATAGGTGACCACCATGGAAATGATTACCGTCAAATTCGATGGCCAAGAATACCAAGTCCCGCGCTTTGCTTCGATTCTCGACGCCGCCCGAAGCGTCGGTTTCGACATCCCGACTTTGTGCCATTATAAAGACTTGGTCGAAACCGGGGCTTGCCGCGTCTGCCTCGTTGAAGTCAAGGGCATGCGCGCCCTGACGACGGCCTGCACCACCCCGGTCCATGAAGGAATGGAGGTCAACTTGCACTCGCCCCGGGTTCTCCGGGCCCGGCGCCACAGCGTCGAGCTGATTCTTTCTAACCACGTCAATGACTGCCTCCACTGCACAGCCAACGGCCGCTGCGAACTCCAAAAGGTCGCCGAGAAGTGCGGCATCCGCGAGATTCCCTTCGAAGGCAAGATGACCACCCCGTCGATCGACCGCCTTTCGCCGAGCATCCGCCGCAATAGTTCCAAGTGCATCCTGTGCGGACGCTGCATTGAAGCCTGCAAGAAGAGCCAAGGCATCGGCATCGTCGATTTCATCCACCGGGGTTTTGAAACGGTGATCGGCCCGGCCGAGAACCGCTCCTTGACCCAAGTGCCGTGCATCTATTGCGGCCAATGCGTCAACGTGTGCCCAACCGGAGCCTTGTACGTCCATGAAGAAGTCCATCGGATCCAGAAGGCGCAAGTCGACGGCAAGCACGTCATTGTCCAAGTGGCCCCGGCCGTGCGCGCTTCCTTAGGGGAAGAATTCGACCTTCCGATCGGAACCCGGGTGACCGGAAAAATGTGCTCCGCCTTGAAACGATTGGGTTTTGAGCGGGTTTATGACACCAATTTCACCGCCGACTTGACGGTTATGGAAGAAGGAACTGAGCTCTTGGAACGCTTGAAAAAGCACCTTCAGGGAGAACCGGTCGCCTTGCCGATGGTCACGTCCTGTTCGCCCGGTTGGGTCAATTACGCCGAATACAATTACCATGACGAACTCGACCATCTCTCGACCTGCAAATCACCGCAGCAGATGATGGGGGCCCTCGTCAAATCTTATTATGCCGAAAAACAAGGCTTGCGGCCCGAAGACATATTTATGGTGGCGGCCATGCCGTGCACGGCCAAAAAATACGAAAAGACCCGTCCCGAGATGCTCCATGAAACCTACGCCGACGTCGACGCGGTGATTACCACCCGCGAACTGGGCGACTACATCAAATCGTGCGGCATTGACTTCCAGAGTTTGCCCGAAGGCGAGTTTGACATGGACCTGCTCGGCGACTTTAGCGGCGCCGGAGCTTTGTTCGGCGTCACTGGCGGGGTGACCGAAGCCGCGCTCAGGACCATTTACGCCTTGACTCAAGGCCGCGAGTACGGCAAGGTCGTCTTCGAATCGATTCGGGGTCTCAAAGGAATCAAGGAAGCGACCATCCCCTTGAAAAACCTCATCATCGACGGCAAGCGCTCCGGGATCGATTTGAATCTTAAAATCGCCATCGCCAGTTCAATCAAAAACGCCAAGATCTTGATGAATCAAGTCCGCGAAGGCACGAGCCCATACCACTTCATCGAAATCATGGGATGCCCCGGCGGCTGCATCAACGGTGGTGGGCAATCTTTCATCAAGCCGGGCCTATTGTCTTTCCAAGAAAAAATCACCATGAACGACCTCTTGTTGAAACGGGCTCAGGCTATCTATGATGAAGACGCTTCGCGGCCAATCCGTTCTGCCCACCTCAACCCCTTGATTCAAAACCTGTATCAGGATTATCTCGGAGCCCCGAATAGCGAACTAGCCCATAAGATCTTGCACACCCATTATCAAGCCCGGGTACCCTTTCCCCGACTAGAGGATTAAATAACCCGGGTTTCCTTATACAAACGAGTAATAACAATGTTATTATATTTTTTGGAATACCAAAAAACGATTTTATAAGGAGAGCTTCATGAAGCGTCAACCTATCTTGATGGCAACCTTGCTCGGGGCACTACTTTTGTCCGCCTGCGGGGGACGACCCAAATACGATATTTACGATTGGACCCCATCCTACGGCAGCGGCCGCAACAACGAGTCGTATTTGACTTACGACGCCAGCTACGACGAAGACGACTTCAAAATCGAGCCGGTGGCCGCCCTTCAAGACGGAAAACGGGACGATTTCATGATGGGAGTCGACGCTTCGATGGTCCATCAAATCCTCGAATCCGGCGGCAAGTACTATAACCAAGACGGGGTCGAACAAGACGTCTTCCAGATCATGGCTCTGGCCGGGGTCAACTACCTGCGGGTCCGGGTTTGGAACGACCCAACTTCGCCGATCGGCATCAACGGCGGGGGCGACCTCGACCTCGAAACGGCCTTTTGGATCGCCCAACGGGCCCGGATGGTCAACATGAAGATCATCATTGACCTGCACTACAGCGACACATGGGCCGATCCCGAAAACCAAGAGAAACCCTATGCCTGGGAATTATTGACCTTCGACGAACTGAAAACCGCCGTCCACGACTATACTTACGAGGCGGTCAAATACTTCAAAGACCGGGGTATCACCCCATACATGATCCAAATCGGCAACGAGATCAACAACGGGATGATTTATCCCGACGGCAAACTCGTTTGGAACGATGCGACCTCCTACGACAAATTGGCCGATCTCTTGAAAGCCGGAATCGCCGGAGCCAAGGAGGCCGATGAATGGATCGATACGATCATCCACCTGGCCGATGGCGGCAAGTGGCCGATTTTCGACAGTTTCTTCACCAACATGGAGAGTCGCGGCGTCGAGTATGACGTGATTGGGGCTTCATTTTATCCCTTCTACCACGGCACGATGGCCAGCTTGAAGACGAACCTTGAAAACATCGCCGAGAAATTCGACAAACCGGTCTTCGTGGCCGAAGCCTCTTATGGATATACCCATTTGAGCCATAATTACGCCGCGAACATCTTTGGGCCGAACCAAGAGGAAAACGGCGGGTATCTCGCCACGATCCAAGGCCAGGCGACCAGCATTCGCGACATCATCGACGTGGTGGCAAATGTCCCCGACAATATGGGGCTTGGCATCATTTATTGGGAACCGGCTTGGTTGCCGGTGCCGGGAGCCGGCTGGGCCGAAAACGGCACCATGGCCACCTGGTCGAATCAAGCCCTCTTCACTTATGGCGGACGCGCTTTGCCCTCAATCAATGTCTTCAACGCCGTACGGGCCGACGCCGAGGTCAACGTGGCTTTGGTCGGATTGAAGAGCGACACGATCGAAGTCAACCTCAATATCGCTTCTCAAGTCGAAACGGAAAGCGAGATGCCGACCCAAGTCATTGCTTTGAACAATCTCGACGCCTACATTTATGCCGACGTCGACTGGGATGACGCGGAGGAAACCTACGCCGAATCGCACGTCGGCAATCATGTCGTGAGCGGAGTGGTGACTTATGGCGCCAACCAATGGAATATCGTCGCCAATGTTCGTTCGATTCAGAATTACATTGTCAATTCCGGCTTCGAATCCGGAAAAACCGGTGCCAATGACGAACCGGTCAAGGCTCCTTGGGTGATGGAAAGCACGACCGCCTCGAACGTCGGTAAAGTCCAAACCAACAAGGATTTCCGGACTGGGACCAACAATTTCAACTTCTACCATACGGGCGCTTTCAACTTCCGCCTGTATCAGGATTTGTCGCTCCCAAATGGCACTTACGACCTATCGGTCTACGCCATGGGTGAATCGAATTCGAAGATCACCGAACTATATCTCTATATTGAAAATTACGGCGGGGCCAAATTGACTCAGAACATCACGGTGTCCGGTTGGTCGAGCGGCTACGCCCGATTCGAAATAAACGGCATCGCGGTCACGAACGGAACCATCGTCCGCATCGGGATCTACGGGAGCTTCCCGGTGGAAACCTGGGGCCATCTCGACGATTTCGAATTGACCGCGGCGGGGTGAACATCATGAAAAGAAAACTATGGCTGTTGCTGGCGCTTGTGCCGATGATGGCGCTGGGCGCCTGCTCGAGGGGGAGTTCCGAAGGGGAAGGCGCGACCCTGACTTTGACGATTTGGGAAGACAACAAGAACATCGAAATGGTCACCGCGATGACGACCGAATTCGCGCGCTATTACGCCTACAATTATCCAAACGCGCCCAAACTTGAATTCGAAATCGTCCCCCATAGCGAAAAATCCTCAATCGAGGATTTGGTCCTCGACGGCCCGGCCGGGATTGGACCCGACGTCGTGGCTTTCGTCCACGATACGCTCGGTGTCGCCGTCGGCGGCAATCACTTAGCGGTCAATTCCTTGACTGAAAAGATCAAAAACGTCCATCAACCTGACGCCTACCAGGCGGCTTCGCTTAACGGAATCACCTATGGTTACCCAATTACCTCGGAGTCGCAGGTTTTGATTTACCGTAAAAGTGCCATTTCCACCCTTCAAGCGCAAAATATCGAAACGATCATCGAACCGGATGGCGCCAACGCCAAACTCGTTTGGGACGTCCTCGAAGGTTATTACTCATTCGCCTTGCTCAATGACGCCGTTTTGTATGGCGCCGACGGGGAAACGACGATTGGCGATAAATCGACCTATCTCGATTTTTCCACCCCGCAGGCAGTTTCTAACGTCGCTTACATGCACGAAAATTATAAAGATAACGCCAATCTGGTGATTCCCGGCCTTCAAAGCGGAAGTACCGACATCGAAGGGCTGAACATGTTCCTGGCCGGGGATGTCCAAGGCATCGTCGTCGCCCCGTATTTCTGGGCGGCGGCCAAAGAAGCCTTTGGATCCGACGTGGCCATGGCCCCTTTGCCAAAGGTCGATGGCGAGACGCTACGACCATTTTCCGGTTACAAGCTTTACGGCGTGAGCCGCTACTCGAAGAATCCCGCCCTAGCCCAAGAGCTGGCCGACTTCTTGACAAACGATTGGTCGCAGGCCATGCGGCTGCGCGACAAGACCCTGTTGCCGACTTGGACCAGCTTGGTCGCTCAACTTGACCAAAACTCGATTGAAGTGGCCCACTGGCGCAATCTCGAGGCCTTGAAAATCACCGTTGACACAGCCATTCTTCAAGAGGCGAGCGTGTTCGAAGCGTCGCTTCAAACCTCAATCACGATGCCGAAGATCGAACGCTTCTCGGCCTTCTGGGTCGCTTACGCTAACAACATGACCGCCTTATGGCAAGAAGACGAATTGACGACGGGCGAAATCGAGGATTACCTCGACGCGATGACGACGAACATGTAGGAGGGCGGCGTGGCTTCATCGGGTTTTTGGAACCAACTATTCAATTCCCTGATTGCTCCCTTTGCGTACCTACGAAAATACGCATCGATATTTAAATCCGCCGATAAGCGCGGCAAAACCGCCATCGTTTTGTCGTCGATATTCCCAGGATTGGGTACGATCCTCTACCATAGCTGGATCAAGCCGATGCTTAAACTCGTCGGAACCGGGCTCTTTGTTTATTACATGACCGGGCCGGGATACCGCTTTCTCGTCAAAGCCACGGTCTTTTCCGGCCTTCACATGCAGCTGTATCACATCTTGATGCTGATCGGTTTCGTGTATTTCTATTTTCATAATCTGCGTTTGACTTTGATTGCCGTTGAAAAGGGTGAGGTCATCACCCCGGCGTGGTTCGTCAAATCAAAACAGGTCTTCATCGAGAAGGGTCGGGCTTGGCGCGATTACACCTCTTTATGGCGGCATGGATCAGCCGCCGAGCGATGGGCTTTGCTCAGTCCCTTCTTCGCCATGGGGCTCTATCAAATAATCCGCAAGCGGCCGATTAAGGGTTTATTGCTTCTATTGATCGAAGGTCTGTTCATCTATTACATGGTGGCGACTGGCATCTTCGACATTATCGACTTTTTTGTCCTAGACACCGATTTCCGCCCCTCGACTTTCAACCTTGTCTATGGATTCATCGCTTTCGTTTTGACCGGGGTCTTTCTTTACGTTTATACCCATAACATCAAAACGGTGACCATTTACGTCAAAGATCGGATGTACGAGATCAAGCCGTTCCTCCAGGAATTGAAAGCCTTGGGCGATCACAAGCTCTACGTCAGTCTATTGACGGCGCCGATCATCGGGGTTTTGGTGTTCACGGTCGTCCCGCTGCTATTCATGATTTCAATCGCATTTACCGGTTATCAAGGCGCGAGTCTCGATTTTCTGTGGACCGGCTTTGAAAGCTTCCGGTCCCTGATTTTGGTCCAAGACAATTTCGCCACCTTGCTGTCGGTGATCCGTTGGACCCTGATCTGGGCTTTTTTTGCCACCTTTACCAACTACTTCGGGGGCATATTACTAGCCGCTCTCATCAACAAGAAGATTATCAAATTGAAGAAAATGTGGCGAACCGTCTTCATTATCACGATGGCGACGCCACAATTCGTTTCCTTGCTCATCATGTACCAAATGTTTGGGACCCAAGGGCCGATCAACCAATTTCTACTCAATTTGGGCATAATCCAAAACGGCATCAACTTCTGGGGCGTGCAGTGGCAAGCCCGGCTCCTCGTCATCATCGTCAACATGTGGATTGGCATCCCCTATTTGATGGTCTTGACCTCCGGCATCTTGATGAACATCCCCAAGGATCTTTATGAAGCGGCCACGGTCGACGGAGCCTCGCGGACCCAGCAGTTTTTCAAGATCACAATGCCTTACATGCTGTACGTGACCGGACCGCTTCTGATCACCGGATTTATCAGCAACATCAATAATTTCAACGTCATTTACCTATTGACCCAAGGGCGACCTTACGGCGTCGGGCTCGTCAACGCCGGGGGCACCGACATTTTGATTACCTGGCTCTATCAACTGACGCGGACCCACCGCCTCTACAACATGTCGGCGGCCATCGGCATTATCATTTTCTTGATGTCGGCTGGTTTCTCTCTGGCGGTGTATCGCCGTACGGCGGCTTATAAACGGGAAGGAGAACTCCGCTGATGCGCCGGAAATTGATTCTCGAATCAATCCTCAGCCATGCCCTCCTGGTTATCTTAAGCCTCGTTTGGCTTCTACCGATCATCTGGGTGATTTTGACCTCCTTCCGGGCCACGCCCGGGGTGGCTTCGCCCACTTTCATCCCGCAGGCGTTCACGCTTCAAAATTACATCACCTTGTTTTTCCCCTCCGGGGCCCAAGCCTACTACATCATGTTCGGGCGCTGGATGCTGAACACGGTCGGGGTTGCCTTGTTGAACATGGTCTTTTCGACCTTGATCATCTTGGGAACGGCCTATGCCTTGTCGCGGTTCCGGTTTAAGACCCGGAAGACGATTCTTAACGTGGCTTTGGTCCTGGGGATGTTCCCGGGTTTCATGGCCATGATTGCCGTTTACTTAGTCTTGAACATGCTCGGACTCATCAACCATCCGATCGCCTTATTCATCGTCTACAGCGCTTCTTCGGCCCTTGGATTTTACGTTTCGAAGGGCTATTTCGAAACGATTCCGATCGATCTTGACGAAGCGGCCATGATCGACGGAGCCAGCCAGTGGCAAATCTTCACGAAGATCATCCTCCCGCTAACGAAACCGATCGTCGTCTATACGGCCTTGACTTCGTTCATGACGCCTTGGATGGACTTCATCCTCGCGAGCATGATTCTCCGGACCCCGGAACAGAAAACGGTCGCCGTGGGCTTGTACGGGATGATCATGGAGAATGCCGACTTGTTCAACAATTTCACGGTCTTCGCGGCCGGGTGCGTCGTCGTGGCCTTCCCGATCGTGCTCATGTACGTGATTCTGCAGCGTTTCATCATCGAGGGTATTTCCGCAGGTGCGGTGAAAGGATAAATATCATATGAAAGGCAAATTCTTGGTTTTGGCCGGGCTCCTGATGGCGGTCCTGACCGGTTGCGACACCAAAGTGACGATGACGGTCTCCGACTTGACGATGACGGTCGGGGAAACGCGCGAAGTCACCTACACGTTGAATCCGGTCGGCCTCTTTTCGAACGGTTCGTTGGAACTAATTAGTTCCAACCCGGGCGGCATCCTGGAAATCGAAGGGATGTTCATCGAAGCCGTTAAGGAAGGGACGGCCACCGTCAAGGCGACGGCCGCCAACATGCCGGGAGCCGAAAAGACGTTCACGGCCTCGACCAATTTCACGGTCACGATCGAATTCGACGGCAACTATGTCCGGAACGGGGATTTTGAGCAAGACCTCGACGAGTGGAGCTTCGCCCCGGAAGGCTCTTATACCTCGGTGATTGACAACCCGGCCGACTTACCCCATGGCGGCACGAACGCGTTTAAACTTTGGTACGACGCCGACGCCAACGAGACAAGCGACCCCTTGGCGGTCGAACTATACCAAAACCTGACCGGGGTGCCGGTCGGTGCTTATTTGTTCTCGCTGTGGTTCACCGGCGACGCGACGAGCGTCATCATGACGATATCCCATGGCGAAGACATCATGGCGACCGAGGAGTTCGCCGGCTTTGGCTATCACCCGGTTCCCGAACATTCGGGTTATGTCAACCTCGGTGTCGAAGTGGTTCTGGAAGTGGTGCTTGACATCAATGTCAGCATCAACGTGACCGGACCCGAAGGCGTTTACGGTTTCATCGACGACGTGTCCTTTGCCGCAGGGACGATTGAAGACTTATTGAAAGCTCCGGAGAACGCCGAAAGCGGATATGTCAACCATATCGAAAACGGCACCTTTGATGACGATGAAGAGTGGACGGTCGATATCGTGTCTTCGCTTGCGAGTTCCCATATTGGAGTTAGCTTTACAGGTGGCCAAGTGAAACCATGGGCCCACGGAATCGCCAAATTCAAAATTCATCAAACAATCGATGTGCCGGCCGAAACATACAATTTGTGCATCTCGTTCGTCGGAGGGGAGTTTGGAACCGCGTCCTTTGACGCTAATGAAGCATATGCGTATGTAAAACAAGGCGAAGAATTATCGAAAGTAGACCTTGAACCGGTTGGTTGGAACGATGGAACATTGATTCGCGTTGAACTGAATGATATTGATCTGGAGGGGACGGTCGAAGTAGGTATTTACCTCGATTTTGACGGCGGCAGTGACAACTGGATCAACCTTGACGATTTCGCCTTGTGGAGTTTCAACATTCCGGAGTGAAGTAGCCAATAATTACAAACAAAAATCCCGTTCCGGCCGACGCTTGGCGGGATTTTCCTTTACATAAGGCCGCACGACAGTAAACCAACAATGAAAACCATGCTCAGATGTCACTTTCCGGCTTTAACCGACTCGCAATATTCACGATGGAAGCATCGGACTGGGAGTTAAGCGCTTATAATAAAATTATAACGAAACATAAAAGCAGGTGGATTCATGGCAATCACAATCACGAGACTGTCGCGTTCGTCTTGGTTCAAGATCACTTGGGGTTCGACAATCGTCCATCTTGATCCTGGTTACGGCGGTTTCTTGGAAAACGTCGGCTTGCCGATGAAGGAATTGGAACCGGACGCCGATATCATCTTGATCAGCCACGGCCACCAAGACCACGTTCGAGAAGAAGTCCTGAACCGAATCATCTCTCCTGCAACAACAATCGTTTGCCCGCCGGAAACGGCCATCGCTCCCAAGTTCAAAGTGACCTTGGCGCACCCCGGTCAAACCATGGATTTAGAAGGAATAAGCGTCGAAATCATCGATGCTTACAATACCCCATCCGGCCATTCAACCCGGAAATACCATCCCAAAGGCTTTGGCGTTGGATACATCATCACCATAGGCGGACTCCGCTTGTATCATGGCGGCGATACCGACGTGATCGACGAAATGAGCCGTGCGAGCGGCGTCGACGTGGCCTTTTTGCCGGTTGGCGCCACCTACACCATGGATTTGGGCGAAGCCATCGATGCCTTGGCCATCATCAAACCGAAATTATTCATCCCGATGCACGAATTTGATTTGGCGAATGAGGCCATCAAAACCACGCTCGACAAACAATGTCCCTGCCCGTATCGGTTGATGCGGGTCGGAGACGCCATTTCCTTTCCCATGGGTGATTGATCAACGGCAGGATCCCTTCGACGCACTAATCAAGCATATTTAAAGGAGAATTCCTATGAAGAAAACATATTGGTATTTATTGGCCGTGATGCTACTTAGTGCCTGTGGGTCCAGTTCTTCCGAAGCGACTTCTTCGCTTGAAAACCCATCGAGCGGGACGAGCACTTCGATTGACGATCCGCTGATTACCACGGCGGCAGAATTAGCCGCCATCGCCAACGATTTGGATGGCGACTATGAATTGGGCGCCGACATTGCTCTCGAAGAAGATTGGACTCCAATCGGTTTTCTCGGCGCGCCTTTCACCGGGACTCTCAACGGAAACGATTTCAAAATCACGGGGTTGAGCTTCGATACCGAAAACCTCGTCTATGACATCGAACAAACAATCGATGGTGAAGTAACGATCAACGAGGCCTATGAATACATCGGCTTATTCGGCGTCAACGAGGGCACGATTACCGACCTGGTCCTCGAAGACGCCAGCATCATTGGACCTTTGGCTGAATATGACGGGGAAACGGTCATAAGCGACAGCAAAATATATGTCGGGTCCCTCGTCGGCAAGAATTACGGTAGCCTCGTCAATGTAAAAGCCACCGGCGTCATTAACGTGACGGCGACCGTCAGCGGCCTGAAAGTCGGCGGTCTTGTCGGCATGAGCGAAGGCGGGGACATCTATAACGCCGAATCCTCCGTCGACATTAATGCCGCCAGCGGCAACAAAGTCGTGGCCGGGGGCATCATCGGCGAAGTCGAAGGAGCCGATACCGATTTGGACATGTTCAAGGCTACCGGCGACGTGACCGCGGTCATGAACGGCAGCGAAGCAATCGAAGAACAAGCCTATGCCGGGGGTGTCCTTGGCTTGATGCAAGGCGGAACCCTTAACGATGCCTACGCCTCAGGAGCCATCTCGAGCACGATTTCGGGCGCCAAGCCGGCTTATGCCGGCGGCCTCATCGCCGCCTATGACGCGTCGGATTTCGACATGGCGGTCCAAGACGTGTACGCCTCGGGAACCGTTTCGGCCACTTCATCGACCGAAACCAAGGTTTATGCCGGTGGCGTCTTGGGGCGTTATGAAGACAAGGAAGCCGGACATGTCGTCTCATTGACCAATGCCTTGTCCTCCAGCGAAGTGACCGGCTCGACGCTATCGGGCACTAAAGCTTATGTCAACGCTTTGATCGGCCTTTGCGACGTGACCGGTTCGACGATTGCCAATTCCTATTATGCCGGGACAGC
Source organism: Bacilli bacterium (assembly GCA_041652475.1). Taxonomy (GTDB): domain Bacteria; phylum Bacillota_I; class Bacilli_A; order RFN20; family CAG-826; genus UBA6120. Next base: position 38,938 of record JBAZHG010000005.1, read on the forward strand.
CATGATGCTCTCGGGCAAATCCAACGGCACGGGCGTTTACGGCACGGCCACCGACATGAACACGATCACCGTGGCGGACATGGGTTGGAACGCCGATTGCTGGTTTATCGATTCCGGCGTGGTCACGCTTGCCTTGCCGATCGAATAATACCATTGAAAAGACGACCATACCGTTCAAACCATTTAGCGCCACCATAATCGGGCATGATATAGTTCATGACGGTTTTTTGCCGATGGCGCTCATGGTGGGCGCTCCTGAATAAGATCGCTCTCAGTCGGCAAATCAAGCGAATCACGATTGAAAAACGATTGGCGGTTTGTTATTGTATTAAGGCGTTTGGGGCTGTAGCTCATCTGGGAGAGCGCATCGTTCGCAACGATGAGGTAGCGAGTTCGATCCTCGTCAGCTCCACCACTCTTAATGATTTTTGTAGAAGTACAACACTACATAGTCTAAATAGTACACAGGAATTAGAGCCTTAGAGATAAGGTTCTTTTTCGTTCATACGCACCTATTCAATCACTTATTTTACTGTAGTAAACACATTGAAAAGGCATTCTCTCCACGCTGAGTATTCAATCATATTAAGAGGATGGGGATTGTGTGAACGAAAGAGAATGGTCAGCGTGGAAGATGACATTTTTTGTAGCAGGACAAGTCCGTCCGTCCTAAAAAGGACAAAAACTTCCGTCCTCTGCAAGTGAAGAAGATCATCCGAAAGGGTGGCCTTTTTCCCAGGACATCTTATTTGCAATCCAAATCAAAGCCGAAAAAATGGCTTTTTAATATACTCTTGGCTTCCAAAATGGCTTTCTTCAAGAGCATAAGAGGGTCTTTTTTATTCGTTCGAAAATAGTCCTCATTCCACTGAACTTTTGATAATATAATGACAAGAATAGGAACTGAATATGAATGCTTTGCAGAAATGGACGCTACTAGCGTTTGGTCTCGCTGGTTTTGTCGCACTCTCGCTCGTGGCCAAGGCTGTGTCGCCTCGAGTCAACGCTGAAGAGCCGACTCCGTACACCGTGACGCTGACCTCGGAAGATCCTTTCGTTGTGGAGGGAGCAGGTTACGGCGTGGGTATCAAAACAGTCCGTTACACGACTTTCGAATACTACCAAGTCAAGAATTCAACGGGATACCATACTGAACTATATCCTGGGTATGGCTACATCGGAAACGATTCGACTTCCCCCATCACTTCGATCACATCAATTGTGGCCAGTTTCACTGGTAACGCCTCCATTCAGACGGCTTATTCCTATTCGTCATGGCTTAATTCCGGCACAACGATCTACCCCTCGACACCCGTCACATTCACGGATAACCCGTACTATTTCCGTTTGATCTCGACCAACTATTCGACGCCTGTGGTTCTTACTAGCTTGACGGTCTCTTATAGTTGCCTCCCGACTCCCCCGACCCCGACGTTTACCCTCGAAGATGACCACTATGTGGTCACTGGCTACAAGAAGAATCCGTCCACAATTATTATCCCTGCGACTTATAATGGTTTACCGGTCACGAAAATCGGCCCAAACGCTTTTAGGAATGCGACTTCCATAACCTCAATCACGCTTCCTTCCTCGATTACCGAGATAGGCGCCGGGGCATTCTATAATTGCCAAGCCGTTACCGCCATAACGCTTCCCGATATCCCTGTCATTGGAGATCAGACATTCTTCGGATGTTCATCGCTCAGTTCCATCACAATTCCATCAACGGTCATCTCGATTGGCCTAGAGGCCTTCAATTCGTGCGTGTCCTTGACAACGATTACGATTCCCTCGTCGGTAACCTCGATTGGTGAAAGGGCTTTTAATGAATGTTCCAATCTCACCACGCTTAATGGAGGCGGCAGCCTAACCGCGATTGGTGGATCCGCCTTTGCCAAGACGGCATGGCTCGCCGATCAGCAAAATTCCGATTCGGACAAGGTCATCATCTTCCAAAATATTCTCGTCAATGGAACCTCAGCTACCGGTTCATTGGCTGGCCTTGCCGCAGAAAGTTTCACTTACATCAGTCCAGATGCGTTTTCCTACGCAACGATTACCGATGTCACTCTTCCCAGCACCGTTGCCGAAATTGGCAATCAAGCGTTTTATGGTTGCTCAAACCTGACCAGCATCAATCTTCCATCATCATTGATCACGATGGGCGACGCCGTCTTCCAGTGGTGCGGAAGTCTCGCGACAGTCACCAATAATTCGGCGAGTTTGACCACACTCGGCGGGTATGCCTTCCAGGGATGCACGGCTTTGACCAGCCTTTCGTTTGCCACCGGATTGACGACCATTGGTGATTCCGCCTTTGACAGCTGCTCGAATTTGGCCACTATTAGCATCCCCACGACAGTAACATCCATTGGGGCTTCGGCTTTCTCCGGGACCGCTTGGCTTACCGCGCAACAGAACGCCGACCCACTGGTCATCATCAACGGGGCGATTCTCGTCGATGGGACCGCCGTGACGGTCACTGCCCTCACGGTTCCTAGTGGCGTAACGACGATTATCCCCCGAGGGTTCGAAAGCAATTACTACATCCAATCGGTTTCTCTCCCTGCGGGTTTCACTTCGCTTGGGGATTATGCCTTTTATGATTGCAACGCGCTGACCACGGTCAATCTTCCTTCCGGCATCACCTCGATAGGGTCTAATGCGTTCAATTCCTGTTCTGTTTTGGCTACGATTAACCTTCCGGAAAGTCTCCTGACGATTGGAGAAGCCGCCTTCACTTTCTGCACCGCCCTCAATGGCGTGGCGTTCCCGAGCGGACTCACACGAATTGAGGATAGCCTTTTCAATGCGTGTAGCGCGCTTCATTCCATCACCATACCTAATGGCGTCACTTATATCGGGATGAACGCTTTCGCTTACTGCACGTCCCTGCCGTCCTTAATCATTCCCGAAGGTGTGACTACGCTCGGGACGGGATTCGTCCAAGAATGCAATGTCCTTTCTGCTTTGGTGATTCCAAGTACCGTCCAGCGAATCCAGAATTTCTCATTCCAAAATTGTTCCTCATTACATACGATTTATTACGGAGGGACTTCCTCTGCCCAGTGGACAGCCTTGCCGAAAGATCAGTACGCCTTCCTTAACGTGACCATTTTGAACGTCTACTGCTATAGCGCAACCGAAAGCGTCGGGTATTGGCGTTTCTCGTCTGGCTTACCCGTTCTTTGGTAACTTCGCCAGATTACAACATTTACGTTACCTTAATCGTTTTCCACTCAAAAAATAAATTAATGAGACACCTATGAGTGGAAAAGCTGCCATCTCCCCGGAATTGGGGAGCCACTCATCGAAAAACTGATCCTCTGCATTTGAATAAGATCATCCGAAAGGGTGGTCTTTTTTCTTGCTCTGACGAGGATCGAACTCGCTGCCTCATCGTATGTTTTACTGTGTAAAAACCTCGGCCAAGACCATCATGGCCGAAGCTTTTCTATATGCTCTTAGCTGAATATCTAATGGTGGTGGTGAGGAAGAAAAACCTTGTCTCTTTCAGGAAGAAACGATTTGTCTCTCTACACAAATCAACCCCTTTATTGGATTTGATTGCCAACCATGAAAGGGGTTTTTATTATGGTGCCAGCTTGGCGCTAGTTGTTTCACTTAGCAAAGACTCATATACATGCAAAAGCCCAAGAATAGCGTCCTAGGTTATTTTTTCATCTTGATTGATTCGATGGAAGGAGGCGTTCTCCGGCCATGGCGTTTGTTTAAAAGTTACTGGATGTCTTCCAAGAAGGTCTTCAGGGTTTCCTTGGCGTTTCCAAGGAACAGATAGACGCCGTTGTTCCTTTGATATAGTGGATTGTTGACCCCGGCATAGCCGGGCTTGGTGTCGTAGTTGAAGATGAAGATGTGCTTCGATTGGTCGACGTTAAGGATCGGCATCCCGTAGATCGGGGTCCCTTCGGCTTCGCGGGCGGATGGATTCAAGACGTCGTTGGCCCCGACGACGATGGTCAGGTCAACCGTTTGGAATTGATCGTTGAGATCGTCCATCTCGAATAATTCGTCATAATCGACGTTGGCTTCGGCCAACAAGACGTTCATGTGCCCGGGCATCCTGCCGGCGACTGGATGGATGGCATAGCGGACGCGAGCCCCGCGTTGCTTAAGCACATCGGCCGTTTGCTTTAAAAGATGCTGGGCCTGGGCCACAGCCATCCCGTATCCCGGGACGATGATGATGTCTTTGGCGGACAAAACGACATCCTTGAAATCAGGGTTGACGATGGGAGATTCCTCGGGAACCTTGATGGGTTCCGATTCGCTGTGTTCAGGATGATGGGCTTCTTTCTGAGTGGTTCTACCGAGAAGAATTTCAAATAGGTGGCGATTCATGGCCCGGCACATGATTTGGGTCAACAGCAGGCCCGACGAACCGACGATGCCCCCGATGGAGACGAGCAAGACGTCGCCGATGGCCAAGCCGGATAACGCCCCGGCAACCCCGGAGAGGCTATTCAGCAATGAGATGGCAATTGGCATGTCGGCTCCGCCGATTCGCATCGTGAAAAGGAAGCCAAACACAAAACTGAGTAAGATTAATAACATCAAAGCAATCGACAAGTCCAGGACTGAGACCAAACCAAGGACGATGACCGCCAAGGTCAAGGCGAGGGTGAGACCGATCCAAATCCGATGTCCTTTGATGATGATGGGCTTCTGGTTGAAGAGCCGATGGAGTTTTCCGGCCGCGATCAAACTTCCGACGAAGGTCCAGCCGCCCACGAACACGGCCACCATGGCCGTGGCGTTGGCGAAGACACTCAGGTCGCTTCCGACGCCCAAAAGGGCGAATCCCCCAACGATCAGCGAGGTAAAACCACCCAAACCGTTGAGGAGGGCAATCATCTGCGGCATTTCGATCATCTTTATTTTGATGACGAGCCAAAGGCTAATGGCCGTGCCGAGCGCGATGCAAGCGTAAATGAGCCAAATCGGCAATAAATCATAATGGACCAAGCTGATGAGGACGCCGGCCAGAAGCGCAAAAGCGCTCACGGCGTTACCGATTTTGGCCGTCTCCACTTTACTCATGAGGAAAATGCCACCAAGCACGGCGAGGGCTAAGACACCCGAAATGACATAGTAGGCGTTTTGGGTGATGATCGTCGTAAAGACGTTACTCATGGCGATCGTCCTTCTTTCGGAACATCAAGAGCATCCGATGGGTGACTCCAAAACCGGCCACGACGTTGACCGTGGCCGCGATGGCGGCCAAGGAAGCCAAGATCATCGATAAAACCGTTTGGTTGCGGAAGGTGACCGCCAGGGCGACCAGCGCCCCGATCAAGGTGATGCCGGAAAGGGCATTCATCCCCGACATGAGCGGGGTATGCAAAAGCGAGGGGACTTTACGGATCAATATGTAGCCGACCATCGTCGAAACGACGAAGATGCCGAGAAGAATGAAATGGAACGGAGTCATGAATCAAGCCTTGGTCGAAGCCATGGCTTCGATTGTGCCTTGGTGGACCAGCTGCCCGTCATGGCATACGAGAATCGATTGGGTTATTTCGTCGGTCATGTCCAAATTGATGGAATCGTTCTTGACGAGATATTTGAGCAAATTGTAAATGTTTTGCGAAAACATCCAAGTCGAGCTCGTTGGGATCATCCCCGGGATGTTTTTGCATCCTTCGATGATGACGTGATGCTTGATGGCGCGTTCTCCGGGAACCGTGAGCGCGCAGTTGCCGCCTTGGTCGATCGAGATGTCGACGATGCAGGAGCCGGGTTTCATGGCCTTGACCATTTCTTCGTCGATGAGCGTCGGGGCTTTCTTCCCTAGCAAGAGGGCCGACAGGTAGACGATGTCGGCTTGTTTGACGATGTCGAGGATCTTCTCCCGTTCGACCTTCAGCCAAGTCTCAGGCAGTTTATTGGCGTGTTTTCCGTCTGCGCTGACGGCGATTTCCCGCGGAATGCCGAGGTCGATGATTTTTGATCCAAGCGATTGGGCTTGTTCGTTGGCGTCGGGACGGATGTCGGATGAATAGACGACGGCCCCGAGGCTTTTGGCCGTGGCGATGGCCCGGAGTCCGGCCACGCCGGTGCCGAGCACGAAGACCGTGGCCGGGCGGATCATGCCGACGGCCGAGCCAATCATCGGAAGGAATTTGGAAATGGCGTCGGTGGCCATGATCATGCCTTTGTAGCCGGCGCAGGTGCTCATCGAAGTCAAGGCGTCCATCGCTTGGGCCCGGCTGATGCGCGGGATCCCATCGAGGGTCAATCCGGTGATGCCTTGTTCCGATAAATGGCGTACCATCGCGTGGTTGACGGGCGAAGCCGGGTGGATGAAGGTGATCAAGACCTGACCACGATGCATCATGTCGACTTCATGGAGCTGATAGGCTTCGTTATATTGCGGTTCTTTGACTTTTAATATGACCTGGGCTTGTTTATAAATGATTCGGGAATCGGCGACGATTTCGGCGCCGGCTTCCAAATATTGCTCGTCGTGGTAAAACGAACCTTCACCCGCGCTCTTCTCGACCAAAACCCGATGGCCGTCGGCTTTCATTTTCTTGACGGTTTCGGGCGTGGCGGAAACGCGGTTCTCGCCATGCATGATTTCTTTTAGGACACCGATGATCATTTTGTTTTTCCTCCTAACAAGGGCCGCCATTCGAAAGGACGCTCCCTCATTAACAAATGATTAACCAACTTATACCAGTGAAGAACATACCATTTTTGGTCGTAAAATACAATCGTTCCCCGATGAGGCTAATCCGTTGTTCGCCCCCTTTGATCGTTGTGGGCCTTTACCAATCACTGAGATGGTAATGAAAAAACAAAACGGCAATATTTGCCGTTTGTCTTAATTCAAGTTTTACAAATAATTTATTTTTTTCGCGACATGACCCCGTCGACGATTTGATAGACCTTGTCGCAGTATTCGGTCAGCCGTTCATCATGAGTAACCATGATGGTGGCCTTTTGCTGTTCCTTGGTTTCACGGGCCAAGAGCTTGACGACTTCGAAGGCCCGGGAAGTGTCGAGCGAGGCGGTCGGTTCGTCGGCCAGGATGACCATCGGGTCGTGATAGAGCGCTTTGGCGATGGCGACCCGTTGCCGTTCGCCCCCGGACAGTTCGTTCGGGTATTTGTTGACGAGTTTCTTGATGCCGAGCTTGTCGATCAATAGTTCATAACGGGCTTGGTTGCCTTTGGTCCGTTTGATCTTGTCGTGCAGGAAAAGCTGGTCGGATATCTTCAGGAAGGGAATAAGGTTCGAGGATTGGAGAATGAACCCGACTTTCTCGAACCGGACTTGACTGCGGTCTTTCAGGCTCAATTGGCTGAATTTCTCCCCGCCGATCAAAACCTGGCCGGTGGTCGGGGTCTGGAGACCGCCGATGATGGTCAAAAAGGTCGATTTTCCGGACCCCGATGGGCCGATGATGGCGATCAAATCGCCGGCTTCGGCGACGAAGTTCGTCTCTTTGAGGGCGTGGATAATCTCGTCGTTTTGAATAAAGTCTTTGGTGATGCCTTGCATCTCGATGAGTTTTTTCATGGTTGTCTCCTTAACCGATGGCGATTCGCGGATCGATCTTCAAGACGGTCCGGACCGAGAAGAGGCCGCCGGTCACCGAGAAGAGGAAGAAGGCCAAGGTGATGCCGACGAAGAATATTGGATTGACCGAGAAGGGGACGACGCTTCCGAGGAAAATGCCGGATACGATCGTCAAGGCCAAGCCGATGAAGATGCCGAAGGCGGTGATGATCAGCGTCTGCATGACAACCGATCCCCCGATGTAGGCGTTGGAGATGCCCTGGGCTTTCATGACCCCGAACATCGGCGTCTTTTGAATCGTCAAAACATAAATGAAGATACCGAGCACGAAGGCGACAATCAAGATCAAGAAGCCGATCATGATCGAGAAGGTCAAAACCTGGGCGCCGTAACCCGGCAGGGTTTGGATGAAATCTTGCAGTTCGTAGACTTGAAGGGCGTCGTCCGCGGCCGTTACCTGGCCTTGGATCACCGCGGCGCTATACAAGGACACCGGCATGGTCGCCCCGAAGCGGTATTCCTGCCATGTCTCCAGATTGACGTAAACGATGGGGGCCGTTTGATAAGTCGACTTAGAGTTAAAACCGATAAGAGTCCATTCGATGGCGGTGCCGGCGATTTTAAGGGTGTCGCCAAGCTCATAACCCAAATCGACCAAAGCTTCGTCGGCCACGGCTTCGTAAGCGCCGAGAGTGACGTCCGGGGCGATGAACGACCCGTTATCGATTCCGAAGGTGTAGACCTCTTCTTTGGTCGCTTCGGGATCCTCGGCGTCGGGATCGGAGACCACGGCCGGGAACAGGCCGAGACGGGCTTTATCGACAGTCGCTTCAATCGAGGCGTACTCGTCGTCGCCCATGATTGACATCATGATGTTGTCATTGGCGTCTTGGGTCAAAACGATTTGGTCGGCACCCCAACGGGTAATCCCGTTTGTGTAGGAGCTGGCCAATCCATACGCCAAAGCCGTCAAGAAATAGACAAGATAAGCCACGAGGGCCACGAGGGCCACGATCAATGAGAATTTCCCTTTGGAGTGGCGGAGTTCTTTCCATGCGAGGAACATAATGCGATTTCCTTTCCCGAGTTATAGCAGCGCCAGAATGTACTTTTCGATTTTCTCGGGCTTGACCGAGGGACCGAAGCGGGCGATAACCTTGCCGTTACGATCGACCAGGAACTTGGTGAAGTTCCATTTGATTGAAGCCCGGAACCAGCCGCCCTTCATCAATTTCAAGAAGGTGAAAAGCAGGTTTTCATCGTTGCCGTTGACGTCGATCTTGGCAAAGCGATCGAAGGTGGTTTGATAATTCTTGGCGCAGAACTTTTCGATTTCCTCCGGAGTGCCGGGCGTCGATTTCGCGAATTGGTTGCAGGGGAAATCCAAGATTTCCAAGCCTTGGTCGTGATACTTGTCGTGCAAGTACTGCAAAGCTTTGTACTGGGGGGTGAAAATGCATTTCGTGGCCGTGTTCACCACCAGCATGATTTTGCCCCGGTAGCGTTCCAACGAGACCTTCTGGTTTTGGGCATCTTCGACGGTGATTTGATAGATGTTCATGGGTTTACCTCTTTATGACTTTATATCTTTTACTGAAAAAGAATCAATTTTCCATAGAAATGCCCACAAATCGGCACGAAGCGATAAGGGGCTTCGAAATAAGACCAAAGATGATACAATAATAACCGAAGGAAATAAAAATGGTAATCGACATATTGCAAATTTCACGCGAAGCTCGTGAGGCCAAACGTCATTTTCATGACGTTGTCGACGGATCGGTCGGCATGTTCATCGATGAAGAAGGATTCGTCGGGGGCCTGCCGATTGTTTATGAAAACCTCGTCAAGATGGCCCCGGAGCAATTGATCCCCTATCCGGCGGTCGACGGCGGGCAACCGTTCAAGGACAACGTGTTCGGTTGGGTTTTCCAAGGCTATGAGCATTTGATTAAGGAACATTTCCATACCTACGTCGTGGCCACCCCGGGCGGGAGCGGCGCCATCGCCGCGGTGCTCCACAACCACAGTAACCCCGGCGACGAGGTGCTCGTGTCCGACATCCGGTGGCAATACGATCGCTTCGCCGAACCGGCCCGATTAAAACTTCATCACCACCCCCTTTTCAAGGGCGACAAATTCGATTTAGAAGGATTCACCCGCGAACTGAAAGCCTTATGTCAAATCCAGCATCGCGTCATCGTCATCATCAACGACCCGTGTCAAAATCCAAGCGGCTATACCTTGACTCATGAAGAATGGCTCGGCATCCTCGAAGCTTTAAACCGGCAAACCGCGAACGAAATCATCTTCCTGTACGACATTGCCTACATTGATTACTCCTGCGAGGTCGACCAACGGGCCAAAGCCGCCGAACTGGTGAAACTGGCCCCGCACGTAAACGTCTTTCTGGCCTTCAGCGGTTCGAAAACCTTCGGCACATACGGCATCCGCGTCGGAGCCTTGATCGGGCTTGGCCGCGATGCCGATTGGATTGCCAAATCGAGAAACCTAGTCTTCAATTTTGCCCGCGGGACCTGGTCATGCACGCCCACGCCGGCCATTGAACTCGTGAATCGAATGCTGAGCCCCGAGATGAAACCGGCCTTTCTCGAAGGACTAAAAAGAGCCCGGGCCACCATTATCAAACGGGGACAGTTATTCCTCGAACAAGCGAAAGCGGTCGGATTGCCGCTTGTTCCTTACCGCAATGGCTTCTATGTCATCGTCACTTGCCCTAATTCCTATGAAGTCTATCAAAAATTGACGGAACATCGCATCTATGCGGTCCCGGTCGACCAAGGCATCCGGATGGCCCTTTGCTCGATGTCGCTCAAAGACATTGACGGACTACCAGCCCGACTTAAAAAAATCATCTTTCAAAAATAGAATTGTTGCATTGAAGCCGGTTGGAGATCATCTGACCGGCTTTTCATTTCAAAAACAAAAGCCATCCAGGAGCAGGATGGCTTTTTGAAAGTTAACAATAAGAAGCTTAAGCGTGACGGCGGCGCATCAGGAGATAACCGCCAATGCCGATTAGGAAGATGAATCCGGCGACGGCCACCAAATAAAGATTCGTGGTATCCAACTCCATTGGCGCACTGTTAGGATTGGCGCTCGCGGGTGTGTAGGGTTGGTTGCTTGAGTTGACAAGGAAATAAGTCCAAGCTGGATGCGATGCATGGTATACGTTCCATAGATGCACGAAGCGATCACGGGCGGCGACCACGTTGGCTTCGGTTGTTGAAAGGTTTACAAAATAATTCTTGGCATCGGCCGAAAGAGTGGCATATTCGTTTGCCATCGTACTCCAGGGTACTTCTCCGCCGTTTGAAGCCGCGCAGTAACTGGCGGTTTGATCGATAAAGTAAGCACCATAGGTAGCCGCTTCTTGGACATAATTGACTGTGAATGACAGAGGCAAATCGAAAATTGACACGGCTCGATTGCTGGCGTCTGTGCCGTCCCATTCAGTTTGAGTCGTGATGGTGATTGAATCGATGTAGGAAATACCCCATCCGCCGGTGCGGGCGTCAGCCAACTCAAGGTAATAGACCTTGCTATCGCTTAAAGATGTTAAGTCAAGCAGGTGATTATGATAACTTTCGGATTCTGTTCCGTCGAGATTGCTTCTCCGCACGTACCGTAATTTTTCGATATTAGTGCCAGTTTCTTTAACGGAGATAAATATCTGTTTATCGTGCTTTAGACCACCGGCCCAATTCAATTTAATGTACTTGTTCGTCGTTACGACAAAGGCGCTCGAGCGAAGGATGCCCATGCCGCCGTCTCCATTGGCGTAATTGCTTTTAACGGCATTGTCTTTTCTTCCCCACCCCAGTTTATAATCCCCAGAAGTTGTCCATCCCGTCAAATCGGTGTCGAAGGTGCCATTCACGATGGCATTTGTAGCCCCTGCGACACCCTCGACTGTCGGGAGAATGTTGGTGGCGGTTTGATCGGCACTCGGTGAAGGTTCGGAAGCGACAGAATAATAAGTCACGAAACTATCCGCTGACAAGATTGACCAATCATAGGCGGCCGTATCGCAGAGGAGAATGTATAGATAATCGCCAATGTCGGCGACAAGATCTAGATCATAGTAATACTGAAACATGAAAGCCTCGGCGTTGCTGATTGACGGACCGTATTGAGCCGTCGCTACTGTCGTGTTGCCATAATGACGATTGCCAAAGCGCGCCACCTCGGTGTCGTCGCTGACTTTCCTGACCGACATATATGCGAATGACTCGTAGCGGCCTCCACCCAATTTGAAACTGATCCAGCCGCTGCCGCCTAGAATGAAGTTCGAGGAACGGAGATATCCCATGCGCTCTGAAGCTTGATCCCAGACGATAGGTCCGGAGTCTTTATTGGCATGGCTCGTGATACCCAACTGGTAGTTACCATCGCGATGATATGGATTGCTTGTGAAATAGTTCTCGCCGTGAATTAATGAACTATCAAAGGCGGCCATGCCGGGTTCTATGGAGCCTTTCCATAGACGGAAAACTTTCCATCCTGTAAGATCACCAGTTTCAAAACCGCCATTGACAATTTGATAAGGAGCATAAGCGGCTTCAGCTTCATTTTGCGATGTGGCGGTTGGTAAATATACCGCCAAAATCATGGCCGGTATCGACAGTAGTGAGAATAAAATCCGTTTTTTCATGAGGTACCTCCAAAAATAAGCGCTTACACAACTTCAGTTAAATCATAAAGTCTATACGCGCGTGCTGTCAATACGAACTTAAATATTAATGAAAATGATTAAAATGAGATTAAAATAAAACAAATTAACTAATAGCAAGCGATTATTGTTTTCTAAACGCAATAATACCGGCACCGACCAATCCAGAATTTTGGCCTAAAAGGGCAGATTTTATTAACAAATATTTTTGCAATCCTGATAAAGTGTGCTTTAAAACTTCAGGTAATATTCGATGAAAGAACTGCGTCGAGGATTTCATTAAGCCGCCACCCAGGATAATGATGTCGGGTTCATTGATATTGATCAAATTGGCGATGGCCATGCCCAGATGGTTCAGCCAAACATCGACAATAGGGGCGCATTCGTGGTTACTAAACACGTCTCCGGCATTTGAGGCTTGAAATCCGGATTCCCTTGCCATTCTTACAAGGCTTGATCCCGAACACCACGATTCGAAGCTACCTTCGTTCATGGATGGATTCGGCCGTGGTTGTCCCGAATCGATAATCATGTTGCCGATCTCTTGGGCGAAACCGTGTTGACCGGTGTATATCTTGCCGTCGATGACGAGTCCGCCGCCGATACCGGTCGACAGGGTGATGTATTGAACGACCTGATAGCCTTTTCCGGCTCCAGCCATGGCTTCGCCATAAGCGGCCACGTTCGCGTCGTTATCGACGAAAACCGGCAGTTTAAAACGTTCTTTCAAAGGAGTTTTGATGTCGAAATCCGAGATTCCGATATTTTGAAGGACATAGACAAAACCGGTGCCCGGTTTGACGGGTCCGGGTATGCCGATCCCGATGCCCTCGATTGGATAGTTTTTGCCAAGCAAAGTCGATACGAGATCGATCACTTGATCCAAAAGCGCTTCGGGATTGCCGCGGATCGTCTTGGTCGAAGTTGGAAACAAGACTTCGGCCGCTTCCGAGATAATAGCGCCCCGCAGTTGGGTGGCTCCGATGTCGAGTCCAATCGTGTATTTCATGGCTTTGGTTCCATTTTTGGATAAGCAGCGATTAGCCGCAGCGATCCGTCAATTACGACTTCATCGCAAAGCGATGTGAGAACGAAACTGTCGCCTTGCTTGATGGGGGTCCCATTTATCGAACCTGCGCCTTCAATCGCGGTGACGGCGTAATACCCGTCGGTTAATTTTAGTTTAGTACTCTGATCAATCTTCCATTGCTCGACTGAGAAATGCTTGCCGATGAAGATTACTTGACGAGGGTTGGCCGGGTCGGTCGAGATTTGGTATGGTTCGACGGAGTTATCAGGGACAGCAATAACCTCTTTGGATTCCTTTAGGTGCAGAGGGCGCGGTTTTCCGGCCTGGTCCAATCTTCCATAGTCATACACGCGATAAGTGGTATCCGAGGCTTGCTGGATTTCAAGAAGCAGCGTCCCTTTCAAGATTGCATGAAGGGTCCCGGGCCGCACCGGAACGAAATAGTCGCGGTCGATGGTTTGATACTTGAGCAAGTCTTTCCATCGTCCGTTGTCAATCATTTCGGCCAATTCGGTCTTGTCGTGGGCATGATGTCCCAATTGAATCAATTTGCTTTGAGGTGCCTTAAGTATCAGCCAAGATTCTTCTTTGCCGTAGGGTTGATTGATCGTGTGGGCGTACTCGTCATCAGGATGGACTTGGACCGAGAGGTCGTCGGACGCGTCGATGTATTTCAGCAAGAGGGGAAAATCCGTTCGTGGATCAAGGGCAAACAATTCTTTATGGTGGGCAAAAACCCAACTGAGCTTTTGGCCTTGGAGCGGCCCTTCGGCGATCAGGCAATCGCCGTTACCATGGGCCGAGATGACCCACCGCTCGCCCAAGCGACCCGACGGGACGTCGTCGAACATCGTCTCAAAGAGACGACCGCCCCAGATTTTCTCTTGGTAAATCGGTTGTAATTTTAGCATGGTCGGCTTATTCATTTTCGGTAAATCCTTTGACGAACCAATCGATGATGGATTTGGCCAGCAGCGCCATGCGTTTCGCCTCGGT
>JBAZHG010000006.1:0-41511 GCA_041652475.1 Bacilli bacterium
GCATGCGTGAAAGGCATGTGAGTTAAGCCACTTCTCCAACGGGCCAAGCTGGCGCCTACTGTAGGACTCGAACCTACGACCAATCGGTTAACAGCCGATTGCTCTACCGACTGAGCTAAGTAGGCAGGACTGCTTCAAGGCGCTTTTGGCGCAAGAAGCATATTAGCATATGGTAGGTGTTAAATCAATGCTGGGATTAAATCTTGGCGTCGATGGCTTTGACGACGTCAGCCAAGGTTTTGAAACTGGTCATTTCGTCGTTTTCGAATTCGATGCCGAATTCCTTTTCAAGGTCCATCATCAATTCGACGAGATCAAGTGAATCGAGGCCGAGTTCACGGAGTTCAACGGTTGGTTCCACGGTTTCGACTTTAATTTTCTGGGCAAACAATTGTTGGACTTTTTCTAAAGTGCTCATCTATGATTTCCTCATTTCGTTTTAATATTATATCAATAGTGCCGCCATAAGGGAACAGAAAAAGAACCAAGGAAAAAGGGCCTATCGGCCCTCTTGCCTAGACGTACAGTTGGTCGGACACCTGCGAGGCGATGTTGTCGGTGGCGTTTTGGAAGATCGTCGTGAAGGCGATCGACATCGCCCCGAAGATCGTCAGCACCAACAAGATGCCGAGGATTTGTCCCTTCAATTCGGACATGAGCGTCTCCTTTCTAGTTGTAATATCCGATCACGGCGCTACGGACGACGCTAAGGGTCAGGGTGTCCGCCGCGATGATGAGCGGGTCGTAGGATTTGTCGAGACGGAATTCGAGGGTGTCGCCGAAACGCGGCGTGCAATTGGACAAACAGGTCAAACGGATGTCTTGCTCCAAAAGCCAGTCTTCGATTGCGGCGTCGATGCGCCCGGTTTGAGCGATGCGGAACGACGTCGTTTGGCCGATGGCATCCAGGTGGCTGTGCACCATTTGGAGGCCAAGGATGTCGCCGCACAATATCAGGATTTGGACGACGAAGGTCAGCGTCAACACGAAGGCGGTTTTATAACTCACTGATAGCTCCCAAGATGATCTGGATTACGCCCACGAGCAAGTTGATGGCGATGAGGCCGGCCCCGACGAGCGGCCACATGTTCATGGCGTCGAGCCGTTCCTCGTAACGACGTTTCTGATCAATCATCTTCTGATGTTGGAATTGGTCGAACATGTAATCGAAATGAGCCAAGGAATGCGATTGGCCGCCCTCGACGTCCAATTGGTAGAGGCTGATCATCAATTGCTCGACGATCAGGGGCGGAAACCCGCGGGCGAAGCGAACGTAGGGATGAATCGATTTGTCGGCATCGATATCCTCAACGAGGCGAATCAAATCCTCACGGATAATTGGCTTCACATACTTAATAGTCTCCTCAAGCGCCCGGTAGACATTGTAGTGGTTGTTGACGAATATCTTGATGACGGTGAAGGCTTCGATGAAGGCAACGACGCGACCGGCTTCGCGCCGTTCCAACATGGTTTGATAAGCCATCGATTGATAGAGGTTGACGGCAATCGTCCCGACGAGCAAAGCAACGAAGCCGATTTCCATCGACAGAGCAAATCCGCTCCCGAGGGCGCCCAGGGCCACGACGAGGTTCATTATGAGCAGACGGACGAACTCCCGTCGAAGCGACAGGCCGAGTTTTTCGCAGTAGTATTTGATCTTAATCATGGCTGTCGCCCTGCATGAATCGGCTTACCCACGCGTTGACGGAATAGAGCATGAAGGCAAAATACATCGCAATGCCGATTTTGAACAAGACGGTTTCCTTCATGCGGTCGAATAGCGAGGAAATGCCGAAGCGGGAGAACAGCAAAACAAGGACGGTCAAGATCCACAATATGACGAAATTGGTCATCCGGCGCCGGGCGATCAGTCTCTTTTCCTCGCAATCGGTCTCATGTCTTCGTCCGGTCGCCAAAAGCAGTTCCGCCATCTCAAGAATGGAACC
Source organism: Bacilli bacterium (assembly GCA_041652475.1). Taxonomy (GTDB): domain Bacteria; phylum Bacillota_I; class Bacilli_A; order RFN20; family CAG-826; genus UBA6120. The sequence goes on from JBAZHG010000006.1 coordinate 1,947, forward strand.
TCCTTGCGCCGTGTGCAGTTCAATCAAGGTCACGAACATGTCATACAAGGGCAAGGGGAAATATGTCTTCAGGTACTCGAGGACCGCTTGGGTGTCAATGGTATCCGCCTGTTCGATTTCCCGTTTCAGGTTTGCGCTCAATTGGCCTTGAATCGATTCGAGGGCGGCCCCAGGAGTATTCTTGACGCTCAAGGCAATCACAAACGCGTTGACGAATTGAAAAGCCTCGGCTTCTTGGTTTCTTCTTTGATTGAAAGTGGCCAAGCGTCGAGGAAATGCCAACAAAAAGTAAGTTCCATAACCGAACAAGACCAAACCGGCCACGATGAAGTCGGCGCTCGCGAACCACGCCAAGGCAACGGCAATGCCGACCAGGCTTACCGGTAATAATTTATTCATTGGTGGATTCAACCTTTCCGACAAATGATTCGATATCGTTCAAGCGATCGCCGAGCTTGCGTTGCAAGGACCGCGACAACTTGTGGATCGTCGCCGTCTTGCCATCCCATTCGTAAATCAATTTCAATTTATGGCTAGCCGACCTCATTTCGGCCATCTGATCGATTTCGCGGATGCATCGGCCATCCGGCTCATATCTTTTTCGCAGATGAATTAATATCGGAAAGTGATCCTTGATGTCGGCTAATGTTTCGGCATAACGCAAAGCCGGTTGATGGGCGATGACCATCCGTGCCATCCGCGACGGAAGCGTGGTCACGTCCAGGCTATGGACCGTAGTGATGATCGGATGGCCGGTCATGGCCGCGGTCAAAGCTTCTTTCATCTCGACGCCTCGCGCCTCGGCGACGATGACCCAATCGGGATGCGATCGCAGCCCGTTGGCAATTAACGATGAGAAGTCGCCCCCCTGGAGATGATCGTTGACCTGCCAGATGTTCATGTCGAGGCCGGACCCCATCGCGATGCCTTCGAGTTCCAGCACGTTGTCGATGACGATGACCCGCGAGAGCGGCTTCATGATTGATATCAAGTACTTTTGGAATTCGGTTTTTCCAGAGCCGGTCTTACCGGCGATCACCATCGAAATTCCGCTATCGACCAATCGATGGAAAAGTCGGTCAAGGAGCGGATCGGGTTTGAACTTAATCGGATTGGGATCGAAGCGGCTCCGACCAATTCGCAGCGAGAAGGTGATGGCTTTCTCATAATGGAGGCGCGCAATCGACGGGCCGACGGCATTGAGGCGGTAGGGCCCGACCGAAACGTCCAAGATCGGGTTAACGTAAGAAAAATGCTGCTCAGTCAAATTGGCGATTTGACGAACAAAATTCGTCACATCGGCTTCGTTTGTCTTGATGTCGGATAATTGTCGCCCGCGATGATTGTGGACATAATGCAACTGGAGACCGTTGAAACTGACGTCGGTGACCTCGGGATCCACGAGCAAGGGTTTTAAAAACGAATTTTCAAGATAGGCCAAGACTCTTTGGTGGTCGCTCATGGGTTGGCCTGGATCTCGTAGGACGATTGGGCTTCATAGTCGTACCACGAAAGAAGCGGGGCCTTGATTTTGATGATGACTCCTTGGCAGTATTCGCTGCAAAGCATGCCCGTGCCGGCGACATAGTAGTGAAATCCCAGTTGAAACTCATCCAATTCAGGAAAGAGCCGTTCCGCCAGAAAAGCCCTTACCGAAGCTTCGAGCCGTTCACTATCGTAATATGGTTCATCCTGTTCATTTTGGAATCCCGGCCAAGCGACGCCCTGTTCGATCACATGGGGTGAAATCGAATAAAAAGCCCGGCTCGCGATTCCGTACCGGAACGTGAACTGGAACGCTTCCAGCATGATCAATAAAAGCGACAAGGGAATGGCAAGGTTAAGCATCGGTGACGATAATCTCCTTCCATAAGCCGACGTCGGCACCGCCGCCATCGGTCGTGATGCAATAGGCTGCTTCGGCGCAAGAGCCAATCAAGGGCCGTTCGAAATAATGGATGCCGTCATAGCGGAAATGGAACCGATTGAGCATTGCGACCGATCCTTCAATCCTAAAGGACACCATTTGTAAGCTTTGGCTCCGATCTTTGGGAAAATACAATCCCGCACATGGAACGAAACCATCGATTGGCTCTTCGGCCATGACGAAGGTGATTGGGTTGATATAGAGATCGGAAGCCAAACCTAGGGAGTATTGATTCCCCGATTTGACGAATTTTGCTTTTACTACGGCAAATTGTCCATCGGCGGTATGTTCCAGCAACGGAAAGTCGTTGGAATGGTCTCCCACCAGTAGGTCAATATCGCTAACAGTCGGGGTCTGATCGCTCGGGTTGACGATGGCAAAGGATAAGGATTCAAGCGGGAATCGGCCGTAGGTGGGCGTAGATAAGGTTTCTAGGAATCCCTTGAAAATCACCATTTCGGCGGCTGTACCCGCAGTTCCGGTAAAATCGATGAATGATATGTTTTCGATTCGGGCCCAGGTCTCGCCTTGGGAGGCAAATTGGTTTACTTCCACCGTTTCCCTTCGATAAATCGGGAGTGTTTGGCTGATGTTGAAGTCGGCGTTATGAGCCTCAAAGGTCAACTGGGCGGCTTCGGTTTCGAGCAAAAACGGCGGGAGCGCGATGCTGGACGTGAAGTTCAACAACCTCTCAAAATACCGGGAATAGACTAGAGCGTGATGGTAGTCGGCGCTATCAAAATATATCTCGATATAAGTCGGGGCCGGCACGTTGGTCAAATAGCTGAAAGGGATCTCGAGCCCACTCCCGGACTGATAGGGCGGCGCGTAGACGTTGATAAAAGAATGCCAAGGTCCGCTCGGGTCGTCCTGGACGAAGGAGCCGGCCACCGTCAAGGTGATGACGGCGATCAGACGAAAGTTCATAGACTCGTGAAATACGAGGCGAATTGCTCTAGGGCACGGTATTTTTGCCGGTAGTAGGTACTACGGGCGTATTTGTGCTCCCACCAGAAATGAAAACTCTTTTGGATGAAATCATTGTAGATGATCATCCGATGATGGGGCATCAAGGCGTTCAAAGCGATCTCAAACGCTTCGATGAAGAGCTGATGGGCGCTTTTGCCTTGCTCCGGCCGCTGCCTGGATGTGAAATAATGAATCGCATCCATCTTTTCTTGTATTTGCGAAGTCTGGTATCGTCTGGTAATCTGGTTAACTTGTAAAGTCAACTCGTGCATGGGGATTTTTTGCATATCTCTCACTTTTTTTCTCCTTTCAAATGAAAAAATTGCATGGTTACTCTACTAATAGGAGACCAAATTGATATTCAACCAAAAAAATGTTCGAAATCCTAGCAGATTTTCAATATTATTCTCGCTCAGTACCCGATATAATTAAAAAAAGGACCAAATCATGATCATCCTCGTGGGAGCTTCCGCCAGCGGAAAAACCGAAGTCGCCAAACTGCTCTTTCGCAAGTATGGCATCAAAAAAGTCATCACCCACACGACGCGCCCAATGCGCGAAGGCGAACGGCTCGACGTCGACTACCATTTTGTGACGGTCGACGAGTTCACCCGCTTGAAAGAGCATAACGCCTTTGTGGAGACGACCTTTTATAACGGCAACCATTACGGCACCAGCCGCAAGGAGATCGGCGACGACAAGGCCCTGATCGTCGACCCGAATGGGCTCAAGTCTTTCTTGGCTTTGCACGACGCCCACATCGTCACTTTTTTCATGCAAGCGAGCGAAACGACGCGTTTGAATCGGATGATTTACCGCGGCGATCGGCTCGAAGACGCCAAAAAACGCATCGAAAACGACCGGATCGATTTCCAAGAGGATCGGGTCGGAGCGACCGACTACTTAATTGACACCGAATCGATCAACATCGAACAAGTGGCCGATTTGGTTTATCAAAAGTATTTAAGGAAACTGCAATCTTTATAGCGGCAGCGGATTCGTTTCCGTCCACTCAATGAATTCGTCGTAACTCATCGATTTGTCGATGACCGTTTTCTCGTCGAGGTAGATGATTCGGTTGGCGACCGTCGCGGTCAGCTCATGGTCATGGCTCGTGAAAAGAAGCACCCCTTGGTAATTTTCTAGACCCTTGTTGAGGGCGGTGATTGCTTCGAGGTCGAGGTGGTTGGTCGGTTCGTCCATCAAGAGGATATTGCCGGCCGTCAGCATCAATTTGGCGAACATACAACGGGCTTTTTCCCCTCCGGACAAGACGCGAGCCTGTTTCAAGGCTTCCTCGCCGGAGAAAAGCATCCGGCCAAGCCAACCCCTTAAGTACGATTCATGCTGGTCTTTGGAATATGGGCGCAGCCATTCGACCAGGTTGTCCGAGGTCTTGAACAAGTGCTGGTAATCTTGGGGAAAATAGGTTGGTTGCGCCGTGATCCCAAACTGGAACGAACCCGAATCGGGTTCTTCCGCTTTCATCAAGACATCGAAAAGCTTCGTGATGATGGTGCTGTTGCGCGACAAGAAGGCGACTTTGTCACCGCGGCGAAGCGTGAAGTTGACCTTTGAGAAGAAACCGTTTTTTGTCAGGTTTTCGACGGTCAGGACGTTGTTGCCGAGCGATTTTTCAAACTTGAAATCGATGAATGGATACCGGCGCGTCGAAGGCTTGATGTCTTCGAGGGTAATCTTTTCGAGTTCGCGTTTGCGCGAGGTGGCTTGCCGGCTCTTGCTGGCATTGGCCGAGAAGCGGGCGATGAATTCTTCGAGTTCCTTGACGCGAGTTTCCTTTTTGGCGTTGGTGTCGCGCATCTGCCGTTGGATCAATTGGCTCGATTCGTACCAAAAGTCGTAGTTGCCAACGTAAAGGTTGATGGCGCCGAAATCGATATCGAGAATCCGGGTGCACACCCGGTTGAGAAAGTGGCGGTCATGCGAAACGATGATGACCGTATTGTCGAAGTTATAAAGGAAATTCTCGAGCCATTTCGAGGCTAAGGCATCGAGGTTATTAGTCGGTTCGTCCAAGATGAGGATGTCGGGATTGCCGAAGAGGGCTTGGGCCAAAAGCACCTTGACCTTGACGCGCCCGTCAAGAGCGGCCATCGGCTGGTCTTGAGCCGCGTCTTTGATGCCGAGCGAATTCAATAGCGTGCGGGCGTTGCTGTCGGCTTCGTAGCCGCCGAACTCGGCGAATTCAAGTTCCAACGATCCGGCCAGAATCCCGTCTTGTTCCGAGAAATCCGGCTTGGCGTACAATTGATCGAGTTTTTGGCGCAATTCCGCCAAATGGGGATAGCCGAGCAAGACGGCGTCGATGACCGAGTATTGGTCGAAGGCGTGTTGGTCCTGGCGCAGGATCGACATCCGCTCCTTCTTGTCGCGGATCACTTCGCCTTTATTCGGTTCGAGTTCACCAGAAAGAATCTTTAAGAAGGTCGTCTTTCCGGCCCCGTTGGCCCCGATGATGCCGTAGTTGTGGCCCTTGGCAAAGGAAAGCGACACATCCTTGAATAGGATGCGTCCGCCGAATTGGAGGGTGACATTGCTGACGTCCAACATGGTTATCTATCAATCCGTTCGAGATATTTGCCGACGTCGTAGATGAATTGGCCCGACCCTTTGACCATCCGTTTGGGAAAGGCACGTTTCTTCGGCAGTCCCGAAATCTCGAACAATCCCCGCGGCACAAAATAGGACCCGTTGAAAACGTAGGGAGCCCCGGCCGCCCGGGTGATGGTCAGGGCTGCCTTCTCGGGCATGTGGACGAACACCTTCAAAACGAAGTCGGCCAGGCGCGTGAGCCAACGCGGGAAATAATGGGTGATGTTCGTGGCCGTGATGCCGGGATGGGTCAAAAAGAACGAGACGTTCTTGCGGTCTTGAAAATCGAACAAGTTCATGCCCTGGGCCAAGACGTGAAACAGCCGGTCGATGGCTAGTTTCGAGTTGGCGTATTGCTCGTAGGTCGAGATGTTGTCACCTAAAACATGGTCGAAGCGGTAACCGGGCACGTGGTAAGCGGCGATTGAAGAAACGAAGATGACCCGAGTCGGGGTCCCAGCTTGGTCAAGATATGGGGTTATTTCCCGCATCAGGTAATAAAGGCCGACAAAATTGGTTCCCAAAGTCAAGTTGAGGCCCGGGAGCAGTTCCGTCTTGCGGGGCGGGTTGAAAATCCCGGCGTTGCACACCAAAACGTGGATGCGGGGATGCAATTGCTTCAACGCGGCCACGAAGCGGTCAATCGAGCGGAAGTCGGCTTGGTCGTAAGCCATGACTTCGAGTTGGGCCGACGGGAGCTCACGCAAGATTTTCTCGCGGGCCACTTCGGCCTTGGCTTGACTCCGGCACGCCATGACGACGGTCGCCCCTTTATAGGCCAGCTGTCGCGTCACTTCGAAACCGAGGCCGGAATTGGCTCCGGTCACCACGGCGATTTGACCACTCAAATCAGCAATGTTTTTATTAAGGTATTTTTGATGTCTCATCAATGCGGTATCAGCAAGTAGACCAACAAGCCTACGATAAGTAATAATACCGCAAAGCCGAGCCATTTGATAACGATTTTCAGAAAATACATGTCGCCGGCTCGATTGATTTGGTAGCGGCTTTTGCCCGGGGCCGGGCGCGCTTTATTCTTCTTCATCGCTGTCATAACGATCCGGTCGGGCTTCAACCCGGATCCGCTCAATCGTGAATTCGTCGGCAGCAATGACGGTGATGTGCAAACGGTGATAGTCGAATTCGTCGCCGACGACCCCGAAACGGCCGAGTTGCTCCTGGCACCAGCCGCCCACGGTTGCGTAGTCGCTTTCCTCGTCGACTTCATAATCGAACTGATCGAGGAAGTCCTCGATGTGCATCGAACCTTCGACGATGTATTGGTCGGGGCCGATCTTGACGACTGGCTCGAGCACCTCGTCGTTTTCGTCCCATATCTCGCCGACGATCTCCTCGACGATATCTTCGAGGGTAATGATTCCCTCGGTGCCGCCGTATTCGTCGATGACGATGGCGATGTGCTGATGGGTTTCCTTAAAGAGTCCCAGAATGGCGGATATTTCTTTACCGTGGGGAACGAATATCGGCTTGACGAGCAACGTGCGGATGTCGACCCGTTCCCGGTTCAGTACGTAAGGATACAATAGTTTGGTCGGTAAAATGCCGACGATGTTGTCGATTGTCTCCTCGTAGACGGGGATGCGGGAATAGGTGAAAGTATTCGGATTGTCGAGCAACTCCATGACGTCGTCTTCCAAATTGAAGGCAAACACGTCGACGCGCGGGGTCATGGCCTCGTAAGCGTCAATGTCGGCAAAGGTGATGGCTGAGCGCAGGAGATCGCCCTGTTTCTCGTCGATGATGCCTTCGGCTTCGATCGTGTCGACCATCTCCACCAATTCGTCTTCAGTCACTTCCTCGGGCTTTTGCTTCCGTTTCCAGAGCGGCTCGATCAACTTGACGATCTGGGCCACCAGGAATACGATTGGAGCGAAGAGAATCCGGAAAAAATTCACGAACGGCGTCAGCGCGAAAGCCAAGCGGTAGGAATAACGGCGCCCTAAGGTTTTCGGGGTGATTTCGCCGATGGAGACGACTAAGACGAAAATGACCAATGATGCCAGTAGAGCGGCGTTAGAAGCTCCCAGGGTGTCCTCAAAGACGATGAGGCCGATCAAGGTCGCCATCGACGAAGCCGTGATGTTGACAAGGCCGTTTCCAAGGAGGATTACGGCGATATTATGATCGAATTTGCGCGCGATCTTCAATGCTTTGGCAGCCCGGAGGCTCCCCCCGTCGGCTTCGCGTTCGAGCCGGATTTGATTGACCGAGGTGAACACGAGTTCGCTGCATGAGAAAAGGAAGCTCAAGACGAGCGAACCGATCATGATGACCAAAGGAAGCCAAATCTTAGCCCACATGATCGGGTTTCCTCCGTTTCGGAGCGATTTCGTTGATTTGGCCGACGATTTCCTCAAGGACGTCTTCCATGGTCACCATCCCGACGACACGGCCTTTGGGATTGGTGACGATGGCGATGTGGGTCTTGTATTTCCGGAATCCGTCGAACAAGTCGTCGATTAAAATCTGGGTCGAAACGAAATACGGTTTCGCGATGATATCCTTGACGGCCAGTTTTGGGTGATGGCGCAGTTGCTTGAAATACGTGCGCACGTGCAAGATTCCGACGATGTTCTCGAGCGAATCCTCATAGACCGGCAAGCGCGAAAAGGTCGTTTCCAGCAGTTGGGTGTGAAGCGTTTCTTGGGTCAATCCCGTCAGGTTGAGGCCGACGATTTGGTTCAAGGGCGTGAACACGTCTTTGACGGCCGTTTCTGAAAAATCGAGCGCCGATTGGATTAGTTCGCTGTCTTCCTCGGCCAGATCACCCTTTTCTTCGGCCGCTTCGATGATCGATGAAAAATCATCGTCGGTCAACTCCGGTTCAACCGGGGACTTGAAGACTTTCTTGATGAGAAAATCCAAGCCTTCGAACACCTTGATGATCGGAAAAAAGATCACCATGAATATTTGAAGCAAATACGAGGTGATGACGGCGACTTGGTTGGGCAAGGCCCGAGCCATCGATTTTGGAAAGGTGTCGCACAGCAGGTAGAAAATGGCCGTGGCCACCAAGGTGGCGACGGTGCTGCCGAGGCCTTGGCCTAAAAGTCTGGTGAACATCAAAGTGGCCAGCGAAGAAATCAAAACGCTGACGACATTGCTGCCGATAACCGTCGCGATGACGGATTTTTCGAATTTTTCGATGTATTTGACGGCCAATTTGGCACCGTAGTTGCCATCGTCGGCCGCGACTTTCAGTTTGATGCGATTAGCAGCCGCCAAAGCCGTTTCCGTAGCGCTGAAAAAGGCCCCGAACACGACTAGAACGACAATAACCGACCATATCAGAGGATCATCCATTGGGAGAAGCAGTCCACCACCTATTCACGATATAGTAATATACCATAATTACTCTACTAATTAAACATGTTCTTGGGGTTTTCCGGGTACGTCGTGGCAGTGGCGGCAGCGGGCTTCATAGGCTTCGCTCGCCCCAACCTTGATGATCGGGTCCCCGTAATGGGCCGGCCGCCCGGCGATGATGCGTTGGGTCCGCGTGGCCGGAGCCCCGCACACGACGCAGATGGCGGCCAATTTTACGATGTACTCGGCTTTGGCCAGCAATTGGGCGACGACCTCGAAGGTCTCGCCGCGGAAATCGGTGTCGAGTCCGGCCAGAATGACGCGAAGTCCGCGGTCGGCCAGGATTTGGGCGACCGCTAAGATTCCCGAATCCAAGAACTGCACTTCGTCGACGGCGACGGCGTAAGTATTCGGCCCCACGTGAGCAAGGATTTCCTGGGCTTTCGAAACGTCGAATGATTTCGTCGCCCGCTTGGCGTGGCTGACGACCTCCCCGGTCGCATAGCGATTGTCGATGGCCGGCTTGAAGACCAGCACTTCTTTGCGAGCGTATTCGAGCCGTTTGACGCGCCGGATCAACTCCTCGCTTTTGCCGGAAAACATCGGGCCGCAGATGACTTCGATCCAACCGGGCTTAGTGATTAATTCCATGTGATGACCTCTTGTTTCATTTTAAGCGAATCGCAGACATATACCAATAAAAAAAAGAGATGCCGAAGCATCTCTTTAAGCGAATGGAAAGCGTTTTTTACTTGAAATCGCGCGCCCAATTGATGCGCGGGATGTCGCCTTGTTCCAGGCCTTTTTGCTTCATCACGTCATCGACCAGTTGCATCGCCCGTTTGACCGAAAGCGGCGATTTGACTTTGAGGACGCAGGGAATCTCGGCATAAATGGCTTTGTGGGAAACGTTTTGGACTGGCATCGTGCTGTTGTCGTAGTCTTGCGGGTTCAGGGCATAGTACAGCTTTAATCCCTTGCCGGCGATGGTGATCTTCACGAAGGTTTCCCGATGGAGGCGGAAGGTGTCCCCAGAATTGGAAACTCGCGATTTGACGCCATAGGAGAGGATGTAATTTTTCAAGGTGTTGTAGTTGGTCAACAACAACTTGTCGGCTTGCTGCATCCGGGTCTGGAAGGGAACGCGGATGATTTGGCCTTTACCGTCGTTTTCGGCTTCGCCTTCATCGTCTTCGGTTTCGATCGGTTCGGTCGGGACGACCACCTTGGGCGTCGGGATCACTTTCGGTTCCGGAGCCTTCTTGATAATGGGTTTGACCGGTTCGGCCGGGATCGGTTTCATTTCTTCAACCGGCTGAGCGACCGGGGTTTCGACGATTTTCGGCGTTTCGACCGGCTTCGGGGCTTCGACCCGCTTAGTTAAGTAACGGTTGATTTCTTCGGCGAAGATGGTTCGGAGTTCGTCCGATTCCGGAACGTCGACTTTAGACATCTCTTCGCTGATCAAACTCTTGACTTCATCAAGCGTGAGGCCGCTTGGGGTCGGTTCCACCGGTTTGGCTTCGCTTTCGCGCGCCTTGGCGAACCGAGTGATTTCTTCGGCAAAGACGGTCCGGAGTTCTTCACTGGCCGGTCCGGCGCTCTTGGCCACTTCTTCGGCGACGTATTGCTTGACGCTAGTTTCGCGGAGGTTCAACTGTTCGTCGAGGAGCTTTTTGGTCTCTTCTTTCGATTTGGCGATTTCACCGGCGACTAAAGCCTTGTGGGCTTCGTCGATGACGGCCGTCTTCTTGGCCAATTCCTCATCGATGATGCTGTGCAGTATTTCTTTGTTCGCGGTGTCGTACTTCTGGAGTTCTTCGGTGAAGATGGTCCGAATGGCCTTGCGGTTTTCGGTATCGTACTTTCCGATTTCTTCCGAAAGCTGGGATTTGATGAGGCTCTTGTTGATGGCGTCGTATTTGTCGACCTTCTCGGTCACCAGACTGTCGAGCGCTTCCCGATTCAAGGCATCGTATTTGATCAATTCTTCATTGACGATGCTGTAGACCGATTCCTTGTTGGTCGGCGACAAGCGGGCGACTTCTTGTTCGACCAAGGTGGCAATTTCCTTCTTGGTCGGGATGTTCTTCTCTAGTTCTTGCGAGACGACGGTGCGGATATCTTCTTTCGATGCACCAGTAACTCCAGGAGCCGGCATTTGCTGTTGCGGATAGTAACCCGGTTGTTGGTTGTAAACCGGATACGGGAATCCGCCGATCCATGGAGCCGCGTATATTACTGGTGCTCCTCTAAAAGAATCGAAACCGCCGCGGCCGGAGCGTTCTAACTCATCGCGGATGATGGCTCGGATTTCTTCAAGGGTGAGCGGTCCTTTGGCGGCCGGAGCCGGGGTCGGTTCCGGAAGCTTTTCAGGCGTCGGGGTGACCGGACGCGCGGTAGCCTTCAATTCTTCTTTGACCGCATGGCGGATTTCTTGGATCGAAGGGCTGGGTTCGGCCGCTTTTTCGACCGGTACTTGGAATTTGCCGAATTCGTCGGCGACGACGTCACGGTCGGATTTGCGTTTGTTTTTAGCTTTTTTGTTGTGTTCCTTCTTGGTCCGTTTGAGCGGGAACGGGGTCTTGGCGATGTCAATGAACGACAAGATGACGAAGATCAGGTTGCTCAGGGCAAAGAGGCCGATGGCTCCTAGGAGCACATAGCCGGCAATCGAAGTCGCCGGAGTGTAAATGTGTGTGGTGATGACGACCGGTAAAGTGGTCGGCGTGACACCGTCGGGGTAATAGGGAATGAAGGCCAGGACCCCAATCAAGGCCACGAACAGGATATTCAAGAAAGTCAGATAGCTGACGAATGGCTTGCGGAGCCGCATGATTTTAAACAAAACGAGAAAATCAACGACGACGATCAGGCCAAACGCCGCCACGACGATGATCTTTGGCAGATTCCACGGAGTGTTCACGGCAAAGATCATGATCGAATTCCAGACGGCGAGTAGCTTGCCGAGAGCGGCGGTGAAATTGAAGCCGGTCAGGTAATAAACCCCGCCAAGCATCGCTAAAATGCTTACCGCAATCAAAATGGCAAAGGCGCTAAGAGCTTTTTTCATATGATTATTTCCTTTCTTACAAACTCATATATCTAATAATAATATGCGCAAAAACAATTTGCTACATATTGGCAAACAATTAATTGGAAATTATGGCGCTTTTGTGGGGTTTTTCACATCAGGCATAGAAAAAACCCATCCGCCAAGGGATGGGTGGTCTATCTTGTTGCCTATTCGATGCGACAACCTTCTTCATCGCAATACTCGGTGCCGGTTGCTTCTTCTTGGCGCCCTTTGGTTGCATTCTCGGTCCATAAATGGTCAAGGACTTGCAGGAAATACGCTTCCGATTGGGCTCCCGAGACCCCATAGGTGCGGTTCATCACGAAGAAGGGAACGCCCTGGACCCCGATTTGGCGCGCTTCGGCTTGTTCTTCGAAGACGACGTTGGCGTATTGGCTGCTTGCAAGGACGGCTTGGGCCACGTCCGGATCAAGGCCGACTCCCTTAGCTAAGAATACCAAAGTCTCGTGGTCGGCAATGTTGAGCCCATCGGTGAAATAGGCTTTCATCAAGCGTTCGGTCAAAGCGGTTTCAAGCCCGAATTTGCGCGCCCATTTGGCCAGGCGGTGGGCGTCAAATGTCTTGGTCATCTGCATGATGTCGTAGCGGTAGGTCAAACCTTCTTGGGCCGCCGCCTTGGTGACCGAAGCGAAGCGTTCATTGGCTTGGGCCTCACTAATGCCGTGGCTTGCGGCAAAGTTGGCCGCGGCGGTGCCATCCATGACCTTGGGAGCATGTGGATTGAGTTGGTAGGCTTTGTAAACCACTTCGATTTGTTCTTTGTGCTCATAGCGGTTTAAAGCCTTTTCGAAGCGTTTTTTCCCTAGATAGCAGTAGGGGCACGAAAAATCTGACCAGACTTCAATTTTCATCACGTAAGCCTCCTTGGGTGTCGTGGTAATTCTCCTATTCGCGCCTGACTGATGCAACCGATTTGCTCAAAAAGAAAACGCGCCATAAGCGCGTCGATGCGATACTGGTGACCCGTATGGGGTTCGAACCCATGAATGTATCCTTGAGAGGGATATGAGTTAAACCGCTTCTCCAACGGGCCAGCTCATTAATTTAACTACTTTTGAGGCAGTTTATCAATGACAAATTCAAGGCGCGAAACGACTTCCGGACGCCCAAGCACCTTCATGATTTGGAAAAGGTTCGGCGTTTGCTTCAAACCGGTCAAAGCCAGCCGCAGGATTTCGGCCGCGTCGCCGATGTGACCGATGTAAAGGTCCGGGTTTTGCTTGAAGATTTTACCCGATGGGGCAAAACCGTACTCGCCGGCGATGGCCTTGAAGCCTTCGAACCAAGCCGGTTCGTCGCTTTCAAACGCCATTCGCGTGGACAAAGCCCACAGCAAAGAGCGGACGGTCGCCACCGGGACGGCCGGGTTTAACCGGGTGAGATCCAAACTGGTTTCATAATGGTCGCGGTAGAAATACTTGATGAATTCGTAAATGCTTTCGTAGCTCGAGTAGTCTTTGCGAGGATTTTCCTTCTCCCGCTCGATATTGACGATGGCCTTGAAGTACTCGGGATCGCGGTCGATCAAATCCAACAAACCGGGATGGTAACTCATGGCGTAGGCCCGGGTTTCCGTCAAAAGCTCTTGGGCGGACTTCGCGGCCAGGACCTCTTTCGAAATGAAGACGACTTTGGCCATGTCGAACAAAGCGCCGTCGAGCGACATTTTCTCGAAGGTAAGCTTAAAATCGGTCAATGATGCCGTTTTGTTGAGGAGGCGCCATTCTTCGAAGTTGCTGTTGGCGATGGTAAAGAGGTATTCGATCACGGCGGCGACCGGGTAACCGTGTTCCAGGAAGAACGACACGGCCGCTTCGACGTCGCGGCGCTTGCTCAGTTTGCGTTTTTTGCCCTCATCGAGCTTCATGATGACCGGGAGATGCGCAAATCGGGGGGTATTAAACCCAAGCCGGGCAAACATCTCGATGTGGATCGGAAGCGAGGCCACCCATTCTTCGCCGCGCGAGACGAGCGTCGTCCGCATGAAATGGTCGTCGACCACGTGGGCAAAATGGTAAGTGGGCAAGCCGTCGCTTTTAAGGATGACGATGTCTTGGTCGTTTTGCGAGAGCGAGAGCGATCCCCGGATCTCGTCGCGGACTTTGATGTAGCAATTGTGGTCGCCTTGGCTCCGGAACCGGACCACGTAAGGACGACCGCTTTCAATGTCGGAAACGGCCTTTTCGACTGGATAATCGCGATATTTGGCGAAAGATCCGTAATACCCGGTCAAGATCTTCCGTGATTCTTGGTATTTTCTTAGCTCGTCGAGCTCTTCGGTCGAGGCGAAGCAAGGATAGGCGTCGCCGCGGCGGACCAGTTCCTTGATGACTGTTTTGTAGATGCGCGCCCGTTCGCTTTGGCGGTATGGGCCGTGTCGACCCGGTTCCCGGGCTCCGAACCCTTCATCAGGGGCGACCCCGAAGGCCGCCATCTGCTCAATCAAGGCCAAGTCGCTGCCAACGATCTCCCGCTTGGTGTCGGTGTCTTCAAGCCGCACGAAAAAGATGCCGCCCGATTGGTGGGCGAACGTCTGGGCGATCAAAGAGGCAAACAAGCTGCCGGTATGCAAGAAACCGGTCGGCGAGGGGGCGAAACGGGTCACTTCGGCGCCCTTGGGAAGGTCGCGCTCCGGGTACCGGCGCTCCAAATCCTCGAGCGTTTCTTGGATGTCCGGAAACATGATATCCGCAAGGCGGATAAAATCGGGATGGTATTTCATACTTTAATATGTTAGCACAAAAGGCCGGCTCTACGACGATTGAAATATTACTCTTGAATAATCACGGGTCGATTGTTTATAATGATTAGGCGTCGCAGGTGTAGTTCAGTGGTAGAACACTACCTTGCCAAGGTAGATATGCGGGTTCGATTCCCGTCACCTGCTCCATCCGATCGGCAAAGGGTTGATAAGTTTGTATCAATCCTTTTTTCTTTTGTTGAAAATTATCGAAAATGATGTTCTTGAAATGAAAACCAATGGTTATTAGCAGATATCAATGCAAACGCCAGCCCAAGCGAAATAGCCGCCTGAGGACATGCCCCATCGATGGTCGCCTTTACTCGAATAAACGATATCGGTTTCGGTCAATATCAACCAAATCAACTTGATGCTTGCCGTCGACGATTCGATATTGCTTGCCGTTTTTTCCCCTGATCACATCGCCGATTGCTAGATTCGAACCGGCTGGTAGATAAAAGTATCGGATATCCCAACCATAGGGATAGGGTTCGACGGTTAAAACGGTATACTTGTCTCGCTTTTCCATGGGTTTATTCCGGATCGGTCGGCGGTGTTTTTTCCTCGACCGGCGTTTTTTCTAGATGCTTGGTCAATTCGTCTCGTATCGCTTGCTTCTGTTCTTCATTTAGTTCGTTGATGCGCTCGAGTTCCTTGAGAAAAGCCTGGATTTCCCCCTGGGCTTCATGGACGTAGTGGTTTTCCAGCTGGCTGTAAATCGAACCGAGGACCAAGAAGTAATGCGGAATCAAAACGACCCAAAGCAAGACGGCGCCCAGCGGCGCCAGAAGCGAGACGATCAGGCTCGAAAAACCGAGCATCCAGCCAACGGTGGCTCCAAGTACGAAGCCCATCGTCAAAACGGTGAAACTGATCCATTGGTACTTGAAAAGGCTGGCGGTGAATTGGCGGCGCTCGGCCCGAAACACCGTTTGGTGGATCCGGTCGAGCTGTGGGAAGACATTCGGAAGCCCAACGGCCAGAAAGAAGGCCGGGATTTTGAGGCTAAAACTAAGTAAAAGATAGGCCATACCGACGAAAGTGGTCGACAATAGCGTGACATTGAAGAGCGGATAGAAGGCCGCTTGGTTCGTTTCGATGAAGGCCAACAGCTCATCCATGGAGGCAGCCGTCGCCGTCAGCTCGGTCAATTCATCAAGCAATATCGCTAGTCTCGGATCCAAACTCGGGGCGAGGAGACTTGCCAGCACGGAGACGGTCAAAGTTGCCACGCACATCAATAAAAGCATTTTCAGTAAAGTGAGGAAAGGATGCATCATCCGGCGGACAAACGGCGAGAGCCCGAGCACGATGTAGCGATAATAATCGTTGAAGGCCATCGGGTGCTCGCTGACGACTTGGGTCAATGCCACCACATAGGCGAAGGCAAAAGGAATCACCAGGAACGGTAGCGTGAAGACAAGCGTCAACGGGAAAATGGTCGCCAAGACGATGGCGATGACCACGACCATGAAGAACGGGACGCTAAGTCCCAGCATTTTCTTAAAATTCTTTCGATAGGCGGCGAAACCCTCGAAGATGACCGACACCGTTTTTTCTTCCATGGGTTATCCTTTGACCAACCGGTGGATGTCTTTGACGGCCCGATCGAGTTGATCGGGTTCGATCGGGGCGATTTCCCGTTCTTCGATCGTCTTGATCAGCTTTTCAAGTTTTTTGAGCTTGACGATGTAGGTCGCCTTGTCGTTGGCGACGATGTCGTCGAGGAGGCATTGGTCGTTCGTCACGATCACGTTGATGAAAAAGTGCTGATCGAGCCCGGTCACGAGCGCTAGTTTCTCGACCCGGACCCGGTTGAGCAAAAACGGGTTGGTGATATATTTGCCGCGGCGGTTGAAGCGCGGATAGAACATCCAATTGACGTCGCGCTCCTGGCCGGTCAAGGCCCCGTCGTAGTAGCGATCCTTGATGACGTAAATGTATTTTTCCCCGAAGAGCAAATGATCGATGTGGGCTTCATTGGCGTCGTCAAGTTTCAAATTTATTTGATTGATCAGATAAAAATCGTTATAAAGGGCAATATGGTAAATCCGTTTGCCAAAATGCGGGACCAGGTGATTGGCGATGTAGCGCCGCCGGAGGATCGGAACGATGATCCAGAGTAGCGAAAAAACCACCAGGGCGATCAATGCGATTAAGATGACGATTTGCGGCGTTGACATCGAATTAAGCGATTTCCAAGGCGATTTCGAGCATTTGACGCAACCCCTGCTCGCGTTGGGTCGGGGTAGCTTTTTCTTGATGGATGAAATGGTCGGTGACCGTCAAGAGACACAAAGCCTTCTTACCGAGGCGGGCTGCCGTCGCATACAAGGCGTACGATTCCATTTCGACGCCCATGCAGCCGAGGGCCGCCCACTTTTTCCAGCTGGACGGATCGACGTCATAGAAAATGTCGCTGCTAAGGATATTGCCGACGTGCAGCGGCAGGTTTCGTTTCTTAATGGCGTCATAAGCGTCTTTGGCCAGGTCGAAATCGGCGATGGCCGAATAAGTGCCGCCTTTCAAATCGAACTGCCCGGCCCAATTGCCGTCGGTGCAGGCGCCGCTACAAATCAGGATGTCGAAGAGATGGATTTCCGGACGATAGGACCCGCAGGTGCCGACCCGGATGATCCGCTCGACCCCATAATGGGTGAATAGCTCATGACAATAGATGCCGATGCTTGGTTGTCCCATGCCCGAAGCCATGACCGAGACGCGTTTTCCTTTATAGTAGCCGGTATATCCGTACATGTTCCGCACCTGGGTCACTAGCGTGACCTCGGTCAGAAAATTGTCGGCGATGTATTTGGCGCGCAAAGGATCGCCCGGCATGAGGACCGTCGGGGCGAAGGCGCCGCTTTCTGCGTTGATGTGGGGTGTGGCCATGTGAATGAGCCTCCTTTAAATATCGATTACTTTCGTATGGGCGATGGCGTCGCAGAAGGACCCGCGGGTGACGGCGACGAGATAGCCGTCGGCCAGGATGGAAATGCCCAGGCTCATGAACCCGGCCAGCATCCGGCAGATGACTTCCCGCATGAATAAGGTCTGGAAGTCAACCCGTTCGCCGTCTTCCTTGACGATGGCGATGCGGGTCAAGAAACGGCCGATGGTTTGGTAGCGCCAAAATAGGGGCAAAACGAGATAATAGGCGATGGCGATCAAGGTGACGACGGCCCCACATAGCATGCTGACCCAAAGCAGATTGGTAATGTTGTCGTAATTGCGGATGGCCAACGTTTCGAAAAAGGTGATAATGGCCGGATAAGACACGAGGAAAGACACGACTCCGGTTACTAGCAAGTCGATGAAAAAAGAAATGTAACGATGTATCGGACGTGCGGTCACACGATCACCTCGCCATCATTTTAACATAATACATTTTTTGCTTATAGATAACTACTAGTTAGTTATGTTCGATTGAAGCGACGGAGCAAGTCTTTTAGGTATGCATGCCGGGCCACGAACCCGTCCAAACTCGTCATTTTCCACTGCCAGTTCGGTTCCCCGATGGTCCCGGGGGTGTTCATCCGGGCCCAATCGCCGTAACCGAGCACGTCTTGCATTGGGATAATGGCGTAGTCGGGGGCACTCGCAAAAGTCAAGGACATGAAACCATCGGCGATGCGACGATGGCCAAATCCGCGCAGGCGAAGAAAATCGCGGACCCGTTCCCGCTCGTCTTTCGACAAGGAGAGATACCATCCCCGCGTCGTTTGGTTGTCATGGGTCCCGGTGTAAACGGCCATGTTCGTTTGACGATAATCCTCAAAGAGGCTGTAGGCTTTGAAGTCAAAGCTGAATTGGACGATTTTCATGCCGGGGAACCGGTAGTGGTCGCGTAACTCCAAAACCTGAGGTCGCAAATCCCCTAAATCCTCGGCCAGGATCTTCAAGTCGGGGTAGTGGGCGAACAAAGCGTCGAAAAAAGCATAGCCCGGGGCTTCGATCCAGGCTCCTTCGACTGCGGTCAGGCAACTCGCGGGTATCTTCCAATAGGTGTCAAAGGCCCGGAAGTGGTCGATCCGAATCAGGTCGAACAATTTGGCGTTGTAACTGAGCCGGTCAAGCCAGAAGGCAAAACCGTCTTTTTGCATTTTGTCCCAATCGTACAAGGGATTGCCCCAGCGTTGGCCGGTGACCGAAAAATAATCGGGCGGGACCCCGGCGATATGGGTCGGATGCCCATCTTGGTCGAGCAGAAATTGATCCTGGTGGGACCAGACGTCCTCGCTGTCGATCCCGACGTAAATCGGAATATCGCCCACTAGTTGGATTCCGTGGGCATTGGCGTATTTTTTAAGTTTCAGCCATTGGCGCAAGAGCACGTATTGCAGGAACATCTCGTAACGGATATCTTCTTCATATCCCGGCAAATCGGCCCGATGCTTGATCCAATCGCGGTCGCTTTTGGGCCATTCGGTCCAAAGCTGCAACTGATTGTGTTTTTTGAGGGTGATGAAAACGGCATAGTCATGAAGCCAGGGGTTGTCCTTGACGAAGCGGCGATAGGCGCTCCCAGGAACGAAGCGGCGATAGGCCGCTTTGAGGTAACGGCCTTTATAAACCCTGACATCATCATAGGCGACGCGCTTGGACCTGGTTCGAAACCGCGGAGCTTTTTTAATGAGCCCGTCTTTGATTAGCAGGTCGAGGCTGATATAGATTTCGTCCATGGCTTTGGAAGAATAGGGTTGATATGGCGAATTGCCGTAGCCGAGGGGATTCAAAGGCAAAACCTGCCAGAGTTTGGATCCAGTCTTGGCCAAGGCGCGCACGAACCGATAGGCCTCGGGTCCGAAATCACCGATTCCGTGACGGCCGGGCAATGAAGAAACCGCCAGCAAAACACCCGCTTGTCGCATAAACCTGCTCCTTTTTAGGCGGAAGCCGCCATGATCACGGTCCCAAAGGGCGGGATCGTCAGCGTGCTAACGTCGTTTTTGACTTTCAATCGGGCGTATTCGTGCCCGGTGGGGATTTCTTCGAGCAATTCGTACGACCCGGTCAGCTTCTCAGTGACGGGGTCTGGGGTAATGTTCGTGTAGATGTCGATGGTCCCAGCTTCGCTCGTATACCGGAGACCATAGATGGACTCGCTTGAGCCGATGGGAGCGATAGTGGCTTTTTCAATGAAAGCATTGTACTTGGTGCGAACCGAGATCACCTTGCGGTAATGGTTCAAGAGCGAATCGGGATTGGCCCGTTGGTCGTCAGCGCCCAGCTGGACTTGGAGGTCCATATCATAATTGGCGCCGATCGGCAAATTGGTTTGGCCGGTTTTGTCGGTCTCCGACCAGATCATCGGGAGGCGCTTATTTTCATCGATGCCAGAACCCCGCATGTCGATTTCCTCCCCGTAGTAAATGAAAGGACGGCCGGTCATCAGCAAATACACTGAGCCCATCAACTTGCGGAAATAGTCGCGTTGGTCGGGAAACATGAGCCCGGCCACGCGGCCTTGGTCGTGATTGGACAAAAACGGTGCGTCGAGGGCTCCCGGGTTGCGCCCCTTGATGTCGGCGATGTAATTGGACATCATCGTGGCAAAAGTCAGCCCCATTTGCTGACGAATGCCTAAATAGATCTTGTTTCCGGTGACCGAAACCGGGAAATTGAAGAAACTGTCGATTTGGGAAGCATAATAGGGGGCCACGGTCGAAGGCAAGGTGCCCCATGGTCCTTCCCCGACGATGTAGGCGTCGGACTTAATGTCTTTGATCGCTTCGTTGAGCCAGGTTAAGAACGCGATGTTATCTTGATCGCGGCCGGTATAGTAGGACGTGACCGCGTCGAGCCGGAAACCATCGACGCCTTTCGAGAGCCAAAAGTCGCAGATTTCGACGATGACTTCGCGCATGTAGGGATTATCCAAGTTCAAATCGGGCATGCCCGACCAAAACCTGGCTTCATAATAGAAATCGTAGGTTTTGCTGTAGCCAGTTTTCGATTTATCCGAAAAATTGTAATAGTGGCAGACGCTGTCCTCGGCTTGGCAGTTGCCGTTACGATACAAATTGACGGCTTGGGTGAACCACGGATGGCGGTCGCTCGTGTGGTTGATGACGAGGTCCATCAGAACGTCGATGTGCCGGGCTTCGGCCGCCGCCAAAAGGGCCTCGAAATCGGCGATGGTGCCATATTTCGGGTCAATGCCAAAGTAATCGGTAACGTCGTATTTATGATAAGTGGGCGAAGGATGAATCGGCATCAGCCAGATGCCCCCGACCCCGAGGTCGACCAGGTAATCGAGCTTTTCGGTCACCCCGGCCAGGTCGCCCATCCCATCGCCGTCAGAATCGTAAAACGATCCGACGAATATTTCGTAGAAAACGGAACTATTCTCGTTGGAGACATCTTCGATGTCGTATTCGAAAGGGCCGCAGCTAGTCAAAGGAAGGATGGCTAGCCCCGCCAAAAGAGCGGCAAAGAACTTCTTCATGACCTAGCCTTTGACAGAACCGCCAGTGACACCACTGACGTAGTATTTCTGCATCCAAATGAATAATAGGGTGATTGGAATCGCGATGATGACCGCCCCGGCGCAGAACCGGGTGAAATAGGTTTGGATGTTCTCGCGGGTGATCATCCAATAAAGGCCGCGAGCCACCGTGTAGCTATCGAGGTTGTCGCCCAGCATCAAGCGGGCGAAAATGAAGTCGCCCCAAGGCCCGATGAAGGAAGTCAGCGCCGTGTAAATGACGATCGGCTTCGACAAAGGAAGGGTGATTTGCCAGAAAATTTGCGATTTGCTGGCCCCGTCGATCATCGCTGCTTCGTCAATCGACTTGGGAATGGTGTCGAAGAAGCCTTTGGAAATGTAATAGCCCATGGCGGCCCCGCCGCTATAGACCAAAATCAAACCCCAGATGGAACCGGTCAGCCCGATCAACTTCAAGATGTGGTAGATGGCGATCATCGTCATGAAGCCGGGGAACATCCCGAGGATCAGGATGATCTTCATCATCGGCTTCCGGGCTTTGAAGTCGAGGCGCGAGAAGGCGTAGCTCGTCATCAAGACGAGGATGGTTGAGATCAGGCAGGTGATCGTCGCCACGATGAAGGTGTTCAAGAACCACAGGGGGAACTTCACCTGGTCGGCGGCGTTGAAAACGAACAGGTTGATATAGTTGTTGAAAGTGTAGGTAGCTGGGAAGAAACTGGTCGAGAGGCCGCTGCTGCCACCGATGTCGTTCAGTTTGAAGGATTGCAGCACGAGCCAAAAGATCGGCACGAGCCAAATCACGCTCATGATGGTCAATACCGTATAGATAATCGTATTGCTGACTATTTCAGTCCATTTGCGACTTTTAATCATTGGAATTGATCCTCCTTCTGCATGGCGCTCGTTTTCGAGAACATCACCAGTGAAATGAAACTGCTGATGGCGAAGATCAAGATGCCCAAGGTGGAGGCCATCTTGTAGTCGGATTCGTTAACGGTCAACTTGAAGAGCCAGGTGACGAGCAGGTCGGTCTCACCGGCCCGGAACAAGTTCAAGGAACTAGGTCCACCGCCGGTCAGGAAGTAGATGACATTGAAGTTATTGATGTTTCCGATGAAGGCCGTCACGAGGTACGGCCCGGTGACGAAGAGCATGTAGGGCAAGGTAATCTTGAAAAATTTAGTCAAAGGACCCGCTCCGTCGATGGTCGCGCTCTCGTACAAATCGACCGGGATGTTCATCAAGATGCCGGAGGTGATCAGCATCGTGTAGGGGACGCCGACCCATAGGTTGACGACGATGACGGTGATGCGGGCGGCGGTTCCCGTCCGGAAGAACGAGAAGTTATTGGCCACCCAGCCGACGTCTTTCAAGAAGGCGACGACCGGGCCGGCATCGTCCAGGATGCGGGCGACGACCAGCAAGCTGATGAACTGCGGGACGGCAATCGTGATGACGAAAATCGTCCGCCACATCTTCTTGAGATGGATGCCCTTTTTGTTGATCATCAAGGCCAAGACCATGCCGAATATGTAGTTGAGGAACGTGGCGAAGACAGCCCAGACCAAAGACCACTGAAGAATGGCGAACAAAGTCTTCGGAAGGTTGCTATAGAAGGCGTTGGTCCCGTTGAACATGTTGATGAAGTTTTCGAGGCCAACCCAAGTGAAGAGCGATCCGGGCGGTTGATGGCTCCGGTCGAAGTTGGTGAAGGCGATCAACACCATGAAGATCAACGGCAAGATCGTGAAGGCGAACGCCGTCAGGGTCGGAATCGAGAGGACGGTGATATGGAACTTATTGTCCAGAAATTCGTGCACGTCTTCTTTCATGGTTGAAGGTTTTTTACCTTCGGCGACCAATTGTTGGTTTTGATAGGCCAACCGGATGTTTTTGCCATAGAAAATCAAGAAGGCGATGATCAGCATGATGACCATGACCGAGAAAAGCAAAATCAACATCGAGTTGTCGCCGCGGACGGCCGGTACGTAGACGCCGAGATCCTCGTCGTAGTGGCCGGGAATCGGAACTTCGGTTCCAAGGGTCCCGATTTGATAGAGATAATTCCCGCCAAAGAAGACCATCATCAACACGAAGGCAATTTGAAAGCCAAGGTAAATCAAACCTTTGGCGACTTGATGGTTGAAGAGACTGCCCGACCCCATCATCAAGAATGAAAGACGGGTTTTCCAATTGCCTTTAATGAAGATTTGGATATACGATTTGCAACCTTTATAAATAGCTTTGCCGATGTAAACGACGCCTTTATAAAGCCCCACAAAAATATTTAGAAAAGCTTTGATAATCGTCCAAATGAAATCAACAATGTAGAGAACGATTTTTTTAAAAAAATCGTATGTACTGATCGCCAGCCATTTCCATAGCGGCAAACGCGTCGCTTCCTTATTCATGCTTGGCTCCTTTAAGCATACCGGGCAAATTGCTTTGCCCGGTATGAGTTTGAGTAATCGGATCGAGAGTTAAGCGGTAGCGGTAATCTGGGCCACCATCGCGTCGAGCATTGCTTGCAGATCGGCGAAATCGCCTAAATCGTTGTCAATGACGGCATTGGTCAAAGCACCCATCGGTTCCCAGAAGGAACCACCGACAGCGGTCGATTGAAGAACGCCATAGGGGGCTTGAGCCGCCAAAGCGGACAGGGCGACGTTCGAAGCTAATTCGGTGGACGCTCCAGCTACAAGGTTCGAAGGTCCAAGGCCACGGACCAAAGCCCGTTCGAGCTGGTTGGTCTCGTTGGTGATGAATTCGGCAAAGGCATGGGCTTGTTCGAGGCAATCGCTATAAGCGTTGACGCCGACAAGTTTGGCCCCGACGAAGGAACCGAGTTGTTGTTGTTCGTCATCACCATTGGTGAACGTCGGGAGTTTGGTCGCTGCGTAGTTTTCGCCAAGGACGGCGGAAATGGCGGCAGCTTCCCAAGTGCCGGTCACCGAGGCAATAATGCTGCCATCGGCATAAAGGTTAGCGTGATTGCCGCTCGAGAGAATCCGTTCACGTGAGTAAGCGTCCCACATGCCTTCGACGGAGGCTAAACCAGCCTCATCGTTCCAAGAGCAGGTTTGGGTGGTGCCATCAAAAGTGATGGTACCGGTGTTCAGGAACCAAGCCGCTGATGTCCAGCCGCCGGAAGGGTCCCAGAGGATGCTCTTGTTGAGGTCGTCGGCCTTGTCGAGAATGGCGTCCAAGGTCAAGACGTCAGTAGCCGTCAATTTGCTCGAATCGTAATAGAGATAATAGCCATTGTCAGCCGTTTCCGGGTAAGCGTAGAGCTTGCCGTCTTTGGTGGCCGCAGCGACAGCCCATTCGACGTCGCGGGCTTGGACGACCGATTTGAATTGTTGGACTTCGGCCAGGGCTCCGGCGTTGATGAGATCGATCAATTGGTCATCCGGGAAAGCGAAGACATCGGCACCGGCTTCGACATCGACGGTCAGGGTGGTCTTGAGATCGGGTTCTTCGACGACGCCGAAATCAAAGGTGATGTCCCATTCCGGATGCAGGGCTTGGAAATCAGCTGCCATGCCGGCGAGCAATTCTTGCTCCAATTGAGGTTGCCATACTTTCAGGGTAACCTCGGCTTTGGGACCGCATCCCGCCAAAGCGGCCAGCATGATGCCGGCGGCGGCTACATAAGAGAACTTTTTCAACATGAAATTCGTTTGCTCCTTTCTTTTTTCGTGAGATTGCCGTGATAACAAGTAATCATTAATCAAAGTCGACGTTGGCAACCTCAAACGAACTCTTGTTTACTATAAATATTATAGATTATTTGTAATTTAAGTAAATACGAAATTGGAACCCCTTTCACATTTGGTTTCCGGTTTGATTAACAAAAAAGCCACCCAAAGGTGGCCTTTGTTCGATGCTAGCAGCGCCTAGATGATGACGTTGGTCGACTCTTTGTCGAACACATGGGCTTTGTCGAGATCGAAGAAAATCTTCAGCTTGTCGCCGATGTAATGCGGCTTGATGGCCTGGACTTTGCTGATGATGTTGCTGCCGGCCAAATCCGAGTGGAGGACGTATTCGTGGCCTAATAGTTCGGCAACCTTGATTTCGACGTCATAGCCGGCTTCGCCGTATTTGGCGGCTAGGTCGGGGTCATCGCCGCGCACGTCTTCGGGACGGATGCCGAAGACGACCGTCTTGCCTTCGTAGTCTTTCAATGCCTTGTGGAATTTCTCTGGAAGTTTGACCTTGGTGGCGGCGTCAATGGCAATCGTGCCCTTACTGTAAACACCGTCGATCAAGTTCATGGCCGGAGCCCCGATGAACGAGGCGACAAACAAGTTGGCCGGATTGTGGTAAATGTCAATCGGAGCGCCAATCTGCTGGATGTAGCCCGCTTTCATGACGACGATGCGCGTGGCCATGGTCATGGCCTCGGTTTGGTCGTGGGTGACATAAATGGTGGTGGCGTCGAGACGTTCGTGCAGGCGGATGATTTCCGCGCGCATCTGGACCCGGAGCTTGGCGTCGAGGTTCGAGAGCGGTTCGTCCATCAAGAACACTTTGGCGTGGCGGACGATGGCTCGCCCGAGGGCGACCCGTTGGCGTTGCCCGCCGGAGAGTGCTTTCGGTTTCCGATCGAGGAACTGCTCGATTTCGAGGATGCGCGCCGCTTCATGGACCCGTTCGTCGATTTCCTTTTTCGGCAAGTGGCGGATCTTAAGCCCGAAGGCCATGTTGTCGTAGACCGACATATGCGGGTACAAAGCATAGCTTTGGAACACCATGGCGATGTCGCGGTCTTTCGGCGTGACGTCGTTCATCAGTTTCCCGTCGATGTAAAGTTCGCCCGCGGTGATGTCTTCCAAGCCGGCGATCATGCGCAGGGTGGTCGATTTGCCGCAGCCGGACGGCCCGACGAAAACGACGAATTCTTTGTCTTTGATTTCCAAATCGAAATCAAAGACGGCTTGCACGTTGTTGTCGTAAATCTTGTTAATGCCTTTTAATAGTACGTCTGCCATATAAATACCTCACTACGAACAATATATCACAACCTCTTGGGGTTGATTTGTTCAACGTGCACAAATTTAATGGTTAAAGATTTATTTGGCTCAGCCGAAAGTAAAACGCATGGTGGTAGTCGCGGATATCGAGGTTGGTCCATTCGATGAATTTTTGAAGTCGGTAGTTGAAGGTGTTGCGGTGGACATAGAGCTTTTTCGCGGCCCGGGTGGCATTTAAACCCGATTCGACGAAGGCCGTCGCCGTCAAGAGCAATTCGCGGGGGACGGCCATGAATTGGCGATGGGCCCCGAGAAGCATCTCCCGGTCGCCGCTGGCAAGCCGGTCGAGGACGACCTCGCCCAAATGGCGACAACTCTGCCGATAATACCGATGGGCGGCTTCAAGGGCTTTTTGCGACAATTCGTCGTTGACGTGGGCCACGACCATGGTGATTGAAAGGCCCAAATCGCTGTTGAACAAGGGCAAGAGCACGGCCAGGGCGTCATAAAATGCCCCATCGGACAAGATATAACCCCGATGCCGATCCAAGAATACGAGCGACCAGCGCTCGGGGTAGGTGGCTCCGATTAATTCTTTGAAAGATTGACTGGGGATTGGTTGCTCGGATTTGAACAGGAAATACTTATTCATGGTTGAAGGGCGAGGGCGGTTCCAGTTCCAATAGATAGCTTTCAAACGGCCGAAGTTGCAGCATCAAGCCGCGTTTCTCCATGGTCGGATAGTTATGGAGCAAGATCTTGCGAATGCGATGGGTGAGCCGGAACGCCACTTCGTACGAGCGGAAATTGCTGATGACGAGGAGCGACTTCGCCGAGCGATGCAAATAGGCGAATACGTCGGGGTGGTCGGGCTCGACCAATTCGAAAGGCCCGTCGAGGACGGCGTCCAATATCGATGGGTCTTTCCTGATGGCGATGGCTTTCTTATAAAAATTGAGGATTGATTCCGGGTCGGCCTCTTGGCGCATGACGTTGACCGTCGGATAGTTGCTGTTGACCTTTTGGTCCGGGGCGACGGAGGAGAACCCGGCTTGGGGTTCCGAAGTCCATTGCATCGGAGTCCGGGCGTTGACGCGGGAAGTCCGTTTCAAGAATCGGAGAATCTGGTCTTCCGAGAGGCGATTGCTGGCCTTGCGGGCGTAATTGAGGGCCGACACGTCTTTGAAATCGGTAATCCGCGTGTAGTCGACGTTGCTCATGCCGATTTCTTCGCCGTTATAAAGGAAGGGGGTTCCATACATAAATAGCAGCGTCGTCGCCAGCATCTTGGCCGACTCGTTCCGGTAGCGGACGCTACCGTATTGCGAGACGACGCGCGGATGGTCATGGTTGCCCCAATAAAGCGGCAGCCAAGCTTTGCCCGAGCAGTCGTCGTACCATTTTTTGAAAAGCCGTTTCAAATTCAAAACGTTGGTGGTGATTTGGTAATCGAGCTTTTCGTCGCTACCATAGGCCCCGTTTTCCCAACAGGTATCGAAATTGAACACCATGTTCAAAGAACCGTCGCGGGTGTTGCTGTATTTGAGGGCATCCTCAGTCGAAGCCATGCCCCCGACTTCGCCGATGGTCATGATCCGGGGATATTTCATCAAGACCTCTTCTTTGAATTCACGTAGGTAATCGAATAGGCGCGGAATCGACGAGAACTTTCCAAAATCGAGCGTGAACCCTTCGAGGTTGGCTTTCTGGGGGGAATCCTTGAAACTATTGTCCTTGGCCAAGTGGGCGATGGCGTCCAGGCGGAAGCCGTCGACGCCTTGGTCGAGCCAGTAACGGGCAATCGAATAGATTTCTTCCCGGAGACCGTGGTTTTCCCAGTTCAAGTCCGGCATCTTTTTCGAGAAAATGTGCATGTAGTACTGTTTGGCCGAATCATCGTATGACCAGGCCGATTCCGAAAAGAATCCCCCCCAATTGTTCGGGGGTATCATCCCGCCGTATTCATCGTATTTCGGGTCTTTCCAAATGTAATACTGGCGTTCCTTGGAGTAGCGGTTGCGTCGGGCTTCAAGGAACCAGCGGTGCTCGTCGCTCGTGTGGTTCAAGACGAAGTCGATGATCACTTTCATGTCGCGCCCATGGGCTTCTTTAAGCAATAGCTTAAAATCCTCATTGGTGCCAAAAATCGGGTCCACGGTCATGAAATCGGCCACGTCATAACCGTAATCGTCCATCGGCGACTTGAAAAACGGACAAATCCACAGCAAATTGACGCCAAGTCCATGGAGGTAGTCCAGTTTGGCGATGATGCCCGGCAGGTCGCCGATTCCATCTCCGTTGGAGTCGTAAAAGGTTCGGGGATAAATCTCATAGCCGATGGCTTCTTTCCACCAGATGCGTTTCATAGGCTCCTCCTAATCGAAGATGACCGCTCCGCTTCGCGCGGCGTCGATCATCCGATGGACTTCTTTCTCGGACACTTTACGTGATAGAGGTGGCAGTCGGTCAAGGGGATAGAATCCGGCTTCGGTCGTTTCGAAACCGACGCTGGTCAAGGGCCCGACCAAGCCGGCCAGAAACACAGCCATGTACTCGGGGATGCCGAGAGGTCCCTTTTCCGGGGTGCGGTTCAATAGACCGACGAGCCGGGTAACCTCGACCTGGGCTCCGGCTTCCTGAAGGCATTCTTTCCGGGCGGCTTCCGAAGGACTTTCATATAGGTCGCACCACCCGCCCGGGAGCGAGTAGCATCCGTCTTTGGCCTCTCTGACGAGGAGGACCCGGTTTTCGCCGTCAAAGACGATCGTCCGCACGCTGACGTTCGGAGTCGGGTAGATGTCGCGGGAAAAGTAGCTCGGCCGCTCGAATTTGACGTTCACGAACTGTTCGAGCATATCGTGGCTCAATTGGTTGATTTCCTCGTAGTTGGCGATGGCGTAGGGGTCTTTGGAATAGACCATTCCGATTTTGGCGATGCTGTGGATTTTGACTATAAATTCGTAGAATTGACTGATGTTCATGGTGAAATTATAGCATCTTGATTGTGCATTATGTACAAGTTGGAAATTGGTCTTGATTAAGGTATTCATTCATGCGCGCGAATAATTGTATAATATGTATTAGTCGTGCGATTCACGACTGAAGGAGTGAGTATCATGATTCTATCCGGATTATTGTCGAATCCGCAAATCGGCATCTATTTTTGGGCCGGTGTCTTCCTCTTGGCGCTTATCATCGAATTGGCGGAACCCCAGCTCGTCAGCATTTGGTTTTGCGGCGGCGCCCTCATATCTTTTATATTAGCGCTTCTAAACGTCCCGCTTTTAGTGCAAGCCCTGGTTTTCGTCGGCGTGAGCGCCATCCTGCTCGGGCTCAGCTTCAAGTTCTTCCGGAAATCGTTTTTGAATCGGCCGACGATCCCCACGAACGCCGACGCGATGATCGGCCAAGAGATTCTCTTGGTGAGCGACGTCGACCTCCATAACGCCGGGGCCGGATTGTACAAGGACGTGCAATGGAAAGTCGCCGTCGATGAAGAAGTGTCGTTTAAGAAAGATGAAATAGCCGTCATCAAAGCCATCAAAGGCAATCGGCTCATCATAAAAAAGAAAGAGGTTAAATAAGTATGAAACTAGGCATTATTCTATCCGGGAACGTCGGGGCCGTCATTGGCTGGGTGTTCTTGGGCATTCTTCTCTTCGTCTTGTTGATCGTCGTCATCCGCTCGATCGTCATCGTCTCGCAGGCGAGCACCGTCATCGTGCAGCGACTGGGCAAATATAGCCGAACCCTCGAAGCCGGCCTCCATTTCGTGGTTCCGATCATCGATCGGACCAGTTCCCCGATTTCTCTGAAGGAACGGGTTTACGACTTCCCGCCGCAACCGGTCATCACCAAGGACAACGTCACGATGCAGATCGATACCGTCGTCTATTTCCAAGTGACCGATCCCAAACTGTACACCTATGGGGTCGAACGGCCTTTGAACGCGATGGAAAACCTCACGGCGACCACGCTCCGCAACCTGATCGGCGACCTCGAACTCGACCAAACCTTAACCTCGCGCGACACCATCAACCACCAGATGTGGACCGTTTTGGACACGGCCACGGACGCCTGGGGCATCAAGGTCAACCGCGTCGAGCTTAAGAACATCCTCCCGCCCCGCGACATCCAGGAAGCCATGGAAAAGCAGATGCGGGCTGAACGGCAAAAACGCGAAGCGATTCTCGACGCCGAAGGCAAAAAGCAAGCCGCCATTTTGACGGCCCAAGGCGAAAAGGAAGCCGCGGTCCTCCGGGCCGAAGCCGTCAAGATTAAAAAGATCACCGAGGCCGAAGGCGAAGCCGAAGCCCTGGTAGCTGTTTACGAAGCCCAAGCCGCCGGCGTCCGCCTTATCAACGAGTCGAAGCCCGACGCCGCCTTCTTGACCCTGAAAGGGTTCGAGGCGCTCCAGCACATCGCTAACGGCACGGCCACCAAACTGATTATCCCAAGCGAAATACAAAACGTCTCCGGGCTCTTGGCCTCGATGAAGGAAGTCCTTTCCGACAATAAGAAAGAATAGTAGACTCCGCCTCAAGCCATAAAAAAATGCGGGCTCGCGTTCGGGCTCGCATTTTTATTTGGGGTTATTCGACGGTGACCGATTTGGCGAGGTTCCGGGGTTTGTCGATGTTCAGGTTCCGTTTCAAGGCGGTGTAGTAGGCCAGGTACTGGGCTACCATGATCTTTGGAAGCGGCGACAAATAGGTCGGAACGTCGGGGACGACGATGTCGTCGCGGTCCTTGGCCACCGATTTGGAGACGACCGTGAAAACGCGGGCGCCGCGGGCCAAGACTTCCTGCATGTTGGAGCGGATTGGGAGTTCCGTCAGCGAATTGCTGATGAAAATGACGACCGGAGTGTCTTTTTCGATCAAGGCGATCGGACCGTGCTTCAGTTCGCCACCCGGCAAGCCCTCGGAGTGGATGTAGGTGATTTCCTTGAGTTTCAAGGAGGCCTCGAGGCTGACGTCGTAATCGTAGCCGCGCCCGAGGAAGAAGGCGTGCTGTTTCGAGGCGATGAAGGCGGCGATGTCCTCGAATTGCCCTTTCATGGCGATGACGGCTTTCATGGCTTCGATCAACCCGTAGAGGTCGCCGATGACCTGGGAATCATTTTTCAAGGCGCCGGTCAAAAGGGCCAACAAGGCCACTTGGGCGACGTAGGCCTTGGTCGAGGCCACGGCGATTTCGATTCCGGCGAACAAAAGCAAGGTGAAATCGGCATCGCGGTCAAGGGTCGAACCCTTGGTGTTGGTGACCGTGATCAGGGGATGCTTCATCTGCTTGACGTTTTTGACGCAGTGGATCAAATCGGCGGTTTCGCCCGATTGCGAGAGCATGACGAAGACCGGTTTCTGGCCGGTGACCGTTGGGAAATAAGCCCATTCGCTGGCGATGTAGACATCGGCCCGCATGCCGAGGTTTTCAAAGTAGCGCTTGCCGATCAAGCAGGCGTGGTAGGACGTGCCGCAGGCTAGAAACACGATTTGATCGCTTTCGCGAATCAGTTGCAGCAAGTGGGGATTGAACAAGTAAGCGCGGCCGTCATGGTAATTGTCGATCAAATGGCGGACCACGTTGTCGGCTTCCTCGATTTCCTTGAGCATGTAGTGGGGATATCCTTCGAGGTTCATGTCTTCGCAGGTCAAATCGGTTTGGTGATAGCCGATGCTCGCCCGGGTGGAACCGAGCAAATCATAGACGGCGACCTCAGTCGCGGTCAGGTAGCCGTATTGATGGTCGCGCAGGGCGTAGAAATCCTTGACGTGTTTGAGCATTGGAAGGTAATCGGAGGCCAGAAAATTACTCTCGGATCCATGACCGATGACAAGTGGTGAATGGTTTTTGGCGAAATAAAGCCGCGAGTCGTCGGCTTGGCTGATGATGACCAGGGCATAGCTGCCATCGAGTTGGCGCATGGTTTGATTGATGGCCTTCAAGACGTCATGTAAGGCCAGAAAATTGCTTTCGAGCAGGTTTGAGATGACTTCGGTGTCCGTTTCGGTCAGGAAATGATAGCCTTGCTCTTCGAGCGAAGTTCGCAAGGCCCGGAAATTGTCGATGACCCCGTTATGGACCAAGGTGAAAAGCTTATGTTCGCTGACATGGGGATGGGCGTTCGTCTCAGTCGGAGCCCCATGGGTGGCCCATCGGGTATGCCCGATGCCGACCCGGGCGCTGATTTCCTGGGGGACGAGGGCGTCCAACTGCTGTACCCGGCCCGGAATCCGGTAGATGAGCGGGGCTTCTTCATGCGAAAAAGCCAAGCCGGACGAGTCATATCCGCGATACTCTAAGGTTTTGAGGCCTTCGATCAAGTAATTGCGTAATTGCTTGATTCCGACCGCTCCAACGATTCCGCACATGGTGAACGCTCCTTCAGCTGATGAATATTTCGGCTATATAATCATACACTTCTTGAACATAACGTTCGCAAGTGGCTTGGGTTTCGGCTTCTACCATGATCCGGATCAAGGGTTCGGTGCCGCTCGGTCGGATCAAGACGCGCCCGGAAGAACCAAGTTCCTGTTCGATGCGCCGAATCAAGGCTTGGAGTCCTTCGTGTTCCAAAACTTCCTTTTTATTGGTGACGGTGATGTTCTTCAGCAATTGCGGGTAGGTTTTAAGCCCGGCCAGCAAATCGTGAATCCGCGTATGCGATTTGGCGATGACATTTAGCATTTTAACCATCGACAACAAGCCGTCGCCGGTGTTCATTTCGTCGAAGAAAATGACGTGTCCCGATTGTTCGCCTCCGAGGATGAGGTTGTGTTTCTTCAAGGCTTCGTGGACGAACTTGTCGCCGACTTGGACTTCGAGGACGTCGATGCCGGCTTGGTTCAAGGCTTGTTTGACGCCGAGGTTGCTCATTACCGTCAAAACGACGCGGCGGTCGCTCAAACGGCCGGATTCCAAGGCATCGATGGCGGCCAGGTAGACCATGGCGTCTCCATTGATGGTCTGGCCTTGGTGGTCGATCATCATGAGACGGTCGGCGTCGCCGTCAAAGGCGAGGCCGTAATCGTATCCATTCGTCTTCATGCGCTTGATTAAATTTGAAATGTGGGTTGATCCGCACATGTCGTTGATGTTGGTCCCGTTGGGTTGGTTGTTGATGACGTCGGCCTGCAAATGAAGCCGGGCCAACAATTGGTCGATGACGACGGCAGCCGAGCCGTTGGCGGCGTCGATCAATAGATGCAAGCCCGAAAAATCAGCCTCGGCTTTCGAAGCGATGAAAGTCAAATAATCCTGAACCAAGGCATGGGCGAAATGAATCGTGCCGACGCCCTTGCCAGTGGCTTGCGGCAAATCGTCCGACCGCTCGTCGATGTAGCGTTCGATTTGCAGTTCGATTTCCTCTTCGAGCTTTTCGCCGAAGCGGTTGAACACTTTAATGCCGTTGTCGAAATAGGCGTTATGGGAAGCCGAGATCATGATGCCGAAATCATAACCGTGCCGATGGACGAGATAAGAAAGGCTCGGGGTGGTCGAGATGCCCAGATCATGAGCGTCGCCGCCGCTCGCGGTGATGCCGGCCATCAAAGCCGAGGCCAGCATGTCGCCCGATTGCCGCGTGTCGCGGGCAATCAGAATTCGGGTCTTTTGGCCCTGGGGATATTGGCCAAGATAACGACCAATGCGGTAAGCGATGGTCGAGGTGACATCGGCCCCGGCTAAACCTCGGACACCGTCGGTCCCAAAATACTTGCCCATGGGGTCAATCCTTTTCCTGATGGGCGATTTCCATGTAATGGATCAATACTTGCTTGAACTGGTCGATGAACACCGCTTCCAATTCGCCGTTATAGGCAAACGAGATGCGGCCGGTCTCTTCGGAGACGACCACGACCACGGCGTCGCTGACTTCGGAAATACCGAGGGCGGCCCGATGGCGGCTGCCGTATTTGCCCGACAAGGGTTTCGTCGTCGGTGGGAAATAAACGCTCGCGGCGATAATCATGTTGTCGCGGAGGACCACGGCCCCGTCGTGGAGCCGGGTGCCGGGATAGAAGATGGTCATCAAGAGTTCCGAGGAGACGGGAGCGTTCATCGGGGTGCCGTTTTTGATGAACTCGCCCAGGTTGCTTTTGCGTTCGATGGCGATGATGGCTCCGGTTTTCGTTTTCGATAAATAAGCGACCGTATCGACGACGGCATTCAGCAGTTGGTCGCGGTCATAACGGCGCGAAACCGGTTCGAGCGGCTTGCGGTTTAAAAACAGGTTGTTGATGAAGGGACGGACGGAAGCGATGTTCACGAAGACGAAGATTAAGGTGAAAACCAATAGGTTGAAGATCAAGGCGAGAGTGAAAAGCGAAATCCCGGTGAAGAGGTCGGCGACGATTATGGCCGCGATGTTGATGCCAAAGGGCAGGAGGTAAATCTTGCGTTTGGCGACGCGCCCGATAATCACGAGCAGAATCGAGAAGACCAGTAGCGACAAACCAAGGTCGAGCCAAAGGGTCCAATCGGACCAAACCGGGATGAAATTTATCATTTTCGTTCTCCGTGGGCAAAACGGCTGGCGGCGCTTGCCGCGATCGCCCCGACAATGTCGTCGAGGAAGGTATGGCACTTCGAGCCGACTTTGCCTTCGCTGTTCAGGCTATCGATGATTCCGTATTTCTTCTTGTCGATGAAACCGAAATTGGTCAAGGAAATGGACCCGTATAGGTTACAAATGCCATAAGCCAGCACTTCGTCGACGCCGTAGAGGCCCTCGTCGCGCCGGATGATGGCTTCGAGATCCTTGTCGAAAAAGGTGCCTGATTCGGCTTGCTTGTCGAGTTCAATCGCCGTCATCAAGGCAAATTGCACTTCACGTTTGTCAAGGACCGAGTTGATGGAACTAATCAATTCTTCCTTTTTCAGATCGGCGTGGTAACCGGCCTGCAAAAAACGCGCCGCTTCGGCGATGTCGTCGATGGTGACGCCTCGCTCGTTCAATAGCTTGATGCATTTTTCGTGAAAATTAATCATTTGAGTGTCAAATCGGTCTTTCTTTAATTATTATCCTATCAGTTCGGCACGAAACTAAAAAGACTATTGTCTTTGAATGGGCGTTTGGAGCAGCCAACGGGAATCGAACCCGCATATTCAGCTTGGGAAGCTAACGTTCTACCACTGAACTATGGCTGCAGTCTAATAAAATTATAGTGAATCTAAGGTTTAATCTCAACCAATAAG
Source organism: Bacilli bacterium (assembly GCA_041652475.1). GTDB lineage: Bacteria > Bacillota_I > Bacilli_A > RFN20 > CAG-826 > UBA6120. The sequence continues at coordinate 37,245 of JBAZHG010000006.1, forward strand.
AATGAAAAAACTACTCATTCGAGTAGTTTGTTCTTATCCTGGTGGATGCTGAGGGGATCGAACCCACGACCTTCTGTACGTCAAACAGATGCTCTCCCAGCTGAGCCAAACATCCGGGATGGTGCCGACGATAGGAATTGAACCTACAACCTACTGATTACGATTCAGTTGCTCTGCCGGATTGAGCTACGTCGGCAACGCTCCTTAAATCGGCTCATTTATGATATACAAAAACGTTTTCTAAATCAAGCGGAACCTGCATCCCGGCTGCCAGTTGTAAGAAATAATTATCTTGCTATAATTGTTTGGGTATTTATGAAGTCGGAAATCATCCACGAACACAAATTCATCAATATTTTCTGGCCGTTGCTGGTCGAAGTTTTCTTAGCGGTTCTCGTCACCTTGACCGACACCTTGATGCTCTACGGCGTCAGCGGCGAGGCCGTCGGCGCCGTCGGTTCGGCGGCCACCTATTTGAACTTCGTGACGGTGGCTTTTGCCATCTTCTCGACCGGGGCCTTAGCGGTCTTCACCCAGTTCGTGGGCGCCAAGCGCCACTATGCCGCCCAGCATGCCTTGAAATTGTCCTTGTTCATCAATTTCGCCATCGCGCTTTTAATCAGTTTGACCTTCATCTTCTTTTCGACTCCGATTCTCGAATTGCTCATGGGCGATTCGACGCTAATTCCTTTGGCGAGCCAATACCTTCAAATCGTCGGGGGTTCGGCCATTTTCTTTGGCTTGACTCCAATCATTGGAAATTACATGCGTTCGTTCGGACACGACAAATCGCCGATGTTTGCGAGTTTGTTCGCGAATGTCGTCAATATCGTGCTCAATTATCTCGCGATTTACGTGTTCGGATGGGGCGTCGTCGGCGTGGCCGTGGCCACCGCGGCCTCGCACCTGGTCAATTTGATTGGCCATATCGTCTTGGCGTTTGTCTTTGTTCCCAAACTCACCGAATGCAGTTTGGATCTCAACACCAAGGTTATCCTCAAGGACATCGTCAAAATCGGTTTGCCGTCAGCTTTTGAAACATTCATATATTTTGGGGCGATGGCCGCCGTCGTCACTATCTTGAACCTCTATGACCCCAGCGGGGTCCAGGTTACGGTTCGGGTCACGGTCGAGCATATCGCCAGCATCGCCTACATCCCCTCGGCCGCCTTGGCTCACGCCAACGCCATCAAGACCGGTTTCCGCTGCGGACGCCACGCTTACGACCGTTGTTCGGCCGAAACGCAGCGCATCGCTTTATGGGGCTTGGTCGTCTCGGTGTCGATTGCCACATTGCTGGCTTTGTTCGGCGAGCCGATCATCAACCTGTTCACCACCAGCGAGGGGTTGCAGGGAAGCGAGCTCGAGGAAATCGTCACCTTGGTCAAGACATGCCTGTGGATCCAAGTCGGCCTGGAAGTTGGTCGGTCCATCAACTTGATTGTCGGCGACTCGCTCAAAGTGGCCGGCGACTCCTTGTTCGTCGGGATTATCGGCTTCTTGTCGCTAACGGTTGTCGTCGGGGTCGGTTCTTATGTCTTTGGCTATCATCTCGGCTTAGGCGTCATCGGGGTTTTCACCATGCTGGCTCTTGATGAAATCATCCGCGGTTTGCTTATGTTATTCCGGTGGAACACCCGCCGCTGGTCGCGCAAAACTTTGATTTAACGAGGTTTTGCTTTTAAGAATCTTGTTTAACCATTCCATCGGATCACCGATGGTTTTTTGATATTCGTAACCTAACTGCCTGGGCATCGCACTCGTTATCTCTTGCGTACTCCGCGTCAGCGTGGCTTTTCATATCAAAAAAATAGTCAAAATATGCATCCCGGGGCGGTTGTTTTTGATTTATTTAACATTTATAATTCAAATATCAATAAAATTGAAAATATCCAAAATATGAACCGCGAACAATTACCGAACTGGATTGTTAATTTGGAAGCCGAGGACCTTTCGTTCATCAAGCGTTTCGTCTTTCATTCGGGATCATTGAAGGATCTGGCCGCCGAGTACGACATCAGTTACCCGACCCTCAGGATCCGACTTGACCGCCTCATCGAGAAAGTGAAATTGTTCGACACCGACGAGACCGACGTCTTCATCGAACGGATTCGCGCGTTGGCCATCGACGCCAAAATCGACGTCGAGACGGCCAAACAGTTGATTGCCGAATATAAAAAGGTAAAAAAGTGACATGCTTGAAGATCAAAATGTCTTTATAATAACTTATCTACTCGTCCTCTTGGTCCAAGGGGTCGTTTCTTCCTTAAAAAGGGGATATTGGGGTTGGATTCCGATTCTTGCTAGTTCCATCTTCTACGTTTTCACCGTCGAGCGCGACGTCTTCATCTTGATTTGCTTCCAATTGGGTTTGCATGGCGTCAATCGCCTGGCCCGGTTTTTGGTCGATGCCTATCTCGGCAAGCGAAAGCAGGCCAAAATCAACAAATCGATCATCAAAGATTTGTAGGATTACCTTTGTCTATCTCCATTGTTATTCAAGTAGCGGTCTTCTTCCAAGCAAGAGGCGTCGGTTATCGTAGTTCCCAGGTTAGTCAATACACGGAGGTAAGTGTTTATGAATAAGATTAGTACGATTGCCTTATCCACCATCTTAGCGGTCCTAGCCGTGACCGCCGTCGGCCGCATGCCGAAATCAAAACCCGATTTCGACATCGTCTATTTAGACGAGCCGGTTTCGACGCGCCTTCAAGGTCCCAAGTACGCCGGCGATTCCGAAAACGGCCTCTACTTCGATTCCGGCCGCGATGCTTATGTTTTAAACAAAGCTTCGTTCCGGAATATCGTGCCCGAGTCGGCCCAGCGGTATCTCGAAGAAGGCGGTGTCATCCTCGTCAACGACAACGAGGTCACCCACGCCGACATCGTCGAGAAGATCGACACCAACGTGGTGCCGTTCGACTACCGCGGCGTCAAAAACCAATATGGCTTCTACATCGTCAACGATGGCCGTCACAACATGGTGACCAACGTCTCGCTCGGGTATTTGACCCCAGAGACGACCATTTCGGAAACGACTGCAGATTTGACGATGGAAATTGCCAAGACGACCATCGTCAATTCGGTCGTGTCCACGGCCGTGGTCAAGACCGCCGGTTATAATTTTGAACATGAAGATGACAATGTCGGCCCCGGCATCGAAACCGGGACCTCCGGGCAAAAAATCGCCGAGGCCAACCTTGAAAACGTCCTCTACAGCAACGAGGACGGTTCCTACATTTGCACCTACACGATTAAGACCGAAATCTATGACGTGGCCAAAGTGGTGAAAACGGGCACCGTCACCCCGCGCGGGGTCTATGACGTCTTATCGACCTTTGAAACTTTCTCGAACCCGGCCTGGGCCGTCGAGAAATACAAGATGCGGATGCTGAACACGAATACGATCGTCGACGCCGCCCATCTGGAAACTAACGAAGACACGACCGTGACTTTGTCCGGCTCGCTTGGTTTCAGCTATTCGATCATGGCTGGGGCTTTGGTTAACGGCCCCACCTACGTCAACGAAGACCAAGCCCAGTATTACAACCTTGATTTCTCGTCGAACTACTACAAGTATTGGGAAGCGGCTATCCCGCGCCCGATCCTCGGCCGCGAATATTATTCGATTCCTTCGGTGCGTATCGTCAATTCGAACGACTTCCTGAACACGACCGAACTTTCGCGGATGGAAACCTTCCAGGTCATCGACAACGGCTTCTGGCTCATCATCAAGCGAATGTACATGGATCCGGCCTACCGCAAGGAACTGAAGATCGTTTGGAATTCCTTCGGTTTGGTGTCGCAAATGATCATCACCGGTTGACCTTCATAAAAAAACCAGCGCTTCAAAACGCTGGTGAATCCTAAATAATTTTTTACTTATTTTTTCAAGAAAGCGATGATGCGATCTTGAAAGTCTTTGGCCTCTTCGTAGGCCGAATGGCTCAGCCGTTCATAAACCAAGAGGCGCGCTCCCGGAATTCGCTCGGCGATTTCGTTGGCCGCCTCTCTTCCGACGATGGCGTCTTGGCCGCCCCCGATCACCAAGGTCGGGCAACTGATTTCTGCCAGGCGATCGTAGGCGTCATGGGCCAAGCAAGCCCGGGCTTGGATGATGAATCTCGAAAAATCCTTGGGTTTTCCGATTTTGGTCACGATCGGATAAAGGCGCCGGTAGCGCTTGAGCCGTTCCGGGGAATAGGACCGTTCGGCCGTGTCGATGACGATTTGTTTGAAATCATCTTCTTGGGCCCGGGCAATCCAA
>JBAZHG010000007.1:0-39449 GCA_041652475.1 Bacilli bacterium
CATTGACAAGTATGCAATTTGTCGAGCAACCAATTCATCGAAGACAGTCTCGGCCAACCTTATAACGTCAGTGAGGCCGTGACTGAGCCAATGCAGAGCAAAATCAAGGAATATTCGTTCATAGCCGTTACATTAATTTCGGTATTGTCGCTCGGTGTATTCGTTAACTTGAAAAAGCGCGCTATTGACGCTTAATTTTTTTGCTTAACTAATTAAAATCACGTAATTATTCATATCCATTTATGTATTTTTTAACTAATGTAAGCATTTTTTACTTATTGATAATTTTTATCATTCTAGTAAAATTACAATATCTATAGGCTAATTTTCATTAGGAGGATTCTTTATGTCGCTTCCGGTAAAAAAGTTGTCTACGTTTCTCGTTTCACTAGCCATGGTTGGCGGAGTCGCCCTATCGGTTGGGATTCCCAATCAAAATACCCAATATCAGATACAAGCATCTCAAACTTTGACTCACAGGAGAATTTATCTTTATGTGAAACCAGCCGATTGGGGAGATGTGCGTATTCATTATTGGGGAACCGGAGTAGGCAATAATTATAATGAAGCCCCTTTGATGCATTACATTGATGATTATTGGAATGGCCTATATTACTATGATGTTGAATATGCGACAACCGGTTTTCTTATTAAAAACGCCTATGCTGGTGACGGAACTAACAAGACACCTGACATACTGATGTCTTCACTTTTTGAAGCTGGTGGTAATTACAAGGTTCAAGAAATTTGGGGCACGGGTGGTAACGGGTCCGCAGGAATTTTCGCTCAAGATACATTACCAGCCAGTGCTGAAGAAGTTGCAAATATCTTGGCTGAAATCAACACTTGCTCTAATAATGATGCCTCAGGCTATAATTCCTGGCCTCAATTGAATGATTTATTTATTGTTCCCAATAGTCTTCGGGAGTCAACTCAAACAGTTCCAGACAAATTCGGTAGCGATCCTACTATTAAGCAAAAATGTGATGCGATAGAAAAATTCTACACAGATGGTTTTGTTTCATATTAAATATATTGTTCTAGAATATTACTCTGCTTAATTAATAGACTCTGTAAAATCAATGGTGGAAAAAGGTGGGATGAGTCAACCACCCCATCAAAACTGTAAAATCTAAAGTGGAGAGCTATGATAACCGAATATCATGGCTCTTTTCTCTTCGATTTGGCGTTTGAAGAAATGAGCAAAGCACGTTTCCTGAATCGTTCGAAATTATGATAACCATAAGCGGACTTGATGATGGTTTTCAAGTGGTTGTTGACGACCTCGGCGATGGAGTTGGAATAAGGACGATGGCCTTGGGAACGAGCCAGGCCGTTGGCGATTTCAAATCGCCATTTGTGGTAGGTGCGGCCGACGAAAACGAGCATTTCTTCGCCTGAATCAATCAAGCGATTCGATATGCGAATAATGAAGTTCGTCGCGTCTTCATAGTTGGTGTATGAGACATACTTGAACAATTCCTGGAGGATGCTGTAGCCGGTCCATAAGGAATTGTTGATCTTGATGCATTGGAAGACCATGTCGTCGTAATGGACGATATCGCCCGATTTTCGGTAGGAATAGAATTTATCGGGGATGTTGGCGTGGCGGCAAAGGAAGAGTTTCCAATGCGACTTCATGAAATTGTAGAGGTTGGAACCTTGGGAGGCGACGGTGTTCATGGCCCGGGTCCTTAAGCGGTTGACGGCGTTCGTCAGTTGCGTGATGACATGAAACAAATCGACGACATGCATGGCTTTGGGGAAGTATTGACGGGAGACCGCGTCATAGGCTTCATACATGTCGGAGATGACGATCCTGGTGGTTTCCCTCTCTATGAGAGGGATGGAAGCGAAGTATTCCCTTAGGTAAGCCATTTGGCGGTTTCTGACGATGTCGAGGCGAAGTAGCTCAACCCGCAAAAGTAGTTTTGGTCAAGCTTTTCGCTGAACCGTATTTCATCAATGCAAAGCACGCGCGGCAGGCGTAGACGTGGGACATACTTAATGTTCTCATCGAACAGCTGGATGATGCGCATTTTGCTGAGGTGGTACTTGGAGGCAATCTCCGTGAAAGTCAGTTTGCCCATGAAGTCGCTTATGATCAACTGCCTCTGCATGTCCGAGATATGGGCGCGGCGTTGGATGCCAAGCAATTTGGGCGTGAACGTTTTGTGACAGTCGTTGCACTTAAAGCGAACCTTCTTGATTCGAAGAATGTCTTGCAGATGATTGTTCTCGGAGCAGTTAATGGCAACATGGAAATAATTATGGATGTAAACATTACACGAATCGCATGTCGGACATTGGCGATGGTCAATCCATTGTTCGACTTCGTATAGATAGCCGAATTCAGTCTTGATCGGTTCCAATTGCTCGTTGACGAAATTATCCGGGTCGAGTCCAAACCGTGATAAAAATATGTTAAAATCCATAGTGCCTCCCCTATCTTTTGGATCTTTGACAATTCAATTATAGTGGAGGCCTTTTTATTTACGAAACATGGCAAAACTGTAAAGTAAAAGGTGGAATGTTATTTTTTTCTCCACCTTTGATTTTACAGAACCGATTTTCTTTTATAAAGAAAGCACCATTATGAAAATGGTGCTTTTTGAACCAATAATGATTTCTTATTTTTAATTTTTCTTTAGTTTTCTAGAAACCATTAAGTAACCAAGGGACAATGCTAATGCCGCAAGCGTCATACTGACAACCGCCCAAATGTTCTTAGTTGGATCAGAGAATGAAGTCGGCAGGAATCCAGTTGGTTGCGAAGCTTCATATAGCGCATTCATGGCTGCAATCTTATCGGCAACCTTGACCGTAATCCCTGTTCCGCGATCTTCGGTGTAAGGCGTCTCATAATCGTAATCCAAGACCGTATCGGTATCAAGAAATGTTCTACCAAGTAAATTTAAATTTTCGTTTAGTTCTGGGAAGGCACCATATCCATTGCTAACGCTCTCTGAACAGGTCAAGTAACCATATAACATTGCTGAAATGGCTCCATTAGACATGTTTCTTGATTCGGCAGAGGCTCCATCAGGTCTATAGATGCCATTACCATCATTCCAAATCCGCCATATTTGATTATTGAGCCCTTCGGTGAATGCCTCCGGAGCGGTGTGATGAAAGACCGTCGCAGTAGCCTTATCGGTTGTGGATAATCTCGCTAAGTCGAAATATTTACTGCTAATACTAGTGATGGGAATATCATAAAAAATAATTCCGTCCGTGTTATATTCAGTGAATCTGTTATCACCAGTGCTCGTGTAGTACGTATCGCCAGTGTAATTTCCAAGTTCGAAATAGGTAATATTAGCAATAGTATTGTCATTCAAACTAGCAGCGTCGTTAGCTACTCTTAAGACTTGCCAGGTTGCATTCTCACCATCCCAAGCCCACCAAGTTGGTCTCACTACCGAAATGCGTAAATCCGCTCCAGTAATAATGGCTTCAGCCGGTGTTACCTTGATGTTAGTGGTTAGGCCTATTCCGAGAAGCATGACCGCACATAGACCAAAATACTTTATGGATTTCATAGTTTTAACCTCATTTTCTTTTATCTACTTCAATGTTAGCGGTTTCATCTTTTTTAGTCAATCCTGGCTTTAAGACTGTTTTTTTGGTAATTGACCTTTAATATATTCGTTATAATATGAAAATAGATATGGAGAGAGTTATGAAATCACCATCATTGTTAATCAGGTCGCTTGGTCTTGTCATGCTGATGCTTGTGTTACCCCTTGCATCATGCGGGTCGAGCGAAGGCGGATCCACTTCGTCTTCGACGAGCGGCGACACCTCGCAAACGAGCGGTTCCCTCACGAGCGAAGACCCTAATGGCGGCGAAACGATTGAATACGAAACCTTGGTCGTCCACTTTCGAGGCGATGGTTTGACTTTGTCCGACTGGGCCTTGTGGCTTTGGGAAGACGGCGGTGACGGAGCTTTATTCCTTTTCAACCAACCAAACGACGAATACGGGGCCGTAGCCAGCTACCCGGCCGATACTTGGAGCACGCGCACGAAATTAAATTATATTACGCGTAAGGCGACCACCTGGAACGGCAAATCACCCGACAACTACTTCAAATTTGAAACCTTCAAGGATTACATCACCGAGGAAGGCGAAATGCACGTCTACCTAATTCATATGGAACGGGACGTGTTCGTTACTCAGGCCGAAGCCATGGGCGATCGGGTCTTGAAAGCCTATTTCACCAATTGGACGATGATCGCCTTCGAAACGACGGCCGCTTTCCATTCCTATGAGCTCCTGGCCAACGGCTCACCGATCAAAACCGGCGCGGCCGGCAGTAGCGGCCAGACGATTACCCTCGACGCCGACGCCGACTTAAGCGTACTGTATCAAGTCAAAGTCCTGTTCCAAGCCACCGACACCCGCTATAAATTCAAAGGGGTCTCGGCGACCAACTTGTTCGATACGGCAAAATTCCTCTCCGATTACACTTATAACGGAACCGACTTGGGGGTCACCTATACCCCGACGGCTTCCACCTTTAAACTCTGGGCCCCGACCAGCAGCGCCGTGGTCTTGCGCGTTTACGTCATGGGTACCCCCAGCATCATTTCGGGATCGACCTTGACCGATTCCATGCTCGGCACCTATCCGATGACGAAAGCCACCGGTGGTATCTTCGAGACGACGGTCACCGGCGACCTTCACGGCCGCTATTACGCCTATCTCGTCACCAACAGCGAAGGCACGAACGAAATCGTTGACCCCTACGCCAAATCGGCCGGTGTCAACGGCGCTCGCGGGATGATTCTCGACTTCGACAAGACCGACCCCGAAGGTTGGGACGAAATCGAATTTACCGACTTGGACGCCCCGACCGATTTGACCATCTACGAAATGCACGTCCGTGATTTGACGATCGACGATTCCTGGAACGGAACCGAAGCCAACCGCGGCAAATACCTAGGCTTGATTGAAGAAGGCACTTCTTACACCGAAGGCGACGTAACAGTGTCGACCGGATTCGACCACCTGAAAGAACTCGGGGTCAATGCCTTGCAGATCATGCCGTTTTATGACCAATCCAACAACGAAAAGGCCGATAGTTACAACTGGGGTTACAATCCCTTGAACTTCAACGTCCTCGAAGGCCAATATTCATCGAATCCAACCCATGGCAATCTCCGTGTCAACGAGTTCAAGCAAGTAGTCCAGGCCTATGCCGACGCCGGCATCCGCATCATCATGGACGTCGTCTACAACCACGTGGCCTCGGCTACCGGCAGCAACTTCAACCTGATCGTGCCCGGGTACTACTTCCGACTCAACCAAGATGGGACCTACTCCGACGGGTCCGGGGTTGGAAACGAAGTCAAGACCGAACGCAAGATGATGTCCAAATTCATCGTCGAATCGATGGAGTTCTGGGCTTCCGAATATAACATCAAAGGTTTCCGTTTCGACTTGATGGACCTGATCGACACCACGACCTTGAGCAATGTCCGCACGGCCATGGATGCCATCGATTCCGACATCGTCGTCTATGGCGAACCTTGGCGCGGAGGCGGCGATCCGGCTTATCCCGGCCGCGTCTATTCAACCCTTAACGGTGTCGGCGGCTTCAACGACCAAGGCCGCAACGGCATCCGCGGGGAAAACGATTGGGACAAACGTTGGGGCTGGATGCAAAAAGGCGAAGCTGACAACTTGGCTGAAGTCAGTTTCATCAACCGCGTCAAAGGCATGATGGCCGGCATGACCGGAAGCTATTATGATTATTCCAACTGGGATCCCAAAAAGACCATTAATTACGCCTCCTGCCACGACAACATGACCTTGTTCGATCAATTGCAATATTCAGTCGACAAAGCTGATGCCCCCAAAGCCTCGGTGGCTGTCAATGCCCTGGTCACCTTCAGCGCCGGGGTACCCTTCATCAACGGCGGCGAGGAAATCATGCGCTCGAAAGTGGCAGCCGAAGACGATCTCCCCGACACCTACTACACGGCGGGTGACGGGACCAAGATCAGCCACAATTCTTACCAATCCCCCGACAGCGTCAACTCCTACAAATGGGAGAACAAAGTCACTTACAAGACGCAATTCGATTTATACAAACGCATGATTCAACTCCGAAAAGACAACCCCTTGCTCCGTCTATCCGACCCATCGAAAATCGCTCGACAATTCGAGGGCTACCCAAGCAAGAACATGGGCTTCTGGGACGACGATTTGGCCTACTCGACCATCGCCGCCTGGTATCAAAACGCCTCGTCGGTGTTGTATGTCCTAGCCAACGCCCGCGAAACGGTGACCGCCGGGACGAAAATCTCCCGTGTCGTCTGGGACAGCGCCGGAGCCCAGGTCGAAGTCTTGTTTGATTCAACCGGCCGCTATGCGGTCGGAAGCCGGCTGACCAACAACGTCTTGCTCGACCCATATCAAGTCCTGCTCGTCAAGCGCGTTAGTTGAATCTCGGGCTCCGCTATAACAAGCGGAGCCTTTTTTTCGCCAATGGACATTGTCCGATATGCTAGAATAGACAAGAAAGGCATACGCCTATGGCGTAATGGTAATCATGAAAAAATACTTACCTTTAATGATGGCGGCTTTGATGGCCCTCGTCGGATGCGGCTCTTCGGGTGAACAATCCTCGAGCGCTTCGAACGTCGACACCGGCCAAATCGAGGTCGAGCATCTCGACGAACCGTCAGTCGTCATCCACTATCACCGCAACGACAATAATTACGAGGGCTGGAACCTCTGGCTTTGGGGTTTCGGCTATGACGGGGTCGCCTATGAATTCAACGGCACCTCCGATTATGGCGTATACGCCCACTATCCGCTGTCCAATTGGGTCGGTTCGACCATGGTCGGTTTCATCGTCCGAACCGACGAATGGGCCAAAGATCCGAGCCCCGACCGCTTCATCAACCTCGATGAATGGGAACCGAACGAATACGACGAATATCACGCGTATTTGAAAACCGCCGACGTCAAAGTCTACACCGATACGTTAGGTACGGTCTATAACGGCATCGCCGGCACTTACTTCATGAACAAAGACTTGATTTCGGTCACCACGACGACGGCACCTTATCAAGTCGAAGTCCTGGCTGGCGATGAGGTCGCCTTGACGTGGCCCTCAACCGAAATCAAGGGACGGACCACCTTCACAATCAACACCTCGACTATGGATATCAACTTTGAGACCCGCTACCGGATTCGGGTGTCCTTCGTCGAAAACGACCCGTTACCACGCGTTGCTAACGTTTTGATGCACCGGCTCTTCAGCGCCGAGGAATTCGGCACCGCCTATAACTACGACGGCGAATTGGGAGCTTTGTACACCCCGACGGCAACCACCTTCAAGGTGTGGGCCCCGACCTCGTCGGCGATGTTTCTCCGCCTTTACGATAACGGAACCCCGGTCGCCTTGAGCGCCACCCTCGGAAACGACACCTTCACGGCTTATGAAATGACCAAGGGCGCCCAAGGCGTCTGGTCCTATACCGTGAACGGGGACCTCGACGGCAAATACTACACTTACTACGTCACCAACACGGCTGGAACCCATGAAGTGGTCGATCCCTACGCCAAAGCGGCCGGCGTCAACGGCGTCCGCGGCATGATCATCGATTTTGACCGGACCGATCCCGAAGGTTGGGATGAAGTCAATGACACGAGCACCTACGCCAGCAACGTCGACGCCTCGGTCTATGAACTGCACGTCCGCGACTTGACGATGGACGACACCTGGACCGGAACCGCGGCCAACCGCGGCTTATTTGCCGGCATGTGGGAATCGGGCACCACCTACACCGAAGGGGCAACCACGGTCACCACCGGGTTCGACCATATCAAGGAACTCGGCGTCAACGCCGTGCACGTGCTCCCGATGTTTGACCACTCCAACAACGAAATCGATCCTTCCTTCAACTGGGGTTATAACCCATTGAACTACAATGTGATCGAAGGCTCCTATTCGAGCAATCCTTACGACGGCGCCATCCGGATCCAAGAGGCCAAGGAAATGATTCAGGCTTATGACGAAGCTGGCATCAAAATCATCATGGACGTGGTTTATAATCACGTTTCCGACGCCAACAGTTCGAACTTCAACCTCCTCGTGCCCGGCTATTTCTTCCGCTACGGAAACGATGGGGCCTATTCCTCCGGCTCCGGCTGCGGCAACGACACCGCCAGCGAACGCTACATGTTCAAGAAATTCATGGTCGACTCGGCTTCGTTCTTGGCCGAGGAATACAAGCTCGGCGGCTTCCGCTACGACTTGATGGGTCTCCACACCACCGACGCCATGAAAGCCGTCCGCGACAGCATCGTCTCGTTCGATCCCGATTTCTTGATTTACGGCGAACCTTGGGTACTCGGCACTTCGGTGTACGGTACCCCGACACTCGCTACCAATGACAATCTATTCAAAACCAACATGACCGGCATCGGCGGCTTCTCCGATCAGATTCGTGACGCCGTTCGCGGGGGAGTCTTCAATTCCTCCGATGCTGGTTGGATTCAAGCTTCAAACCCATCCAGCAGCCTAGCCAACTCTTTATCGAAGAGTTTAAAAGGCTCATACAAGACCGGGACGGAACCCAATCGGGTTGTCAACTACGTGAGCGCCCACGACAACAACACCTTGTTCGACAAGTTGCTATCCAGCGGCGTGAGCGAAGCCAACGCCCCGAAGGTTTCGACCCAGGCGAGCACGATCGTCACCTTTGCCCAAGGCATCCCCTTCTACCACGCCGGCGAGGAATTGATGCGCCAAAAGATCAATCCCGACGGTTCCTACAACCATAACTCCTATGCCTCGAGCGACGAGATCAACTCCTTGAAATGGGACGATAAAGTTACCTATAAGGCCCAGTTCGACAAGTACAAGGCCATGATTGCCCTCCGCGACGAGCACGCCATCTTCCGCAACTACACAAGCGGGCAGATCACCTCGAACTTCACGGCCTTAACCTCCTTCGGCGGCTATACCTTCACCTCCGGGACGGTCGGCTACAAGCTGATTAAAGGCATGGGCGTCACCGACGCTTGGACCGAAGCCATCGTCATCCATAACGGCAACATCGGCAACGTCACCGTCAACGCCAGCGGCTACACGGTCGCCTTTGCGAGCCACGGGACCCTGACCGCTTCCGCCAGCATGGTGATTCCGGGTAACGTCTCCGTAGTTCTCTATAAATAGAGAAAAATCTCCTTCCAAAAAGAGGGGACCGCTTTCATGGCGGTCCTCTTTTATTTCCCCTTGTGCCGTCATTGATTCGGTGCTAACCTAACCCTGTACTGATAGAGGCGCAGTCAAGATGATTAACCATGCGAGGGGGTACCCGACGACCATGGCCAAAGGCACGACTGCCGAAACATCAAGGCGACATCCTTGGTGATTGGGCCATGGTTGAACAAACCTATGGACTCCCGCGAAATATTCGCGGAGGCGCTATCGTGTTGGTTATCGCCCTAAAGGATAAGCGGCACTGGTAGATTATCAGTGCCGCTTTTTTCATTCCTGAGGAGGTAATAAACATGAAAAAGCTTTTTGCGTTCTGGTTGTCGATTCCGTTATTGGCCAGCCTAAGTTCCTGCGGAGGCGGCACCCTCGAAGACGGGGTGTTCACCATCGGCTTGGAAGCCGCCTATGCCCCCTTCAACTGGACGACAACCGACAAGGATTTGGGGGTCCCGATTGCCAATAGCGGCTTTTTGGGCCTCGGCCGCACCTATGTGGCCGGCTACGACGTCGAGATTGCCCAATACGTCGCCGAGGGAAACGAGTTCGATCTCCAAGTGCGGAAAATCGCCTGGGATGGGCTCATCCCCGCGCTTCAAAGCGGGTCGATCGACGCCATCGTGGCCGGAATGACCGACACTCCTTCACGGCGCGAAAGCGTCAGTTTCTCATCGCCCTACTACGAATCCCATCTGGTGATGGTCGTCCGAGCGGACGGCGATTTTGCTAGTGCGTCCTCGATTGACGATTTTTCCGGCGCTTACCTGGCCGCTCAAATCGGAACGGTCCAAAACGATTTGATCATCGATTACGCAAGCGATGACGGCGAAGACGACCTGTATGTCGAGGGTTTGATTGCCGGCACGCCGTATGAAACCTATCCCGACGCCCTCTTGGCGCTACTTGAGGCAAATTCTGGCCTTGACGGCGTCTTGGCCGAGGAGCCGATCGGCGCGGCCATGGTCGAACAACATCCCAGTGAGTTGGCTTTGGTCGAGTTTTGGGCTGACGAGACGACCTATGACGACAATTTCGTCATTTCGGTTTCGATCGCCGTCCGCCACGAAGACGCCGACTTGCTCATCGCCATCGACGCCACGTTAGCCACCCTGGACGTCACCACCCGAGTCCAATGGATGCAGGAAGCCATATCCGCTTCCCAAGCCGATCAGTGATGCCAAGCGGATTTTTGCCCGGGGTTTGGTATTTACTAGCCCGTTATTGGAACGTATTTCTTTCCGGGGTTTTGACGACGATCGTCATCTCGGTCATCGGGACGATCGGGGGTTTCCTGCTTGGCATCGTCTTGTCCTCGTTAAGACTGCTGCCGAACGCCAAACCGCGCCGGGCCGGCCTTAGATGGCTGTTGCGGGGACTCGACGGCTTGTCCCGGGTTTACGTCCAGGTGTTCCGCGGCACCCCGATGATTGTCCAAGCCACGGTCATCTATTACGGAGTGCTGGCCTTATTCGGCTATTGGAGCGCCTTCACGGCCGGGATCATCGTCGTCAGTTTGAACACGGCCGCCTACATGGCCGAGATCATCCGCGGCGCCGTCGGGGCTATCCACAAGGGGCAAACCGAGGCCGGACTGGCTTTGGGGATGTCCTATGCCCAGCTGTTGCGCCACGTCATCTTCCCGCAGGCGTTGAAGCATGCCATCCCGGCTTTTGGAAACGAACTGATCGTTAACATTAAGGACACTTCGGTTCTGAGCGTAATTGCCGTCAGTGACCTGTTTTTCAGTTCGAAATTCATCATCACGAACAACTTTCGCCCTTTCGAGGTCTATTTCATCATCTCGGTCATTTATCTTTTGTTGACGTTGTCGTCTTCGGCGCTGCTCCGATGGATCGAAAAAGGCCTCCATCTGAAACAGCGGATTTCCGCGCCCACGAGCCAAACGGTGCCCGAAGTCGTCTCGGTGACCAGCGATGAATGATCTCGTCATGAACCTTGAGCATGTCAGCAAGACATTCGACGGGGTTCCGGTCGTCAATGACGTCAGCCTGGCAATTAACCCGGGAGAAGTAATCAGCATCATCGGACCCTCGGGATCGGGCAAATCGACCATCCTCCGGATGATGAACCTCTTGGAAACCCCATCGGCGGGGCGCATTCTCTTTCAAGGTCAAGACATCACCTCGAAGGAGGCTCCGATCGGTAGAATCCGGGCCCAGATCGGGATGGTTTTTCAATCGTTCAACCTCTTTCCCCATAAGTCGGTCCTCGACAATTGCACCATCGGTCCGCGTATCGTCAAAAAGCTGTCCGCGCCGAAGCCGAAAAGCTCGCCGTCAAGCATTTGGAAAGCGTCGGGATGGAAAAATTCCTGCACGCCAAGGTGACGACCCTCTCGGGCGGACAGCAGCAGCGCGTCGCCATCGCCCGGGCTTTGACGATGGAGCCCGACATCCTTTTATTCGACGAGCCGACGAGCGCCCTTGATCCGGAACTCGTCGAAGAAGTCCTTGCCGTGATGCGGCTATTGGCCGCCAGCGGCTTGACGATGGTGGTCGTCACCCATGAGATGACCTTTGCCCGGGACGTGTCCGACCGGGTTTATTTCATCGACCAAGGCCAAATCGTCGAGGCGGGGACCCCGAATGAAGTATTCAATCAGACCCGGCATGACCGGACCAAACAATTCCTCAAGCGCTTTATTCAGGCGCGTCGATGATTTTGAAGCGGGATTTCTTGGCTTGAACGGCGACGAATACGATGAACAAGACGATATTCGCCGTCAAATAACCAAGGAAGTTAATAATGGCGTCGGTCAATAGCGGGCTTCTTCCATTGGCGAAAAATTGCAAAGCCTCCATGCCGACGGCTAAGGGCAAACCGAGGCCTAGGGAAGCCAGCAAATAACGATAATGGCGTTTTTTGCCTTTCAGGAAATAGTAGAAAGTCAAATAGCCCAATAAGCCATTAACCATGAACAGCGAATAATGGCCAACGCCTTTGCGGACGAAATTCCGCATGTCGGCTTCTTGTTCATCGTTGAGGGTCGAGGCTTTCAAAACCTTGATCGCGATGGTCGCCGCCACCGTTTCGTCCATGACGCTATGGGCGCTGATGGTGACCGTCCCCATTTTCTTGGCGGTCAAGAGCCCATATTCGCCATGGCTCGAGATCGAGGCGACTTCGGGGTCGCTCGAAACCCAGATGAGTTGCCGGTCGTAAGTATCGACCGGGTCGAACGTGAAGTCGATGCGCTGGGTTTGCCCGGCGATGATTTCGGCTTTGGCGCTGGTCAAGGTGACCGTCTCGGGATAGACTTTGCTAAACGTCATCACGATGGAATCGGTCAGGGTGTCGTCGACGTTGCTGATGGCGGTGATGGTGACCGTCCCGGCGAATTTATAACCGTAGACCTTGCCACCGCTATCGACCCGGGCGACGTTGATGTCGCTGCTGAGCCAGGTAATGCTCGCATCGGTCGGGGGCGTGTCTCCGAAATCGGCCTCGAGTTGGGTGTATCGGTAAATGTAACCTTCGGTCTCTCCGCTGATCGATAGTTCACTCGGGGCGATGACCGGGGCCGAACTGGCGGTGACCGTGACGGCGATGGTCCGATCGAAGGTACCGGATGCGGCCGTGATGTTCGCGGTCCCGACGCCGGTGCCCTTGACGACGCCGTATTGGTTGACTTGGGCCACCCCTTCATCGTCCGAGGTCCACTCGATCGTGTCGAGCCGGGCCAAGTCCGGAGCCACGTCTTGTAACGAAATCGTGGTCGAGGTCCCGACATAGATGTCGGTGACCGCTTCGTCGAATTCGAATGAGCTCACGGCCGGGAAATCGATCACTTGAATCGAAGTCTCGTCATAAACCTCGTCTTCGCTCGAGGTCGCCCGGATCGTGGCCGCGCCCAAGCCTTTGGCAACGACGATGCCACCCGAAGTCACTTCGAGGATATTGGAATCGCTTGACGACCAATAGACGCTTTGATCGGTGGTGTCGCTTGGGGTAATCGCCGCCGCCAGGCGCTTGCTTTGGCCGATGACGACGAGATCGGGTCCCGAAATATCGATGGCTTCCGGCAACACCAAATCGGCTTCCACCGGCCCGATCATATGGAAAAAGGCCGAGAGGAAATTGGAAAACGCTCCGCTGACCTCAGCCGATTCGCTTGAGGACAAGAGCGCTTGCCCGGCGGTAAATCCGTTAATCAAAATAAACGAGGCCAACACCAGGTAGTTAAGTCGTTTTTTTATGAAGGACAATAATTTTTTCATCAATATAAGATTCTACTCGCCATATCCCTGGGGATTGTTCTTTTGCCAATTCCAGGCGTCACGGCAGGCTTCCTCGATCGAACGGTGCGCCGTCCATTTGAGTTCTCGCTTGGCTTTGTCGCAATTGGCGTAGCAGGCGTCGATGTCGCCTGGACGCCGCGGCATGATCACGTAAGGAATCTTGATGCCGTTGGCTTTCTCAAAAGCGGCGATCATTTGGAGAACGCTCGTCCCATGGCCGGTCCCGAGATTATAAACGAAGGTTCCGCCTTGTTTCTTTTCGAGGAGACGCAGGGCGGCGAGATGTCCTTCGGCCAAATCGACGACATGGAGGTAATCGCGGACCCCGGTCCCGTCAAGCGTGCGATAATCGTTTCCGAAAACGCCGAGATTAATCAGTTTTCCGATAGCCACTTGGGTGATGAACGGCATCAGGTTGTTGGGAATGCCGCTCGGGTCTTCGCCAATGCGGCCGCTCGGGTGGGCCCCGACCGGATTGAAGTAGCGCAGAATCACGGCGTTGAACCCGGGATTGACCAAAACGAAATCGGATACGATCCGTTCGATAAAGTATTTGCTGGTCCCATATGGGTTGGTGGTTCCTCCGACCTCGTCGGTCTCGTAAATCGGGACCGATTTCGGGTTGCCGTAGACGGTGGCACTGCTTGAAAACACGAAATTATGAACGCCATGGCGTTTCATCAAGCCGAGAAGGACCAAAGTGCCGTCCAAATTGTTTCGATAGTATTTAAGGGGTAATTCGACCGACTCGCCGACGGCTTTAAGCCCGGCAAAATGGATGACGCTGGAAATCGATTCCTTCGCGAAGACCCCATCCAAGGCGGTTTCATCGGTGCAATCGACTTCGTAAAAACGCGGTCTTTTGCCGGTGATTTCGATAATGCGGTCCAAAACGAGCAATTTGCTGTTGCTGAGGTTGTCGACGATGACGACCTCATAGTCGGCTTCGAGCAAGGCGCAGACGGTATGCGAACCGATGTATCCGGTTCCGCCGGTGACGAGGATGGCCATGGGTACTCCTTATATGATGACAATTGTTATTATAAATAGTTTTGTTATAATTAACCACATTGTGTCAATCGGCAATCGATGTTTGCCGTTAGGAAAAGGCATAAGAAAATCCATTGATGATATAATGAATGAAAAGAAAAAATATTAAATGAGTAAAAGGAAAGCCATCTTCAACTTCATCGGGTTATTTCTGTTCATCTCAGCGATTGTCGTCTTGAACGAATCGATCGTGATCACGGAAGCCCATTTGCAGTTGCAGCTTAGCAAATACTATTTTGCCGGCGGTGCCCTTTTGCTTTTTCTGGCCTTCATCTTCATGTGGGTGTTCGCCAAGCATAAAGAACTGGTCAATTGGAAGGCTTTCTTATTGATCGTCCTGGCCTTTGCCGCTCCAATCGTCGCCGTGTTTTTGCACCCGGGTACGATTACCTTCACGGCCACCGCCGGGGATGGGATTTCCCAGTCGGTCAGTTTGACCCTCGGGCTGTTTGCCCGTTTCCAAAGCCTGTTCTTTGCCCTGTCATCGGCCCTCGTGGTCTATTTGCTGATCATCGTCATTCCCAAATTGATCAAAACCAAGACCATCCTCATGGTTTTTTTGTATGTCCTCGTCATTGCCCTCGTGGCCTTGATCGGCTATAGCGTCGTCGTCGAATGGGATCAATACTACCTTTTGTTCTCCACCGGTGACATCGACTATTATTCACCGACCATCAGCCTCTTTTCGAACACCAACGTGTTTGGCTACTACCTGAGCCTGGGTATTTTCGCCTTGGGCATCCTCGATTCTTTGAAACACCGATTTTGGCATTATGGGCTGATGCTCGTCTTCACGATTTCGCTCTTGTTGACGATCACGATTACCTCTTACATCGGCGCTTTCACTTTCTTGATTGCCTTCATCGTTTACGATCTCGTCACCCAATTCAAAAAGCACCCGGTTTCCGCTTCGATTTGGACGGTGTCTTTGGGCACCATTCTCTTCGCCGTTATCATCGGTTTCATGTTATCCGATCTAGCCCTAGCCCGTTCGATTCGGGAAGACTTCATTCCCGAAAGCGTCGAGAGCCTGCAAGCCCGGCTGATGATTTGGCGTCACGCGCGCGAAATGATTTTTGAAGGCAACCTCTTCGTCGGAAACGGCCTGGCTATTGCCAACGCCCTATTGCAGGTGGCCATCGGAGTCGAAGGTGGGGCTAACCCTACCAACCGGTTCCACAACGGCTGGTATGACGTCATGGCCTCTGGTGGTATCGTCGGATTGGCGTTTTATCTCATCGGCCTCGGTTTTATCGTCTATTTGGTCGTCAAACGCTACAAATACAACCATCGCATCGCGCTGACGGTTCTGTTCATATTGATCGGAATTTTGATTCAATCGGTGGCCGAAGCCAAAGTCTTTTTCAAAGCCGACGCCATGGGAACGCTCGGGACTCTGCTAGTCACGGTCCCGCTTCTGATTGAACCGAAACTGATCGATGAGCGGCCGACGATCACTCGTTTGCCGCGAATGTTTTCGCTAGACCCTCCCGCAAAGTGACGCGGGGTTGCCACCCTAATGCTTTGATTTTGGTGATGTCGAGCAGGGCATGCTCGGCTTTGCTGTAACTGAGATTTGGGTCGGTTTTTTGATCGAAGGTCACCTGGCAGTGGCGGATTTCGCCAATCATCGAGGCGATTTCCCGCAGTTCTTTTTGTTCTTCGCTCGCGATGTTATAGGCTTCCCCGGATCGTCCATTGGCTAAAAGGAAGAGGATCCCGCTGACGATATCCGACACGTAGGTGTACGAGAATTTTTGGGTTCCGGCGCTTTTCAAAACGATCGGTTCATGACGCAGTCCCGCTTGGATGAACTGCGACAAGGCTTTGCGGTCGCCGGGCTTTTGGGTCGGGCCGAACACCCGCGATAAGCGCGGGATGACGACGTCGAGTCCTTTCTCATGGCGATAGGCGATCGAAAGCGTTTCCCCGGCGCGCTTGCCTTCGTTGTAAGCGCTGCGCGGATCAAGCGAATCAAGGTATCCGGAATACTTTTCATCAAGCAATCGCCCGTCGGATTGGCCATAGACCTCGGTCGAGGACAGGAATATGAAGCGGCTCTTCTTAGCCGCGGCTAAGTCAAGCACTTGTTTGGTTCCAATCATGTTCAAGAGCATGGTGTCAATCGGGTGGGCTTGGTACTGGTCGGGACTCGTCGCGCTGGCGGCGTGGATCAAATAGTCAATTGATTCGGTGACATGCAAGGGCTGATTCAAATCGATTTCGATGAATTTAAGGCGTAGATCGCCGTTAAAATATGAAAAGCGTGCCTGGGCTTGGGAAATGTCCCGAACCATGGCTAAGATGGTGACTTCAAGCGATCGATCGATCAATAAAGCGTCGATGAGGTATGAGCCGATCAATCCGGTCGCTCCCGTCAACGCTATGGTTTTTCTAAATAAAAACCTTTTTTCGTGATCAAGGATGTCCTTAAGGTCATTAAGGTAAATATTTGAATAGGTGAAACTCATTGCTTTACTAGGTCCTTTTCATCCATTTTCAACAAGGCCTTGAAAAGCGTCAAATCCTCGGAGGTCGTAATCTTGACGTTATTGTCGAACCCGAGCGAAAAATGAATCGTTTGACCAAAATCCACCATCAAGGTGTTGGCGTAGACGCTATTGGTAATCCCTTGAGCCATGGCCGATTCATGAACCGATAACAAGTCGCTGAAACGATAGGCTTGCGGCGTTTGGACCCGCCGGATTAAATTCCGATCGAGCGAGCGGTTCCCCCATGATTGGTTATCGGTGAAAATCAAGGTTTCATGCATCGGGAGCGACGAGCAGGCGTTTCCCTTTTCTTTGGCGACCCGGATCAAATCCGAAATGATGATTTGGGGGACAAGCGGACGGATGGCGTCATGGACGATCACGAGATCGTCGGGTTGGGCTTTTCCTTTCAGCGCGGCGAGGGCGTTATAGCAACTAAGTTGGCCGGTCGTCCCTCCGGGCACGACGGCGACGAGTTTTTTGATGGGAAATATTTCTTTAGCGTACTTCCAAAGACTCGGAATCCAATCCTCGATGCAGGCGACCACGATCTGGTCGACGTCGGGATGGCGCTCGAAAGCCGACAAGGTGTAGATGATGATCGGTTTTCCTTCGATTTCGATGAACTGTTTTGGAATGTCGGAGTTCATGCGTTTGCCGCTGCCTCCGGCGATGATGATGGCCGTCGTCATAGTTTTCCTTTCATGGCCCGCAAGAGGCTGGAAATGTCTTTGAACACGTAATCGATCGTATAAGGAAATTTGCTTATCGCCGTTTCGGTGGCTTCCCCCGATAGGAGGCAAACCGAGGTCATGTTGCGTTTCACGGCCATCAGCATGTCGGTGTACAGCCGGTCGCCGACCATGACGACGTCTTTGCCCCCGGCTTTGGTCAAATCACGGACGTAGTTGACGATTTCGGCTTTCGGCTTGCCCATGTACAAGGGTTTTTTGCCGGTGGCGTGCGTCAGCATTTCGCAAATGGCCCCGCAGTCGGGGACATAGCCGAAGGAAACCGGGCAGGCCTTGTCGACGTTGGTGGCGATGAAATCGGCCCCGGCAGTCAGCAGACGGGAAGCGCTCGTCAGTTTCCGGTAGTCGAGTTCGTTGTCGTTCCCGACGACGATTGCGGCGATGCCGGGTTCTTCCTCGGTTGTCACGTTGACGCCTAGACGAGCCAGTTCCTTGACCATCGAGCGAGTCCCGACGGCGTAGATTTTGCGATTTCCATAAACACGCGTCAAGTAATGGGCGGCGATATGGGTCGAAATGATGATTTGTTTTGAGGTGGCCTTGATGCCAAGACGATTCAGTTTTTCGACGTAATCCCTGCTCGATTTCGACGAATTGTTGGTCAGGAAGTAGTAGCCGATCTTCTTCATTTTTAGATGGTTCAAAAAGGCGCCCACGTCGGGGAAGAGGCGCTCCTCGTTATAAAGCGTCCCGTCCATGTCGAGCAAGAAAACTTTCTTATCGTTCAAAGCGGAAGCCGGTTTCGTGTTCATGGCAAAGATACCTTATTCACTCTCTTAAATATAATACACAATTAAGTTTCGTTTGCTTGCGCAAGTTATCAATAATATAATGCTAGTAGCCATTTATGAACGAAATCCAAGCGATTCAAAAAGAACTGCTCGTGCAGTTCATTCACGTCTGCGAAAAGCATCGGTTGCGCTATTACTTGTTCGGGGGCACCTGCCTCGGGGCCATTCGCCATCAAGGCTTCATCCCGTGGGACGACGATCTCGACGTGGCGATGCCCCGCCCGGATTTTAACCGCCTGACGCAACTGCAAAACGAGTTTAGGGAACCTTTTTTCCTTCAAACGGTGCGAAGCGATCGCCGCTACAGCTATCCCTTCGCCAAGCTGCGCCATTCGAATACCTGTTTCAAGGAAACGGCCTTCGCGATGACGGCCATGAACCATGGCATTTGGATCGATATTTTCCCGCTCGAAGGCATGTCGCGAAAACCCGGGGCGACCGAGGTCAAATCGCTAAAACCCTACTTGATGTGGTTCCGCTGGTATTTTTCCTATTTGGCTAACTGGCTCCACAAGCCGCGACTTGATCGTCGCTTCTTTCTCGATGTCGTGACGAACCTCGTCGCCATCGTCTTCTTCCCGTTTGGCATCGCCAACTGGAACGCCCGTTGTCTCGACCGTTCGGCCCAGAGAATCCCCTATGAGGAAGCCTCGCTCGTCGGTCCCTACTTGACCATGTATTTCAACCGCGAAGCGCTCCCGCCCGAGGTGTTCGGCGAAGGAACCACCGTCAAATTCGAAGGACTCGACGTCAAGGTCCCGTCCGATTACGACCGCTATTTGCGGCATATATTCGGCAATTACATGAAATTGCCCCCCAAAGAAAAGCAGGTCGGGCATCACTACCATACCTGCGTCAGCGTCACTAAATCCTATAAGGAATTCTAAGCTATACCGCTTTGAGGACTAACGGTTCTTTGAGTTTTAATATGCCGTGTTCCACGTTCACGGTTTGATTGGAAATCATGTCGTGGTAGGCTCCGTCGTCCATCGGGACGTAGACCTGCCGTTCGTATTTGGCCGTGCTGAAGAGACCCCAATAGATCCCGTCATCGCTCGTCATTTTGGCGACGATCAAATCGAGTTGCAGGTGGTTGATGATGTCGAAGCGGCGCACGGTCGCGAAGCAGGGCTCCTTTTTGATGGCGACCAGCCGTTTGACGAGATCGTAGAACGAAGCGTCTTTGATTTCAAGGTCGATCGGTTCCTTTTCAAAGAGGGACGGGGTCGCCTTGTTTTTGGTCTCTTGGCCGGCATAAAGGAACCCTAATCCGTTTTGGAAAAACGACCAGGCGGTCAAGTTTCTCAAGATGACGTCGTTCGTCACGATTGAAGCGATCCGCAGCTGATCGTGGTTTTCGAGAAAATGGATTTTAAGATAATCGACCGGATAAATGTATTCCTGGGTCCGGACCTGGCGGAGATACGACTTCAAGTCGCCGTCGGTCATCAAATAGGTTTTCAGGAACGGATAAACGTCATAATCGTACAAAATGTCGAAGACTTGGTACATTTCCGAATCCGAATGGCCGTGATAGCCAAGCGAACGGAGATATTTGATGAATTCCGGCTCAATCGATTCCGAGAGCCAGATCAGCTCCTCGTTCAAGGCGTTGCAAGCCCCGATGGCTTCGCGCCAAAAATCGAGCGGGATCAAGGGGGCGACGTCGCAGCGGAACCCGTCGATGCCTTGGTTGACCCAATACTTCAGCATTTCGATTAAATACTCCCGAACTTCGGGCAGGTCGAACCGCAAATCGGCGATGTCCGACCATTCCCCGATCCGGTTGGCCAGTTGTCCGTCTTTGTAGACGTAGAATTCCGGATGTTCTTTTACCAATTTGGCGTCGCGGCTCGTATGGTTGACGACCACGTCGAGCATGATCTTGAAACCAAGTCCATGGGCCTGGCCGATCAGATGGCGGAAATCATCCAGGGTACCGAGTTCCGGGTTGATGGCGTAGAAATCCTTAATCGAATAGGGGCTACCGAGCGTTCCCTTGCGGGCCGTTTCCCCGATCGGGTTGATCGGCAGAAGGTACAAGATCGAAACGCCGAGATCCTTCAAGCGCGGCAAATCGCCCTCGAGGGCTTTGAAAGTCCCTTCCTTGGTGTGGTTGCGGACGTAGATTTGATAAACGGTGGCGTTTTTAAGCAGATATTTGTTTTTCATAGGCATACTCCCTATAGCAACCTGATGATGATCGCCAAAATGACGATCAGGGCCAATAGCACGGCGACGATGATTACGCCCAAGCGGGGAAAGGCCACTTTGCCTTCGACCGGGGTCGGGGATTCGTTTTCCGGTTCGGTTTCATTTTCCGGGGTTTTGTTTTCAGGGTCAGTCAACGTGATCACTCCTTGCTTTGTCGATATAACGGTGATAGGCAATCAAAACGTAATTCAAGACGGCGGTCTTCACCGGGAAGGTAAATATCAAGATGACCGCTTGGATGAACAAGACCATCATTGGATCAAGGCCGAAGAACTGGGCTTTCCAAATGCTGCCCCAGACCATGTGGACGACGATTTCCATGACCAAGATCACGAAAGCCGACTGGTGCGGGCTCGGGCATTTTGGGTAGAAGAGGATCTTCTTTTGGAAATGGCGGTTGATCAGATAAATGAAAACTGAGAAACCGGCGAAGACGAAGAAGCTGACGATCGGAATGAAAATCTTGTAAAACTGGGTGATGGCCACCATCGTGCCGCTGATGCGGACCGAATCGGCCATGATCACATAAGCGGTCAAAAACGACCAGATGACGGCTAGAAGGATGTAACTGACTGGAAAAGGATTTTTCTTGTAGCGCATCCAGGCGCTGGCTTTGAAAAGCAAATACGGCAAGACGCCGATCAAAATGAAGGAAATGGTGACGTATGGCGTATATGGATATCCGGTCACGTCAAAGATGAAATACCCGAGGACATCGACCGAAGCCCCGATCAAGGCCCCGTATAGCGGCCCGATGATGACGCTCGCCAAGATGACGGGAATCGACCCGATCCCGATACGGATGAACGGGGGAATATTAATGACGATTAAGCGCTCGAAAATGATGCCGAGGCCGATCATCAAGGCGCTGAGGGTGATGTTTAAGACGATCTTATTTCTCAATGAGGGAGACCTCCCGATTGGATGAAGGCGCGGACCATGCCGGCGAAAGCCAGCGATCCCGTTATTAATATTACACTACTGCGGGGCGCATTTTCATAAATGCGGGCGACGGCGACTTTGAAATCGTCGATGTAGGGATAAGCCAAGTTTTGGTAATCGGATTGGTGCCGGGCCCGCGGATGGTTGAACGAAGTGACGGTAATCCGCGAGGAGACGAGCTGCAGCTCCTTGAGCATCGGCTCGACGTCTTTGTCTTTGAAGGCGGCGAAGATGACGAAAATCATCTTCTTGGTGAAGGGGCTGATCGAACGCACTAAGGCTTGGACTCCGTGGGGGTTGTGGGCTCCGTCGATGATCACCATCGGGTTCGAGCCGACGATTTCAAGCCGGCCCGGCATGAAGGTCCGGTAGAGGCCCGCCCGCACGTCCTTTTCCTTGATCGGCCACCGTTTGGCCAAGAGGTTCGTCGCTTCCACGGCCACGGTCGCGTTGGTGATTTGAAAAGTGCCGTTCATCGTCAATTCGAGGTTCTGATAGGACCCATAGGAAAAATATTGGCTGATTCCGGTCTTGATTTCGTAGGGTTCGCTCACCTTGATTAAAGGTGCATCATTGGCCCGGGCTGCGTCTTCGACCACCTTGCCACAGCTACTGTCGAGTTTGCCAATTAAGACCGGCACCTTCGGTTTGATGATGCCGGCTTTGTGGCCGGCAATGTCGACCAGGGTCGGGCCGAGGTAACCGGTGTGTTCCAAACCGATGTTGGTGATGATGCTCAAGACTGGCGTGAAGACGTTGGTGGCGTCCAGGCGCCCGCCCATCCCGACTTCGATCACGGCCAATGCCACTTTTTGATCGGCGAAATATGATAAGGCCATGAAAGTTTGGATTTCAAATGTCGTCAATTGATATTGGGCAAACATCGTTTCGTATTTGTTCATGAAGGCCAACACATAGCGTTCGTCGATCTCGTCGTCATCGATGTAGATCATCTCCGAGAACCGTTCGAACGACGGCGAGGTGAAAAGCCCGACGCGCCGTCCTGAGCATTGGTAGATGTTTTGGATCATGGTCGCCGTCGAGCCTTTGCCGTTCGTCCCGGTGATATGGATCGAAGGAACCGCGTAACGGAATCCGATCGCGGTCAGGAAGGCATCAAAATTGACGCGGGAATATTGTCCCGACATGTGGGCGGCGAAATATTCGGATACTTGTTCGATTTTTTGAAACGGCATGTTATTCAAGATTCCTTTGGCCCTTGATGGCCTTCCCGATTGCCAACGCGTCTTCGCGTTCCTTCTCGGCCGCTCGCTTGTCGTAGAGCTTTTTGCCCTTGGCCAGGGCAATTTCAAGCTTGGCCCGGCCTTTGGAGAAATATATCTTGGTCGGAATCAGGGTATAGCCTTTTTCCTTGACCGCTTTTTGGAATTTGTCAATCTCGCGGCGATGCATCAGCAACTTGCGGGTCCGTTTCGGTTCGTGGTTGAAGATGTTGCCTTTGTCATAGACCGGAATGTTCATGTTGAGGACGTACATCTCGCCGTCTTTTTCGATCACGCGGCTGTCGATGAGGCTCGCTCCTTGCATTCTTAAACTCTTGATTTCGGTTCCGGTCAACTCGAGACCCACTTCCAGGAACTGCGACAAAAAATAGTCGTAATGGGCCCGGCTATTTTTGGCGATGAGTTTCGTGGCGGTGGTTTCTTTCATGATAAAACCTGCATTAATTATACTTGTTATCGATTTCAATAAGTAAGGAAAAAGCCCAATTAACCGATTTTCATAAAATTGATAAATTTTATTTCAAGCGCCGATGGGTTATAATTTTTGAAATGGAAAGAAGCGCTGGTTTCTCGTTCAAAAACATGCGTTACGGGCTGATGGCAATCATCCTGGCTTTGGCTTTTGGATCATTTTCCGTTATCGAAACCCCTGATAACCCCACCCCAGCCCAAACCGTGAAAAAACTCGGGGAAGTGGCTTCCATCGCCATCGAAACCCCGCCGACCCAGACGAAATTTCCGCTCGGTTCCGAATTTGATTTTACCGGTCTCTCGATTGAAGTCACCGACATGGCCGCGGACACCGAAATCATCACCGAGGGATTCACCCTCTCCGGCGGCGATTCCCTATTGCTCGGCGGCCAAACGATCACCGTCGCCTATGAGTCGGCCCAAACCGATTTTTCCATCGACGTCACCAATGAAGCCGCCATCATATCCGGGACGCTTACCTTTGAAGATCAGGCGACGAGTTATGCCGTCTACATCATGTACGGAATCGGGATGAACGCCGCCAGCGATTACTTCAACGTCTTTTACGAACTCCAAGCCGAATATGGCTTCATGGCCTCTGAATCCAAGGCTTACTTCCTTCAAAACCGCAATCACGAAATTTCCGGCATCAACGAAAGCGGGAAGCTCGTCACCAACACCTACAACGACGCCATCGGTCGCTACAATTACCTGGCGGCCAAAACCGGCCATCCCGGGCTTACCGCCGACAATACTCCCTCGTGGCTCAACGCCGAAACCTTGGTCCCCATCGCCGTTTTTACCGGTATCGTTGCCGTGGCTGGGGCCCTATATTTCGTCATCAAACGGAAATGGTCGTTATGACCGCCATTCGATTATGTTATGCTTTCGTTAGCCAATCCCTGACATGAGGATCCCCATATGAAAAAATTGAAAGTCATGACCATCATCGGCACCCGGCCGGAAATCATCCGCCTCTCGGCCGTCATCAAAGCCTGCGACCGGGCCTTTGAGCACATCTTGGTGCACACCGGCCAAAACTACGATTACGAGTTGAACCAAATCTTCTTCGATGATCTTGGGCTGCGGCAGCCGGACTATTTCCTCAGTTGCGCCGAGGCGACTCTCGGGGCCACCATTGGAAAAGTGATTGAAAAAAGCTATGACCTCATCAAAGAGTTGCAACCCGACGCCGTCTTGATTCTTGGAGACACCAATTCGGCCTTGGCCGCCATCAGCGCCAAACGGCTGAAATGCCCGATTTTCCACATGGAAGCCGGCAATCGCTGCGGCGATTGGAACGTGCCGGAAACCATCAACCGGAAGATCGTCGACCACATCGCCGACTTCAACTTGCCCTACACCGATTACAGTTACCGTTACTTGATGAAGGAAGGCCTCGATCCAGCTTACGTCGAAATCACCGGTTCGCCCCTTCGGGAAGTCCTCGACGCCCACCAAAACCAAATCCAAAACTCGACCATCCTCGACAAACTCGGCGTCAAGCCGGGCCATTACATCGTCTTATCGTGGCACCGCGAGGAAAACGTCGATCACCCGGCCCATTTCGAAAGCATCGCCAAAGCCATCAACGCCGTGGCGGAGAAATATCAGCTCCCAATCGTCTTTTCGGTCCACCCCCGCACCTACAAGAAACTCGAGGCCCGGGCCACCAAGCTCAATCCCTTGATCAAACGGATCAAGCCGCTCGGGTTCACCGACTATTGCCGCCTGCAGCAAAGTTCTTTCATCGTCATTTCCGACAGCGGGACCGTGTCCGAGGAATCGGCCATGCTCCGGTTCCATGCCATTTTGATGCGGACCTCGACCGAACGGCCCGAGGCCATCGATGCCGGGACCATCCTTTTAAGCGGCATCGAGGAAACCGGGATTCTATCCGCCATCGAAGCCATGAAGAAAAAGGAACCGGCGCAATACCAAGTTCCTTATCACTATACGATTGATGACGTGTCTAAGCGCGTCGTCAACTTGATTCAGGACAAAGTCGCCTTCATCAACGCGACGATTTGGAGAAAAGGCTGAGGAAAATCGTCTTCAGCGACCGTTTCTCCTTGGCGAGTGCCAAGAAGGCGCCGCCGATCAAATGCATGTCGTTATTGAGTACCAAGGACGCCGTTTTCAGGAAGTCCTTTTTCTTGGTAATCTGGAATTTGCCGGCGATGATGACCCCGTCGAGCAAGGCTCCGCACGATAGAATCGTCATTTCGTTATAGGTCGGCGGGCAATTAATCAAGACGTAGTCGAATTCCTTGCGGGCTTCGTCGAGCAATTTTTTGATGCGTTCCGATTTGATGATCTTCGAGCCGATGGCGCTTTCGAGTCCCGGCATCACGTACAAATACGGGTTGACCCGTTCCAAGAATTCCTCCTTGGGTTTGTAACTCATGTAATACGAAACGATGTTTTTTATTGTCCCCACTTCGAAAACTTGGTTCAGGAATGGCTTTTCGAAATCGAAATCAAGCACCAGGACCTTCTGTTGCTCCTTGGCGTAGACATGGGCCAAAGACGCCAGGAGCGATGCCTTGGATTGGTATTCCTTGGCCGAGGTGAAGCCAATCGTCTTGACTTGCTTTCCCGGAGTGAAATTTTCGATGTCGTTTTGAAGTTTCAACAAGTCGCGGTAAAAAAGGTCGTCCTTGCGGAGCGGGTCGACAAGGTCAAGTTCGTCCGGCACGAGTTCGGCCGGATCCTTTTTCTTGTTTGAAGGTTTCTTCTTTTCATGGCAGGCGACGCTGAAGGCGTTGACCCCGGCCCGGGCGATTTCCCCGGCGTAATGGATCCGGTCTTCGATGATGTCGGTGAAGATGCCGAGTCCGGTCCCGATGACGCCGCCCAATACCACGAATATGGCGAGGTATAAGGTCGTCGAAGTGCCGGAATTGACCGCGGTTTCGGCGTAGCTTTCCAAAATCAGGTTGTTGTTGATGGCGGTGTAGTTGGTGTTCCCGTAACTGATCGTGGCGTCGATGACGGCGTTGAGGATCGGGACGGTGACGAGCTGTTCGTCATTGGTGTAGGTGACCGTCACCCGCAAGGAGGTGCTCGTGTAGGTGGCATTGACTCCGGCGGTGATGTCGGCGGCCGTGATCGGGGTCCCATCCGAGTGGGCAATCCCATCTTCGTCCAAAGCAGTGACCGCCAATTCGGCGACCGAGCGCGATTTGGCCACTTCCGTGATCGTGTTCAAGACGGTGGTCGTCGTCGATACTTTCATGGCGACATAGCCGGTGGCCGTGAATTCGGGGGTGACGATGAGATTCGTGTAAACCAGCCCCAATACTAAACCGAGGACGGTGAAATAGATGATCGAGTAAATATTCCGGCGGATCATCATCCACAGATCGTACAGGCTGATCGAACTGGCGTTTTCTTCGATTTTCTGATTCATAGACACACCCTTTTCTTCAAAATTAATCTTTTATTAACAATAAACTATCATTAATCGTTTTGTACATCTTTTTCCGGTTCGTTTTTCCGTTTGATGTCGATCGACTTAAACAAATGGCTGACCAATTCCTCATGGGAATCGTTCAAATGGCTTTCAAACCAAGCAAAGGCTTCCGGGGTGAAGCGAATGTCCTTCTTGGTATCGATGAATATTTTCTCGTTGGCGGTCTTGATTTGGTGCGCCCCATTGATGAGCAGCTCTTCATAAAGCTTTTCCCCCGGCCGCAAGCCGATGATTTCCACCTTGATGTCCTTGTGGGGAATGAACCCGGCTTGGCGAATCATCTTTTCGGCCAGTTCCATGATGCGGATCGGCTTGCCCATGTCGAGGACGAAAATCTCCCCGCCTTTGGCGTAAACCCCGGATTGAAGGATCAATCCGACCGCTTCCGGGATTGTCATGAAATAGCGGGTGATGCGCGGATCGGTGACCGTGACCGGGCCGCCGCATTCGATTTGCTTTTTGAACAAGGGGATGACGCTGCCATTGCTGCCCAAGACGTTTCCAAAACGAACCGAGGAGAAGGAAGTGCCGTTCGAGGTGGCGTTGAAATGCTGGATGATCATCTCGGCGAAGGCCTTGGTCGCCCCCATGACGTTGGTGGGGCGCACCGCTTTGTCGGTCGAGACGAGAACCATCTTTTGGGCTTGGTATTTTTGAGCCATCATCGCGGTGTTGTAGGTACCGATGATGTTCGTCCGGATCGCCTCTTGGGGGCAATCTTCCATCAAAGGAACGTGCTTGTAGGCCGCCGCGTGGAAAATGAGTTCGGGCCGATAGGCTTTGAACACCTGCTCGATCCGGTCGCGATTATAGGTCGAGCCGATGATCACGTCGAGTCCGATGGCGTTTTCATGATTGCGATGATACAGACGTTGAAACTCCTGTTGGATATCATAGACGCCGTTTTCATAAATGTCGAACATGACGAGGCGCTTGGGATGGTATTTGTAGACTTGGCGCGCCAATTCGGATCCGATCGAACCGCCGGCCCCGGTGATGAGCACCGTTTTGTCTTTGATGAACGCGCGAATTTCCTCGTTTTCAAGCGGGACGACGTCGCGGCCCAAAAGTTCATGGATGTCGACTTCGAGGATTTCGATCTTTTGATCGAGCGACACGTCGGCAATCAGCGGGAGCCGCTTGATTTTGACATTGGATTGATCCATGTACGATAGAATGTCGAAAAGGCGGTTCTTCTCGATGTTGGCGATGGCGATGATGACTTCCTGGGCATCGAATTTCTTGATGAACTCGCTGATGTGGCTGATCGGCCCGAACACCTTGACGCCGGAGAAGGAACTGCCGATTTTGACCGGATCGTCGTCGACGATGGCCACGACTTCGTTGTTCATTTTCTGGTTGTTGCGGATTTCGTCGATGATCATCTTGCCGCCGAGCCCGGCCCCGACCACGATCGTGGTCTTGGCGAGCAGCGACCGGTCCTTGCGGACGACGTACATGTGCAGAAGCCGCTTGGCGAAACGGATCGTGATGAGCAGGAAGGCTTCCGAGAAGGCCAATGTCAAGAAATTGACGAGGTTCCAATCGTCGACACCGGGTAAAAGGAACATGATGATGTAGGCGAAAGCCGTCGTCGCCATGGAAACGATTCCGACCTTGATGGCGTCGACGATGCTGAAGTGGTTGGTAATCATGTTATAAACGCCGGCCAAGGCGAATACCGACAATTTGAAGATGCCGTAACCGATGAAGAACAAAAGCGTCGGGGTGAATTCCGGCGTGCCAATATGGACGGCTTGTTCCCAAAACACGAGCGCTAAAAGGAGCGCCAGGATCAGAAAATCAAGGAGGACGTGCACTAAGGCTTGCTTGGATCGGTTTTGGTTATTCATTCATCATGCCTTTTCTAGGCAATAACATACCATTAATATAACTTATAACACATCAACCGGGATCAAGGAGTTCACTATTTCCCTAGTAATCCGTTGGGCCGCGACTTGATCGATCGTTCCTTTGAGGTAGCCATGGATGACCCGGGCGATCTTACGGGCGCCCTCGGGGGTCAAACCGCGGGTCGTGGTGGCCGCCAGGCCGATTCGGACCCCGGAGGTGATTGACGGTTTCTCGGTGTCGTGGGGAATCATGTTCTTGTTGATGGTGATGCCGATTTCCTCGACCTTGTTTTGAGCTTCGACACCGGTCAGATTGAACGAGCTTTTGGTGTTCATCAAAAACAAGTGGGTTTCGGTACCGCTGACTTCGGCTCCGAGCTTGGCGAATTCATCGGCGCAGGCTTTGGTGTTTTCAACCACGCGTCCGATGTAGGTTTTGAAGGCCGGTTCGGCCGCTTCGATGAAACATTGGGCCTTGGCGGCGATGATGTGCATCAATGGTCCCCCTTGAAGACCGGGGAAGGTGGCGCTGTTGATTTTTTTGGCGATGTCCTCGTTGTTAGTCAAAATCAAACCGCCGCGCGGGCCGCGAATCGTCTTGTGGGTCGTCGAGGTGACGATGTCGGCATGGGGAAACGGGGAAGGATGGAAACCGGTGGCAACGAGACCGGAGATATGGGCGATGTCGACCATGAAGTAGGCGCCGATTTCGTGGGCCACGGCCCCGAAGCGGGCAAAATCGATTTGATAAGGATATGCCGAGAAGCCGGCCAGGATCAGTTGCGGTTTTTCTTTTCGGGCAAGCTCCGCCATGGCGTCGTAGTCAATCCGGCCGTCAAGCCCGAGGTGATAATGGACGACTTGGTAGGTTTTGCCGCTGAAGCTGACCGGGGACCCATGGGTCAAATGGCCACCTTCGTCCAAGGCCAGGGTCATGATTTTCTCGCCTGGTTTCAACACCGCGGCATAGGCGATCATGTTGGCGGAGCTGCCGCTATGCGGTTGCACGTTGGCAAAGCGGCACCCGAAGAGAGCGCAAGCCTGGTCGATGGCCAACTGTTCGACTTGATCGACGATGTGGCAACCCCCGTAATAGCGGCGGCCGGGGAACCCCTCGGCGTATTTGTTGGTCAAGACCGAAGCGCACAAGGAGCGGACCTTCCGGCTCGTGAAATTCTCCGAGGCGATTAATTCGAGTCCCTCGTTCTGCCGCTTCAATTCGGCGGCGACTAACGCGTCGAGTGGTGATTTCATGAAGATATTCCTACCTTTTTTTATAAAAGGGACGCATGCGTCCCTAATTAAGCTTGGCTGCCGAGAAAGGATTCGAACCTTTGCATGATTGGTTCAGAGCCAATTGACTTACCACTTGTCTACTCGGCAACACGATCATGACTGCTTTTATATTTTAACACTGGAAGTGTTTGTTTGAAAAGATGAAGTGAAACGATGCCCGGTAAAACGAATCGCTACCCGATCTTTTCGATTTCCCGATGCTCCGGTGACGAGCGCCGTTCCTTCAATATCCTTTTTGATTGAACACGAGCAAAATCGTTTTGAAGATGCACCTGAGGTCGAACCATAGCGATTGCTTCTGAATGTAAGCGACGTCGAACATGATTTTCTCTTCGGGTTTCAAATCGGCGCCGCCGTTGACTTGGGCCCAGCCGGTCAAACCGGGAGTGACCAGCAAACGTTGGTCGAACCCATCGACGTACCGGCAGAATTCCTCATGCAGGGCTTTGACCTCGGGGCGCGGGCCGACAAAACTCATCTCGCCTTTGAGGATGTTGAATAATTGGGGCCATTCGTCGATTTGCCAGCGGCGCAGGAACTTGCCGAGTTTCGTCACCCGCGGATCGTTTTTCTCGGACCAGCGCGGGCCGTCGCTTTCGGCGTCGACACGCATCGTCCGCAGTTTGTAAATGATGAACGGTTGGCCGCCGCGGCCTAATCTTTCCTGTTTGAAAATGGCTGGGCCGTGGTCGCTTTTAATCAACAGTGCGAAAATGCCCAAAGGAATCAAAAGAACCAAAAGCATGAGAATCGCGGCGAGAATATCAAAGAAGCGTTTGACGGCGTGATAGACCAAACGCTTGGGAAGATTCTCGATTTTCGGGACAATGATTTTATTGACTGAAGACGGCATGTTCATGGGACACCTGGAATATATTAATTTATTAACGATTAATCATCAATCGATTTCGACGGCCTGGCGCGGTCATTCGGCTTTCATGCCGACCATGGCTTGGCCTTGGAGCGCTTTAAGCGAAGCTTGGACCGATTCGGCGATGGCTTGGTCGATGTCATCGGGTTGGACGCCCAGAGATTCGGAACCTTCGTTTTTGTCAATGAAGAGCCGGCTCGTCATCACGGGGGTGAATTTTTTCATGTTCAAGCCCATCTCGATGCCTTGTTTGGCTTTTTTCTTGACGACGCGATTGACGCCTAATTGATAAATCCATGTCGGCACGGTCGCGATCGGGCGTTCGATTTCGGCATGTCGGTGGAATAAGGTCAAAAGTTCGACCCAGGTCTTGTTGTAGTAACCGATTGGATAGGCGTGGCCGCCTTTGTTGCGGTCGATCGTCCCGACGATGGCCTGGCCCACTTGCTTGACGGTGACCATGGCGGTGCCGCCCTTGGGGTAGTAAGTCTTTTTCTTCATGGCCAATATTTGTTCGAGCAAGATGGTCCAGACCGGACGCCGGCCCGGCTGCACTCCAAAGATATACGGCAATTCCAAAACGGCCACGTTCATGGCTCCTGAGGACGCAAATGAAAGCGCGGCTTTTTCCTGTTCGATCCGCGAACGGATGTATGGGTGATGTTCTTCTAGTTCCCATTTAGGGAATTTTCTTGCCGCATAGGCGAAATACGAACCGAGGATGACCGCGTGGGCGACTTTGGCCTCCACCGCTAGCCGCAGCAAGCGGCGCACCGGTTGGACATTGTATTTGAAGTATAAATCGTAGATGGGTGACGGCCCTTCGACCCGCTCGTCGATTCCGGCGGCGAAAACGAGGGCATGCATCCCTTTCATCATATTGAGCAAGCCCTTGTCGCTCATCGACAAATAATTGCCATAGACAAGTCGGTATCCCGGGGGCACCTCGACCCCTTCAGGCAGAGGTGGTAGCGCCACCCCGACCACCTCATGGCCGCGCTTCATCAATTGGCGGGCCGCTTCGAGACCGAGGAGTCCGGTGCCGCCGATAATCAAGATGTTCATGTTTCTGCCTCGATGGGATAGGTATCCGTTTTGGCCCCGTGATTTTTATTATTCTTCAGGTCCGCCAACAGTGTTTTCAGTCCGCGGAATGGATGTCCCTTCAAAATCATAATGATGCCATCAAGACCGGTTTTCGAGATTTTTCCACCGGAGAAGGGCACCAGTTGCCTTAGCGGCATCATGACCGCGCCCTGGCGCACCATTTGTTTGGTGACTTTGTCCAACTTGCCTTTGACCATCTTGGTTGCAAACAAACCGATGGCTTGATAAAACAGCCAACCGTTCAAACTGACGTTTTTGACATCGGCAATCGTCGCGGACGAATCGAGATTATTTCGTGTGTAGGCGACGTTTTCCTCGGGGTTGATGGAACGATATTCTGGGATGGCAATCTTGACTTTCGGCCCCAAAACCACCGGGGTCTCGATGAAGACCAAATCGCTGATCCGAATGTCGCGTGAAGAGCTGCCGACGCGAAGCCGGTATTCGCCTCCGGCCAGCGCCCAATCGTCGGTCTTCTCGTCGTAGACGCGAAACGCGGTCTCATCCAAGACGATATGAACCGTTTTCGTTTCACCTGGATCCAACGTGATTTTTTCAAATGCTTGAAGCGTCTGGACCGGCCGTTCGTTATCTAGTGGATGGGGGGCAACATAGACTTGGACGACTTCTTGTCCGGTTCGAGTCCCGATGTTGGTGACATCCAAGGTCAAATTAACTTGGCGTTTCTCGGGGAATTCGCTTTCGATGACGAGGTGCCGATAACGGAATTTGGTATAGCTCAGGCCATGGCCGAAAGGGAAGAGGACCGAATGGCGCTCCCGATCATGATGGCGATAGCCGACGAATAGCCCTTCCTGGTATTTGACTTGCCGGGGTCCCATCGGAAAATGGCCATATGAAGCAACATCTTCGAGTTTAAGCGGGAACGTTTCGGCCAGTTTGCCGCTTGGATTGGCGCTCCCAAAAAGCAAATCGGCCGCGGCTTCGCCAAAAGCCTCGCCGGCTAGATACAGATTCAAAACGGCGGGTATCTCATTAATGAAGGGTAGGACGACCGGGGCTCCCAGCGCGAGAACGACAACCGTCCGGGGATTCGCCTTCACGACGGCGTTGACCAAATCAAGGTGACCTTTGGACAAATTCAAATGGGAACGGTCGAAACCTTCCGATTCATAGACGTCACTCAATCCGATGAAGACGACCGCTATCTTGTGTGATCGGGCTAAGGCAACCGCTTCTTTGACGAGGGGACGATCGTTTTTATCGTAACCGGGGGCAAACTGGTATAGGATGCCTTGTCGAGCCAATGCATCGGTGAAGGGCACGAGGTTCTTGGGGTTAACTTTGGACGACCCGCTGCCTTGGTAACGCGGTTCGCGCGCCATCCTTCCAATCACGGCCAAGGGCTGGGTTGGATCGAGCGGCAATATCTCGTTATCGTTTTTCAGCAAAACGGCGCCCTCGACCGCCATCTTTCGAGCCAGGTCATGGCTGAGGGTATAATCGTATGGTTTTCTTTCCTTCTTTGGCCTTTGCGCCAATGAATAGT
Organism: Bacilli bacterium; assembly: GCA_041652475.1. Classification (GTDB taxonomy): domain Bacteria; phylum Bacillota_I; class Bacilli_A; order RFN20; family CAG-826; genus UBA6120. The sequence continues at coordinate 33,567 of JBAZHG010000007.1, forward strand.
CAATGTACCTCAAGACGTTACCGACCGCTTCGTCGACGTCTTTGAGCGACAAGCGTCCCGATTGAACGGCTTCGATAATGAGGTGGTCATTGACGCCATTGCTGGTCGGCATTTCCAAATCCAAACCGGCTTGGACGCCCTTGACCCGATCGGCGACGGCGTTCCAATCGGAAACCACCATGCCTTGATAACCCCATTTATTTCGCAATAAATCGCGCAAAAGCCACTTGTTTTCGGTCACTTGGATGCCGTTAATGCGATTGTAACTGGCCATGATCGTTGCCGGACGGGCATTCTTTATTGCCATCTCGAAGGGCAATAGGTACAGCTCGCGCATGGTTTTCATGTCGACTTCACTGCTGATGGTCATGCGGCGATATTCTTGGTTGTTCAAAGCGAAATGCTTCAACGAAGTGCCGACGCCTTGGCTTTGAACCCCTTTGATGAAGGCGGTTCCCAAAACTCCGGACAAATAGGAATCCTCGGAAAAATACTCAAAGTTGCGGCCCCCCAAGGGGTTACGTTTGATGTTGACGCCCGGTCCGAGCACGGTATCGACCTTTTGATCGATGGCTTCGCGGGCCAAAGCCGCGGCCATTTTTTCGAGCAAGGCGGGATTCCAGGAACTGGCGACGGTCACGGGAAGCGGAAAACAAGTGGCCGGATACGACGGGGCCAAGAACTGGCCGCCCGGCATTTCCTTGCGCAAGCCAGTCGGTCCATCGGCCATGAAAACCGACGGAATCGACAAACGGGAGATCGGGGTCGTTTTCCAATTGGTGATTCCTGATAGCAACGCGGCTTTTTCGGCCAAAGTCAATTCATTGAGGATGCTTTTGAAATTCATGGTTTAATTATAAATTAATTTTTGGCGAATGGTTTGAAACTATTAAAACATACGATTTGACCCTGGGTTCGACATCATCGCACAAAGGCAAAAGTCTGATTGTCAAACTTGAGTTCGAGGCTTAAAATGATGATAACTGTCCCCCGCGGGGAGATTGGAATCATCATCTATGAAATTCAACGAGACTTTTAAGGGCGACAACGTCCCCAAAGCGACAAAGTGGGTATACTCCCTGAGCGGCATCGGCCGCGACGCCGCTTACACCTTGATTTCACTATTCTTTTTGACCTACATCCAATACACCGGAGTGCTTGACGAAGCCCAATACGCCCTCCAATTCGGGGTGATTACCATCATCATCGTTTTGGCCCGCATCTGGGATGGCGTCAACGATCCGATGATTGGGTCAATCATCGAAAACACCCACTGGAAGTGGGGCAAGTACAAACCTTGGATTTTTCTTGGGGCGTTGACGACCTCGATCGCCCTATTGATTTTGTTCCTCGTCCGGCCAGTCGGCTGGGGATTCGTCGCCATATTCGGAGTCTTCTATCTCCTCTGGGAAATTACCTTCACCTTCAACGACATCGCCTATTGGTCGATGCTCCCCTCGCTCACATCCAAGGAAAAACAACGCAATGAACTGACGACCATGGTCACCGTTTTCGCGGCCGTGGGCGCCTTTGCCGTCGGCGGGATCGTCCCGATGGTGACCGCCGGAAACGCCGTCATGAACTATCAGTTGATCGCCATCATCGTGACCGCCCTGTTCTTCGTTTCTCAATTGATCCTCGTCTTGGTCTGCAAAGAGAAGGAACGCGACCTTGAAGCCGAAAAGAAACAGCCCAAGGTCGGCGTCGTCGAAATGTTCCGTTTGATGGGCAAGAATCCGCAGCTGATGTGGATTGCCTTCATCATCTTCACTTACTACCTCGGTTCCGAATTGCTCCATGGCTTCGGTTTGAACTACTTTTATTTCTCGGTCGACTATTCCAACGGCGGCAGCTTGATGTTCCTGTTCACGGTCGTCTATGCGGCCGGGACGATCATCTCCCAAGCCATTTATCCGCTTCTGGCCAAACGCTTCAAACGGCGGCAGCTCATCAATTGGAGTTTCGCCGCGACCATATTTGGATATGTCTTGTTTTTCTTTGTCGGCAAGATCGGCCCGGTGGATTTCCTGCCGATGGACATCTTCATCATCGCCCCGATCGGCGTCTTCATTTTCGCCGGTCAAGGCATTTTCTATTTAACAATCCTCATCATGATCACGAATACGATTGAGTATAACGAATGGACCAGCGGCGAACGCAAGGAAAGCGTCGTCTTCGCGGTCCGTCCCCTGGCGGCCAAATTTTCCAGTTCCTTGCAACAAGGCATCGTCTATGTCTTCCTCTTGGCGGGCGGCGTCCTCGGCATTTCCAACCAAATCGCCGAATTCGAACGCCAGAAGGCCTATAACCTTTTGACGAGCGATGAAGTCTTGGCCAACGCCAACGCCTTGATCACCGACTTCCAAAACTCGGCGTTCGGTCCCTGGGGTTTGACCATTCTTAAAATCGGCATCGTCGTCATCCCGGTGATCTTGTTCACGATTGCCTTCATATTGATCAGACGGAAATACACCATTGACGAAGTCAAATACCAGCAGATGCTGGATGACATCCAGGCCGGCCGCGTCGGCAAGAACAATCCGCTCGTCGACGAAAACGGCCGCGAATTGCCACCCGTAAAATAATCAATCATTAAAAAACCCTAGTGCGAATTGAACTAGTCAAGCAAAACTAGGGTTTTCTTTTGCTTTATTCCTTGAATCGCTTGATTGGAAGCGTCAATTCAACCTTGCCGTAATGAGGCGTTTCCACGATGACTTTTCCGGTTCCGTCGATCAGGGTGTTGCTGCGAACGTAGAAAGCCGTTTGACCCCCGGTGATCGGGAATATGGCTGGGCCAAGCACTTCCAAGGCCCCGGAGGCGCTGACCGAGGCCGCTTCTTGCAGATAGGTGGCCGGAAAGCCGAATTCGTCTTTCACCGTGACGAGGATCCGGGCGACGTCGTACGTGTCGCCGACCGTCAAGGCCGGGGCGCTGGCGCTGATCTCGAGATGGTAAGCATGCCCGACTTCGATGTTCTTGGTGATCGCCAATTCGCCTTTTAGATATCCCTTGAAGGTGAACTTGGTCGATTCATCGCCCCAATTGGTGACGTATTTGTACCATAGATCGACGAGGTTCTTGTAGCTGAGATGGTTTTTGACCATGACCAAACCAATTTTCGATTTGGTCCATAATCCCAGTTTGGAGAAGCCTTTGATCGCCCCTTGGCGGAGCGCGTCTTTGATGATGGCCGCGTCCATGGCCGAGAACCGTTTCGACTCGGCAATAGCCTCGCCGATATAGTCGTCGATGATGAACGGGGGATGGGGCAAATCCGGATACTCGTCGCGGTTAGGCAGGAACTTGGCGATGAATTTGTCGTTCTTGTACAGTTCGATATAATCGACGTTGCTGGCGACGACGGTCGCCCCCAATATTCCTTTGGCATGTTCGCCGATCTGCATCCGCGACAAGACCTCGAGGACGACGTGGTCGTCGGATTGGCTCGCATAGACGTAACTTGCGTATTTGGGGATCCGGAACTGGTCGAGGACGCCGTGGTGGCAGACGTGGTCGCCCGAGCCGAAATCCTTATGGGTTTGGTAATCGGCGAAGACCCAGCCGATACCACCGCTGATTTGCGGGTAGCTGTAAATATCGTTTAAGACGCGATAGTGCCGCATGGCTTGCTCGACGCGATGCTTTTCGTCGTCGTAGACCTTGGTCGGGAACATGTGGCCCCCGAATTCAGTCACGAGATAGGGTACGCCTTTGCCGATGACGTCTTTCGGGTCCTCGACCCCGACGTTATCGCCTTCATGGACGAAATCGTTGTAGGTGTAGACGTCCTCGAGGAATTCGCTGTGCTTGAAGTTGCGGATGCCGCCGGTCGGGCGCCGCTTGTCGAATTCGTGGACGAAATCGTTGGCCCAGGCATACAGTTCGTGATGGTCGGGGCTTTCGTTGATGCGGACGCCCCAGAGGATGACGCTTGGATGATTGTAGTGGTCCTTGACCATCCGGGCGATGTTTTCTTTGTACTGATCGACCCATTTTGGATCATTGCCGATGAACTGCCAGCCTGGGCTTTCAATCAAGACGAGGATTCCAAGCTCGTCGCAGCGATCCAGGAAATGGCGGCTGGGCGGATAGTGCGAGGTCCGGGTGAGGTTGATGCCAAGCTCCTTTTTCATGATATCGGCGTCGAGCGCCTGCATCGATGAGGGCATCGCATAACCGACGTAAGGATAGCTTTGGTGCCGGTTCAAACCTCGAAGCTTGACCGCTTGCCCGTTGAGGAAGAAACCCCGCTTGGTGAAGGCCACCTCGCGGAAACCGAACCGGTCAACCAAGATTTGGGTTCCATATTTCGACTTGAGCATGGCCCTGAGGGTATAGACCCGCGGTTCATCGATCGACCATAACTTGGGGTTTTCGATTTTGAAATCGGCATCGTAGTAGCGACCGATGATCTCGCCCTCGAGCGACACTTCGTAGCGAAGGTCGTATTTGTCGTTCAATTCGTTGACGAGGTCGGCCCGGACATGGATCCCGCCGTCATTCGAAGTATCGATGTAAAGCCGTTTAAGATACACCCGCGGCACGATGTCGAGATAAGCTTCCCGGTAGATGCCCCCGAACGATAAATAATCGACTACTCCGCCGAAGGGGGGAATGAGCTTGTCTTCGTGGGCGTCGACGATGACGATCAGGCGGTTCTCGCCTTCCTTGATCACGTCGCTGACGTCGATGGTGATTTTGTTATAGGCCGAGACATAGGCTTTCAGGTCGAAATCGTTCAAGATGAAACGGGCTTTGACCATGATGCCTTCGAATTGGAGAAGGGCGGTGTCGAGCGCCGTGAATTTTTGAACGCTGAAGATCTTTTCATAAGTGCCGAACACTTGATAATCACGTTCGGAAAAATACGAAAAGGGCAACCGCTTGATTGTGTGCGGCAAATCGACGCTGACGGCGTCTTTGGGCATCTTTTTGATGAAATCGGTCTCGAATCGGTCGACGAAGCGCCAACCGAAATTCATGGCGATGCGCATAAAATCCATTCCTTTGCTGCGGGAGCCGCCATCTTGTCCCGAGAATTATCGTCGGTCATTGGGTGATGGGGCTTTCGATAAACCGATACCCGTTTTGTCGGGGGCGCTTATGTGGTCCCGTCTTATTATTTTACAACAAAACATTGATCCATTCATCGGCCAATCGAGCGGCTCGATCGAGCGTTCAAGAAAATACCTCATGATGATATAATGGCAAGGAGGCACCTTATGATAACCAAAATCGGATCACTGTTCCATTTAAGCACCGCGCACACCTCGCTGATTCTAAGAGTCGACGAGACCGGCCATTTGCGAAACGAGTATTACGGGGGCTTCTTGCCGCCGGCGGAAAATTATGATTTCGTAATCGAAAAATCCCCTTATCCCCACGGAACCGAGGTCATTTACGACGAAGACCATCCGGAAACCGTTCTCGACAGCGCCTCGCTCGAATATGGCGTCCATGGCAAAGGCGACTTCCGGGAACCGGCCTTAATCGTCCAATCGACCCGGAATCAAGTGCTCGATTTCGTTTATGAAAGCGATGAAACACTGGATCACATTCCCGATCTCGACGGACTGCCGACCCCGCATCATGACGACGGTTGTTTGAAGATCACCTTGATTGATAAGGTGGCCCAGCTGAAACTTGAATTGTTTTACGGATTATACTCCGAAGCCGACGTCATCTCGAAAAACGCCATCGTGACTAACTTGGGTTCGGCGCCGGTCACGCTTGACAAGGTCATGAGCCTGCAACTCGACCTCGACAACCGCAATTTGGAACTTTTGACCCTTTACGGCGGTTGGGGAGCCGAAAACCACGTGGCCAAGCGCCCACTGCTTCCCGGCATTTACGTCAACGACTCGAAAACCGGCAACAGC
>JBAZHG010000008.1:0-35227 GCA_041652475.1 Bacilli bacterium
ATAGACTATTACAATAACGTTAGAATCAAGCAGAAAACCGCGTGGCTTTCTCCAGTCCAATATCGAATGATGAATGACGCGACTATTACTTGATTCAAAAAGTGTCCAGATAATTGGGTACATATCATGATGGAAAAAAGCCGTTAAAAACGGCTTTTTGTTTTGATTGCAACCGGTGATTCGTGGCAATGATTCATTCAATAATTATATGAATGTGGTTCAAGGAACTTGATTGACATGAAAAACCTCAATGCAATCAGGCACAATCAACCCCAGCATAGTATATAATCATTTTTAGGACTGTATTATTAGGAGCCGTATATGCAACACGAAATCATCAAAGGCAAGCTGCTCGATCAATCGGGACGCATCGCCGAACCCGGGTTCGCCTATCTACCGGTCAAGACCTATGACCGCCAAGACATCAAGGCCCCGAAATGGCGCATCAAGGAATGGGATTACTATTACGTCGGCAACAGCCATCACGGCTTGTCGCTGACCATCAGCGACATGGGCTACATCTGGATGGTCGGAGCGACTTTCTTTGATTTCAAAGCCCCGAAGGAATGCTCGAAATCGTTCGTTGGATTCTTCTCGATGGGTAAATTCCATTTGCCCGCAAGTCCGCTCGAAGGCCAAAGCCACGTTAGCGGCAAGAGCTATGAGTTCACCTTCGACGTTCATGACGACGAGCGGCATCTGTTGGGCCATATCGACGACGTCGTCGACGGAAAACCGGTTGCCTTCGATTTGACCTTGAAGGACCAAAACCGGCTCGGCCTTTGCATCGCCACCCCGTTCAAGAAGAAGGGACGCTTCTATTACAATTACAAGTTCAACAACCTCCTGGCTTCCGGATCGGTCAAGGTCGGAGACACGGCCTACGATTTTGAAGGAGCCCAAGGCGTCCTCGACTGGGGGCGCGGGGTCTGGACTTACAAGAACACCTGGTATTGGCTCTCGTTCTCGGGGATATCCCACAACAAGCTGGTGGGTGCCAACCTCGGCTACGGCTTCGGGGACACCAGCGCCGCGAGTGAAAACATGGCCTATGAGAAATCGCTTTCGAGCGACAAGCCGGCCCATGCGACCAAGCTCGACGACGTGACCTTCTATATACCCAAAGACGATCAAGGCAATGACTGCTTCATGGGCGAGTGGCTCATTAAGAGCCAAAGCGGCGACATCGATTTGATTTTCAAACCGGTGATCAACCGCTCGAGCAAGACCGATCTCCTGGTGATCAAATCGATTCAAAACCAAGTATTCGGCCATTTCACCGGGACGATCGTCAGCCAAGGAAAACCGCTCTTAATCGACAACATCCTCGGCTTTGCCGAGAAAGTTTTTAACGCCTGGTAAAGGATAACGACATGAGAGTATTAGAAACGAAAGAAATTTGCAAATACTATCGGAAAACGCACGCCCTCGAGCATGTCAACATGGTCATCGAACAGGGCGACATCTATGGTTTCGTCGGGAAAAACGGGGCTGGGAAAACGACTTTGATACGCCTGATCACCGGCGTGGCCGAACCGACCAAAGGGACCTTTTCGCTGTTTGAGGAATCCGACCCGAAGCAAGTCGTCCGGATGCGGTCGCGCATCGCCGCCGTGGTCGAAAACCCGGCGCTGAACCTTGGGTTGTCGGCGTATGACAATTTGCGCTGCCAATGCACTTTGCTCGGGATTGACGGCAAACAAGCCCCCAAGATCATCAACCAAATCCTTGAAAAAGTCGGCTTGATCAGCCTACTAGTAACCAACCGCAAGCCGGTCAAGAATTTTTCATTGGGCATGAAGCAACGCCTCGGCATCGCTATGGCCCTCATATCCAATCCTGAATTCCTCGTGCTCGACGAACCGGCCAACGGACTCGATCCCGAAGGCATCCGCGACATGCGGGAGTTGCTCCTCAAATTGAATCACGAAGACGGGGTGACGATTCTTGTCTCGTCGCACATACTGAGCGAACTTTCGAAACTGGCGACCCGATACGGATTCATCGACAAGGGACGGCTCGTCAAGGAAATCACCGCCGAGCAATTGAACCGCGAATGCCGCAAGGCCACCCTTTTTAGGGTGAGCGACACCGACAAAGCCATCAAGGTATTGAAGGAAGCCGGGTATAAGACAGCCGAAGCGTCCCATGACGGGGTCCTCCTATCCGACAATGGCGCCGTATCCAAAATCGTGACTCTGTTGGCGAAGAACGACATCGACGTCAGCGCGGTCCAAGAGCAGAACGAAGACCTCGAAGCATATTTTATGGAAATCATCAAAGGTGGCCACCATGGTTAGATTACTGCGCCTCGAATTCCGCCGCTTGTTCAAAGACAAAGCCTTCTTTGCCATTTTCATCATCATCGCGATTATCGCCTTGCTGCAAATCCTCGTCGCCAGCAATTCTTACTACGAGGATCCCTTCGGCCACGTGTACTGGCTCATGCCCCTGCGGGACATCATTACGACCTCGTTCCAGATTTCGAGCACGCCCTTCATCCTGATTGGAATCTTCATTTCGCTATTCATCGCCAAGGATATTGCCCAAGGGACGATCCGCAACAAATTGATTGCCGGGTATAGTAAGCTCGAAGTCTATTGGTCGACGCTTATCATCGCTTCGACGATCGCTTTCTTCGGCATGGTGCTCTATCAAGGCTTGATCATGGCCTTTGTTTGGAAAATCCCCTTCCAAACCGAAGCTTTCGCCGTCAACGAACTTGAAAACTTCATGGTGTTTTGGGCGGTTGGCTACCTATTGATACTCATGACGACTTCAATCACCACTTTCATCTCGATGATGGTTAAGAACATGGCCGGGGCTATTATATTGACGATTGCCTTTTTGGCTTTTACCCTCGTCTTGGCCCTTTTGATTCAATCCTTGCTTGAATATTTGTTGATTTACCAACGATATGATTTGTTTCTCGATGCCCAAGGGGCCCAAGACGCCTTGGACGCCCTTCATTCCGTGCTCGATTATTTCTTCATTTTCCAACTTGAAAAATACTCGCAAACGCTCTTCAACTACACCGAAATCCCCAATTACTACAGCACCGAAGGCGGTCTCTATCTTTACAAGGTTTTAGGCACGAACGCCGCTTTGCTGGCCCTCGTAAACGTCGGGGGCGCCTACTGGTTCCGAAAGACCGACCTGAAGTGAAAACCCTTGCTATATCCCGCGATGTTTGCTATATTAATTAGGCGCCGGAACCGGTCGTCTACATCGCGGGGTAGAGCAGTCTGGTAGCTCGTCGGGCTCATAACCCGGAGGTCGTTGGTTCAAATCCTTCCCCCGCAACCATAATCGCAAAAGCCCTTAAGGGCTTTTTTCTTTTTTTCACTTTATGATGGCGGTGAACTCGGGTATAATCTCAGTTAATAGGAGTGATAAGCATGGAACTTAAAGGAACGAAAACCGAAGCCAATTTAAAGATGGCCTTCGCGGGCGAATCGCAAGCCCACACCAAATACCTTTTCTACGCCTCTGCCGCCCGGAAAGCCGGCTATGAGCAAATCGGCGAACTGTTCGAAGAAACGGCCAAGAACGAAAAGGAACACGCCAAATTGTGGTTCAAGGAACTTCATGGCGGAGCGGTCCCCGATACGATCACCAATCTGGCCGACTGCGTCGAGGGCGAACATTATGAATGGACCGACATGTACAAGACGATGGCCGAGCAAGCCATGGCCGAAGGGTTCCCGCGGATTGCCGCCATGTTCCGCAACATTGGCAAGATCGAAGCCGAGCACGAAGCCCGTTACCAGAAGCTTTTGGACAACATCAAGGCCGACCGCGTCTTTTTGAAGGATGACGTAGTCATGTGGAAATGCCGTGTCTGCGGTCATATCCATATCGGCAAAGCCGCCCCGAAAGTGTGTCCGGTGTGCTCCCACGAGCAATCTTATTTCGAAATCAAGGCCGAAAATTACTAAACACTCGCGATTAGGGTTATAACCCTAACTTTATATTGATTTTTGAGTCACTTTCCGTGATAATTATTTAGCGTAACCGCTGGATCAGTGGTGTAGCGGTTAACATGCCTCCCTGTCACGGAGGAGACCGCGGGTTCGATTCCCGTCTGATCCGCCATTCGGTGGCCCGATAGCTCAGTTGGTAGAGCAACGGACTGAAAATCCGTGTGTCGCCAGTTCAAGCCTGGCTTGGGCCACCATCTCTATACGGTGTATAGAGGCTGTGAAAAACGGCCTCTATTTTTATTTGAAAAATATACGGTCGTGCAATCCGTGTGTCGCGGCCTATGTATAATTACATAGAAAATCCGGGAAATTTGATGTGTTAATCAATAAGTTTTTAGCATAAAAAATGTTTGAAAATTAGTACGTGGTGAATCATTGACAAATAATGACAAGTGGTCAATGATGAACACAAGGAAAGTTTAATGGAAATTAAGAAATTATCAGCCAAACTGGCCGTGTCGCTTATTTTTGCCACGACATTTTTGGTTATAAGCATTGTAAACGGGTGCTCATTTGGAAAGGCTGTACCTGCCCGGGGAGAAGGACCAACCTATACGATTACAATGGATGCAAAAAATGCTCCAACGGCTTCAGAAACATACATCAATGTTGAAACCGACATCCGCTATAGCCATTTCGAATATTTCGACGCGAAGGTCAGCAGTGGCAATCATGTCGAATTAAATGCATCAGGATACATAACAAATGCGATTGATTCACAGATTACATCAATACTAAGCGTAACCGCCGTGTTCTCGACGGAGGGAACATTAAGTCTAGGAATTAGTTACTATGGGGCAACATTTACTACAGTTACGCTAACGTCTGGATTAGCAAACGATTTATCAACTGAACTTCCTTATTACTTGAAGTTAATCGCAGTTGATGATTTGGTCACCATTACAAGCGTCACCATCGTTTATAGCTGTGCTCCATATGAGAGACCATTAAATGCCGGTGATAATTACTACCTTGGCTCTTATCCACAGACAAAAGTGACGGATATTGCACTCATAACAGTTTTAAACACCGAGTCGGGTGGCGATACGGGCGTACCGACCGACGAAAACGATTACGCCTGGACATCATATGAATACTATATTGGTGTTGGCGACCCCGCAGTCCCATCAAACGAAGTCGATTTCATGTGGTACCAGGATGTGGTTAGCGGTGCCGATAAATATCGAGGGGTGTATTTCACTTCTTATCGACCATATCAAACAGACTGTTTATCATCTTCAGAAACTTCATATCAGGATGATAATGGTTATCTCATTAGTACCCGGTATTGGTTTAAATTCGAACCCATCCTGTGGGACGTTCTTTCTGTCAATGAAACTGGCGGCCCGCTCGTCCTAGCGGACAAAATCCTTGATAACTGCGATTACTACCACTCACTTTCAACGAGAACCATCGATGAAGCAAACGTCTACGCGAATAACTACAAGGAGAGCAACATCCGAAGTTGGCTAAATAATGATTTCTATAATCAAGCCTTCTCTGCTGCTGAACAAGAGTCAATCAATACAACTATAGTCGATAATAGTGTGGCCTCGACCGGGTTTGATCCAAACACCTACGTTTGTGCAAACACCAGTGATAAATTGTTCTTACCTAGTTATGTGGATGTAACCAATACCAACTACGGATTCAGTTCCACGATTTCACCTTCAACGACGAGGGTTAGGCAAGCGACTGACTATGCCAAGGCGCTGGGCTTGAATGCCGTTTCAGGGAACTCGTTTTGGTGGCTCCGTTCGCCGGACACCCTCAGATCCGACTATGCGCGGCGCGTTCGCAACGATGGCAACCCCTCCCTCTGCAGCCTTGTCAACAAAACCTACCTTGGCGTCCTCCCCGCTTTCAGAATCAATCGATAAATCGCGAATGAGACGAGTGTAATAGCGCTTTGCACTCACCTAGCTAAAAAAAAATTATCCGCCAATTCAATGAAGCTATTAGTCTCTTCTCATGAAAGATGACAAATATTTCATTAAGTACTTTAAACACTTTTTGGACTGAAAATTCATGTTTCGCCAGTTCAAGCCTAGCTTAAGCCATTATTGTTGGACTTTTTATGGTCTCCCTTTTTGTATACCGGAACTATCGATTTTTGTACCGTTATATAAATGGTTACCATAATTTGCTAGAATAACATGTATTCTTTTAACATATCAAAGTGCAACAATCCTATAAAAGAGATAATCATGAAATATAAAAAATGGATAGGGTATATGTTTTGTTCGACAGCGCTACTCTTTTCATTTATGGGTACATCATGTAATGGGATTTCGGGTACAAGTGAAGCATCCCCGGATACGATTGAAGTTTCCAATGGAGAACAACTTAGCAATATACGAAGTAATTTATCCGCCACTTATCAGTTAGTTAACAATATTGATCTGGCTGGAATCGAATGGGTGCCAATTGGCACAGCAACCATACCGTTTACCGGAACCTTTGATGGACAAGGTTATGTGATTAGCCATCTCACCATCAGTCATGAATATGCTTATGTGGGCTTGTTTGGTTATAGCACCGGAACGATACAAAACGCCATTCTTGATGAAGTAGATATCGATATTAATGAAGATTCGAGTCAAATTATTTATGTCGGCGCATTTGTCGGATGCTCAACGAGAATGCTAAAAAACCTCCATACGCTCGATGGAGAAATCCATCTAGAAGGCAAAGACGAAGCATTTAAGTCTATCGGCGGCATCGCCGGCAAGATGTATGATGATTCCCTCGATACCTCGCTTTTGGATAGTTCAAACAATCTAATCATAACCGGCGACATCATCGATATTGGCGGATTAGTCGGACAAATACATGCTGATCCTGAATACGAAAAAACCACCACAATTACCAATTCCTACAATACGGGCAACATCACTGGAACCGAGCGGGTCGGTGGTTTGGTAGGCGGCATTTATTATAAGTTCAAGAACACCTTCGCCATCATCAATTCCTATAATACCGGTGACATAACTGGGACCGCGAGGGTCGGTGGCCTGGTAGGATTTGAGGATTCCACCACGACGATCACCAATTCCTATAATACTGGTGACGTAAATGGAACGACGGATGTCGGTGGCCTCGTTGGATTTAATTGGCTGGACACCACCATTACCACATCCTTCAACACTGGCGAAATCATCGGAGCAGCTGATGTCGAGAACCCAATGATGGTCGGGGGTCTGATTGGATTTGCGTATTCCATCGTCACCATCGCCGATTCTTATAACAGCGGAACCATATACGGAGAAAATTATATTGGTGGCCTATTGGGTTATGGATATACCACCATTAGTATCACCAATTCTTATAACAGCGGCACCATAATAGCCGCAAATAGCCTGGTTGGGGGCCTTGTGGGAGCCAGCAAAACCGAACTTTTTTCGGTCGGTTATTCCCTCAACTTTGGAGGGGTTATCGGCCGCGGCATGAAAGGAGGGATCATCGGTTCTATTCCATCGACGGACATTGACCAAGAACATGTTTATTACACCAATTCAGACGTCAAGGGATGCGGATCGGCCGTTTATGACGATGACGATATTGGAATAAGAGAGACAGATTTATCGGCATTTGACCTAGATTTCTTTATTGATACATTGCATTGGAATGACGATATCTGGGATTTTACGAATATTAATGTTAGAAATGAAAAATATCCCATTTTAAAATGAGCAATAACAATTGCTAAAAAAAGTTGATGCAATAGTATAATCAATCGTTTAATTTTATAAGAATTTCTATCGTAGGTATCACCACGACAAACATCACCCTTAACATATATAATGGAACAGCATCATGAAAATCCAAATCATCGGTTATAGCGGAGCTGGTAAATCGACATTGGCCGTCAAATTGGCGAATCGCTTCGGCATTCCGCTGCTCCATCTCGACAACGTCCACTTTTTCGATCAGTGGCAGGAACGACCGCTCGAAGAAGAAAACCGGATCGTCAGGACTTTTCTATCCGAAAATGAATCCTGGGTCATCGACGGCAACTACAACCGAGTCGCCCCGGAAAGGTTCGCCCAATCCGATGTCACGATTTATTTAAATTACAACCGGTTATATTGTTATTTGAAATCGTTCGAGCGCTATCGGGCCAACCGCGGAAAGACCCGCAGTTCCTGTGGTTGCATCGAAAAATTCGATGGCGAATTCCAGCGCTGGATCCTGTTTGAAGGCCGGACCAAGAAGCGCCGAATCAGCCATTTATCGAACCTTAGCAAGACCCCGGGTCGCCAACTCGTGTTCAAGAACGTGCGCCAACTTGAAAAATGGCTATCTGCATCAGGCATCGAACAATCGATCTCCCCGAAGACCCCGGCCAAACCATTTTCGAAACGATAATTTTGTTTAACAAGATTATTAGATTCTTTCTTGTTTCTTTTGTGTGAATAAAGTGCTAATTTTATGCTATGAAAAAGCGAAGTGCCCGGAAGATCCTTATCGGCTTAATCCCCCTTGTCTTATCGGGATGCGGATCAACCGGATTCGCCTATGATTATGGCTGGGGCGCCGTCGTCATCGAATTGACAAGGATGCGCTTCACCGAAAAAACCGATTACCAGTTCGAGACCCTCGAGGAACCGATTGCCTGGGGCCGTTATCTCGAGTACGAAGCCGACTATACGAACATCGCCTACTACTGGCAAGAATTGCCCCATCAACACTATTACTTCAACTACATTCCGGGCAGAGCTTATAGCCCCTATTTGAACGGACGCGCGGCGATTACCTGCGACGCCGCGACGATCGAACGCGAGGCGACGGTCCATTGTTCCTACCTCGTCTTGGTGAGCACCTCGACCAATTACGAACTCGAGGGTGACAACAACATCTTTGTCACTAACGCCAAGCTCGAAAATCTGACCTACATCCCGGTGACCGTCACCAACTGGAAAATATCCCTCCGCAGTTGAAAGGACCATAAATGAAATTAGCCATCATTACGGATTCATCCGCCAATCTTGAAACATCTTACATCGCCGGAATCCCGTTTCTTTGGGTGCTCCCGCTCATGATCATCATCGGCGGCATTCCCTATCGCGACCAGATCGACGTCCAACCTGGTGAGGTTTACGCCCAGCTCGACAAGAGCAAGGTGACCACGAGCCTACCCGACCTGCAGGAACTTAAAAACACCCTGGACGCCATCAAAACCGAAGGTTATACCGATGTCTTGTCAATCAACATCTCCTCGGGGCTCAGCGGCACCTATAACGCTTTTTCGCTATTCTTCGACAATTACGAAGGTTTGAAGATCCACAAATTCGACTCCAAGACCCTGGCCGGCGCCCAAGGGATGCTTGTCATGCGGGCAGTGGCCTTGGCTGAACAAGGCCAACACCCCGAGGCCATCATCCAGGAATTGACAAAGCTCCGCTACGAGGATTCGCTGGCCTTCTATACCATCAACACCCTCAAATATTTAAAGCGCGGCGGCCGCATCGGAAAAATCGAAGGGACGATCGGCGACATCCTGCACATCAAGCCGGTCATCACCGTCAGCGACGAAGGCGTTTATACGACCTTCTCCAAAAATTTCGGTTTCAACCGGGCCATCATGTCGATTCGGAAAGCCTTGACGAACAAGTTCAACGAGACCCCAATTGACGTCATCATCCATTACGGCGACGATGAAGCCATGGCCCAATCGCTGGCCGTCAAGCTTCGCGCCGAACTGAAAGTCAATACTTTGACCATCACCCAACTGACCCCGGTCCTCGGCATCCATACCGGCCCGGAAATGATCGCCGTCATCGCTTGGGTCGCCGCTTAAACGAGCCGATGCCTGACATCGAAACGATACCACGAGAATCTTTTTGTGGTTTAATATTGATTTAGGAGCGCATATGGATCAACGCTTGATCGCCGAACTCGAAGAATATCTGTCGCTGCAGCACATCCTGCGCGATTCGCCGGAGTATTACGAGCAACTCCATGTCGACGAAACGATGCGCCGCTTGAAAATCCAAGCCCGGCTCCGCCTCAAACGCACGATGGCCGTCAATGAATTCGGCCCCGACCAAGGGACGTTCTTTTTTCTTTTGCGATCCTACAACCGGAAGAAGCGCAATCTCGACGCCATCCTTGAGAAAAGTCGTCCCGACGAGGAAACGCTTCATCACTTGAAAACCGAATCCGGCTACAAACCGGCCCCGGAGGTGACCATGCGCATCCTCCTGGCGATGGAATTTTCGGAAATGGACGCCCGCAACTTCCTCAACGAAGCCGACATGAGCTTCCGCCCCTACGAATATCTCGATTTAATCGTGCTTTTTTGCTTAAGAAAACACATTTACGACTTGAACCAAGTAAACGAACTCCTGGCGCTTCACGGCGTCGCCCCTTTATAAATCTCGATGGTTAAACGCCTCCAATTGCTGAAAGACCTGTGCCTGGCGGCCCTCATCGCGACGATTTTTGGCACCATGCTCGCCGTCATCGAAGTTTTCATCGACGGATTCACGGCTTTTTTCTTCATAACCGCGGCCATCGCCGCCATCGGCTTGGTTTCCACCGTCATTTTGGAAACTCGAATTCGATTTTATCGATTTGAACTAAAGAAAATCCCGCGCGAGCATCGAGGCCACCAGGACGAACCTGGGAGCTGGCAATGCGAGTGCGGGCGTTATAACACCGAATACCGGTCGGTCTGCCTCGGCTGCGGCCGGAAAAAGCAGCCGCGGACTCCGTTTTAGATATCCCTGTATTTCTGGGCGACTTCGAGCCGGTTCAAGGCTCGCGCCAAAGCGCCCTGGGCCCGGAGCACGTCGGTCTCGCCGCTTTGGGCTTTCAAGCGTTCTTCGGCTCGTTTTTTGGCTTCCTCAGCCCGGGCGATGTCGATATCTTCGGGACGTTCGATCGCTTCGAGCAGCAAGACGATGCGGTCGCTTTCGACCGAAACGACGCCGCCCGAAGTGGCAAAATAATGCATTTTATCGTTGATTTTGATATGAAGGCTCCCGGTTTTGACAACCGAAATAAGGGGATAATGTTCGGGCAAGACCCCGATTTCCCCGGCCAGGGTCACCACGTTCAATAAGGACGCGTCACCCTCGAAGAATTTCTTTCTCGGCGTCAAAATCATAAGTTTCATGAGCTATTTGCGTTCCGCCTTTTCGAAGGCTTCCTCGATGGCGCCGATGTATAGGAAAGCGTTCTCGGGCAGATGGTCGCATTCCCCGGCGATGATCTTCTTGACGCTTCGAACGGTGTCGGTCACTTTTACGAATTTGCCCGGAAAACCGTTGAAATTTTCGGCGACGAACAACGGCTGCGAGAAGAAGTTCCGCAAGCGCCGGGCCCGGGCGACCGCCTGTTTGTCGTCTTCGGACAATTCATCGATGCCCAAAATGGCGATGATGTCTTGGAGGTCCTTGTACCGCTGCAGAATCTTGGTGGCCCCGCGGGCGACTTCATAGTGGTCCTTGCCGACGACGTTGGGATCCAAAGCCTGCGAATTCGATGCCAATGCATCGACGGCGGGATAAAGACCCAAAGCCGCGATTTGGTTATCGAGGACCGTCTTGGCGTCGAGGTGGGTGAAGGTGGCGGCCGGGGCCGGGTCGGTCAAGTCGTTGGCCGGCACGTAGATGGCTTGCACCGAGGTGATGGAACCATCCTTGGTCGAAGTGATTCGTTCCTGGAGTTGACCCATTTCGGTAGCCAGGGTCGGCTGATAGCCGACGGCGGAAGGCATCCGGCCCAAGAGGGCGCTTACTTCGCTGCCGGCCTGGGAGAAGCGGAAGATGTTGTCGATGAAAAGCAAAACGTCTTGCTTCTTTTGGTCGCGGAAATACTCAGCAATCGTCAAAGCGGTTAATCCGACGCGCATGCGAGCGCCCGGCGGTTCGTTCATCTGACCGAACACGAGCGAAGTCTGTTTCAAGACGTCGCTGGCCACCATTTCGCGGTAGAGGTCGTTGCCTTCGCGCGAGCGTTCACCGACGCCGGCAAACACCGAGATGCCTTTTTGCTCGAAGGCGATGTTATGAATCAATTCTTGAATCAATACCGTTTTTCCGACTCCGGCCCCGCCGAAGAGGCCGACTTTTCCGCCTTTGACATAGGGACAAAGGAGGTCGATGATCTTGATGCCGGTTTCCAGGATGGCTTTGCTCGTGGCTTGATCGGCGAATAGCGGCGGCTCCCGATGAATCGGCATATGGGGTTCGTTCTCGAAATCGTCGGGCAATCCATCAATCGGACGTCCCAAAACGTCAAACATGCGTCCGAGGGTCTTTTCGCCGACCGGGACCGTGATTGGAGCTTCGGTATTCACGACGGGGAGGCCGCGAGTCAATCCTTCGGTCGGGCCCATGGCCACGGCCCGGACGACGTCGTCGCCGATGTGTTGGGCGACTTCGGCCACCAATGAAGCTTTTCCCTCGCGGGCGATTTCGAGGGCCGTCAAAAGCGGGGGAAGTTGCTTCTCCGAAAAGCGGACGTCGACAATCGGCCCGATGATTTGAACGATGGTTCCGATGGTTAAATTTTGCTTCATATGCTCTCCTATTGGCCCGATCCGCCGATGATTTCGGCTATCTCCTGGGTGATGGCGGCCTGTCGCATTTTATTGAAGACGAGCTGCAACTCGTCAATGAGGTCATCGGCGTTGTCGCTGGCTTTTTCCATGGCGTTGCGCCGAGCTGATTGTTCGCTGACCGTGGCCTCGGTCAAGGCCGCGAAAATGACGTTGTTGAGATAAAACGGCAATAAGGCCGTGATGACTTCAGTCGCGGTTGGCTCGATCAAGGGGCCGTAACCCGAGGGCTTCGGCTGCGATTCTTGGGGTTTCAGCGGCAACAGGGTGATTGAATGAGGTTCGGACTTCAAACTGTTGATGAACTTGGTATAGACGACGTCCACCGTCCGATATTCGCCGGAAGAGAAGGCGTCTAAGAGGAACTTGGCCAAGTGGCGGATGTCGGCTTCATCCAGCTTGTTGAGCTGGACGTGGCCGGTCCGAATTTTGCGGGGGCTGCGCCGGTAGTAGCGCAATCCTTTTTCCCCGACGATGACTATTTCGTCTTCGGCCGGGATGTTTTTTTCGACGTATTGGTAGACGTTGTAGTTGTAACTGCCGCAGAGGCCGAGGGTCGAGGTGATGACGACGTGAAGGGAAACCGGACCGTCGTTCTCTTTGAAAAAAGCCAATTCCTTGACGTCATCGGTCAATAGATGGCCTTGGACGACGTTTAACAGGGCGGTCGTATACAAACGGGTTTGGGACATGATGTCCTTCCAGGTCTTGAGACGGGTCGTCGCAATCATCTCCATGGCTTTGGTGACCTTCTTGGTCGCCTTGATGGAGGCAATGCGTCGCTTCAGGGCCGGCAGTCCTTTAGCCATTAGTTACCTCGTCACCCCGAAATACGACGAGGCGGCTCCCCTTAATTCGGCAAGGGCGGCCTCCGACATCACCTTCCGAACGATGATATCTTCAACTATAAGCGGGTGTTTCGATTTGACGTTTTCGTAAAAACCCTGCAGTAACGGCTTGATTTCCTTGAGCGGGACTTCTTCGAGGTATTGGTTCTGGACGGCGTAGAGTTCAATGATTTGCCGGTCGACGCCCTTGGGTTCGTATTGGTTTTGCCGTAGGAGTTCCATTAAGATGGCGCCGTGGGACAAGACTTTCCGGGTCGAGGGGTCGAGGTCGCTTCCAAATTGGGCGAAAGACTGCAGTTCCCGGAAATTGGCTAATTCGATCTTCAAGGCGCGGGAGACTTGCTTCATGGCTTTAATCTGGGCCGAGCCGCCGACGCGGGAAACCGATTGGCCGCTATCGATGCTGGGCCGTTGCCCGGCGTTGAAAAGGTCGGTCAATAGAAATATCTGCCCATCGGTGATCGAGATGACGTTCGTGGGGATGTAAGCCGAGTTGTCGCCGGCTTGGGTTTCGATGATCGGCAGGGCTGTGATCGAGCCGCCACCGTATGCGGGGGCAAGTTTACAGGCGCGCTCCAACAATCTCGAGTGCAAATAGAAGATGTCGCCAGGGAAGGCTTCCCGGCCCGGTGATCGCCTTAAAAGAAGCGACAAGGTCCGGTAAGCGACCGCGTGCTTGCTCAAGTCGTCATAGACGATCAGGACGTCTTTGCCTTGCTCCATCCATTCCTCGGCCATGGTGCAGCCGCTATAGGGGGCGAGCCATTGCAAAGCGGCGAGTTCGCTCGCCGAGGCCGAAACGACGGTGGTGTAGTCCATCGCCCCTTCGTCCTTGAGCTTGGCGACGATGTTGGCCAAAGTGGAATTCTTTTGGCCTATGGCCACATAAACGCACACGACGTTTTCCTTTTTTTGGTTGAGGATGGTGTCGATGGCGATGGCCGTTTTGCCAGTCTGCCGATCGCCGATGATCAGTTCGCGTTGGCCCCGTCCAATCGGGATCATGGTGTCGATGGCCATGATGCCGGTTTGCAGTGGGACATTGACCGGTTCCCGGAGCATGACCCCGGGGGCGATGCGTTCGACCGGCCGCACTTTAGTCGCGGCAATCGGACCGAGATTGTCGATCGGTTGGCCCAAAGCGTTGACGACGCGGCCGCGCAATCCGTCGCCAACCGGGACTTCGACCACTTGGCGGGTCCGCTTGACGAGGTCGCCTTCCTTGATGTGGACGTCGCTGCCGAGCAAAACGGCGCCGACGTGTTCCTCTTCAAGATTAAGGACCATCCCGTAGACGTTGCCCGGGAAAAGCAAAAGCTCGTTCAACATGGCGTTGTCGAGCCCGTAGATGAGGGCGATGCCATCGCCGACGCTGATGACTTTACCGATGTCCTCGGCTTTGATTTCATGCTGGTAGTGCTGAATTTGTTCTTTGATGAGCGATGAGATCTCGTTGGCCTTAATGCGCACGATGGTCACCTCTTTCTAACATTCGTTGTCCGAGTTTTTCGAGTTTATCGTTGAGGGTATAGTCATAGACCTGTCCTTGGACGATAATCTTGAAGCCGCCTAATAGCGTCTTATCGATTTCGTTGTGCAGTTCAACCGGTACCCCGATTTTCTTGGTTAAAGTGGCTTCCATGGCCTCAAGTTGGGCCCCGTTGATCGGAATCGAACTATAAACGGTCCCTTCCTTGATGCCTAAGGCCTCGTTGGCGAGACGGACGAATTCCTTTTTGATGGGGTGGAAATAAATGAATCTTTTCTTGGCGACCAGCAATTTTAAAAAATTCTGCAACATGGGGGCACCCTCGATCAGCCGATCGAGCAAAGCTTCCTTGTCCTCTTTGAGGACAAACGTCGATTGGAGAAAAGCCCGTACCTCGGCGTCATCCTCGAAAAGCCGGTCCAATTGGATGAGCCCGTTTTTGTAGGAAGCGATGTCATTTTCCCCTTGGGCGACTTTCAGAAGCCCGGAGGCGTAACGGGTGGCCAAGCTGTCCATCAATTCATCCGATCCTTGATGAAGTCATTGACGATTTTGTCGTTATCGTCTTTTTGAAGTTCGCGTCCGATGACCCGTTGGCTCGCTTCGAGGGCGATGGCGACCATTTCCTTGCGGATGTCGTCTTTCGCTTGGGCTTGGGCCGATTTGATGTCCTCTTCGGCCTTCAGTTTCAAGCGCCGGGTTTGGTCCTTGATGTCGTCGAGGGCCGCGGCGCGAGCCGATTCCATGTCTTTCTGGGCTTCGAGCACGAGCCGTTGGGCGGTCGCTTTCGCCTGGTTCAGTTTCGTATCGGCGTCCACCAAAAGATTGGCGGCGATTTTTTGGTCGCGATTGGCGTTGTCAATGTTGTTCTTCACGGAAGCCGCCCGTTTTTCAAGCATGGCCCGAACGGGTTTGTAGGCGAGCTTATAGACGATGACGAACATGATGATCGTCGCCAAAAGTTGGGTGATGACCGGCCAAATTCCATTCGGCAATAATTTGTTGATGACATCCTCGGGTGAAAACGGGGCGTTACTGAAAAGCCAAAAACCTAGCATTTTGCGGTTCCCAAAATTAACCGAGGAAGAAGATCAACAAGATGGCGACGAGCAGACCGTAGATACCGGTGGTTTCGTCGAGGGCGCATCCGAGGATCATCGTCGACCGAAGCTGTCCGACCATTTCGGGATTGCGCGCCATGCCTTCGATTGCCCGGCTGCAAATGTTGCCTTCGCCGATGCCGCTGCCGGCCCCGGCGATGCCGATGGCCAACCCGGCGCCAATGGCGACCAGGCCGGTGTTGTTATCGACCGCCGTCAAGACATGTAAGATTTCTAGTAACATAAAGGCCTCCTTTTAAGCTTCGCGGGGTGCCGCGATTGCTTTATTGACAATATCGTCTTCGGGCACTTCTTGCCCGATGAAGATCATCGACAGGGTTACGAATACCATGGTTTGGATGAACGCTGAGATCAAGTCGAAATAAATATGGAGCCACGAGGCGACCAGCGGGGCGATGAAGATGGAATTCAATCCAGCCGGCAAGAAGGAGAAGATGGCCGCCGACAACCCGCCCAGGGCATCATAGATGATCGCCATTAAAACCCATCCGGCCAAGGCGTTTCCGAACAGACGGAAACTCAAGGACAAGACCGGGGCCCACATCGTGACCAGATTGATTGGTAGGAAAATGAATACCGGCGCGGTGTAGCGCTTGAAATATTTCCATTTGGAGTAATAGACCGAGACGCCGTGAATCAACAAGAAGGTGATCAAGGCGAAAATCAGCGGAACCATCAAATAGGTGGTCGGCGACGGCAGACCGAAGAGACTGAAGGTAAAGCCAAGGAACATGTACATGGCCACGGCGGTGAAATAGCCTCCCAGAAAGGATAATTTCGGGCTGATGTAGTTCTTGACCATGCCGTCGATGGTGGTCACCAGGATCTCGGCCAGGTGGACGATTCCCTTCGGCTTGGCCAAGGGATCGGTTTTTCGGACCTTGACATAGACGATCAAACAAATGACGAA
Organism: Bacilli bacterium; assembly: GCA_041652475.1. Lineage (GTDB taxonomy): Bacteria > Bacillota_I > Bacilli_A > RFN20 > CAG-826 > UBA6120. Next base: position 16,918 of record JBAZHG010000008.1, read on the forward strand.
GATGATCATCACCACGAGGATCGAACTATAGATTTCGCCGGGAAAGCCTTCCAAGGTCGATTGAATCAAAAAATTCATAACTTCGGGGTCCCTGGCTTTTTAGCGGCAAAGCCCGATAGGAAGATGACCGCCGATATGACGAGGTAGGCGCCAAAGGTCGTAAAGATATTGAAATAGTCCAACCCGTTGTTGTGCAAGACCCCAACGAGGACCATGCCGCCGATGTAAAGGCCGAAACGAAGCATGTACATCAAAGGGAGCAAGGCTCCCTTAGAACTTTGGCCCAAGGCCACGTTTTTCAACATGTGCGATTGGTAATTGATCAAGGCGTAATTGATCAAATTGATGACCATGCCGAGAAGCCATCCGGTCAAAAGGTAATACCAGCCGCCGAAAAAGGCGAACGGGACGAAGACCACAATCCCGACCGCATACACGACGAGCCCGATATACAGCGATTTTCGTTCGGGCGTGAGGTTTTTCCACGGGGTCATGGGCGGTTTCCTATAATCTCTTAATAAATATATCACAAGCGGTATATTTTTGCTTTTCTTTTTGAGTGGCGCGCATGCGGAAAAAATCGTAAAAATTTTCATATTCTAAATATGGATTTAAGCCACGAACGGCGTATTATATATACTTATCCCGACGAGGGACTCATAATTCATCAATCGCTATTAACCGACAAATTCTAATAGCTCACAGGCCGATGCCTGGAAAAAACCATACGTTAATTTGTTAGGGGAGGAGTCTTTTCAAACTCAGTGGTCCATACCTTGTCGTTAGTCTTTCGAAAACGGCCCTTTTCGGCTATCAAAAAACCAGGTTTTATGACACTGACATTGCAGGGAGTCACCAAGGAGAACTCCCAAGACACCACTTCCTTAACCACCAATCAGGACGGAATCATCTCGGACGAAGATCCTTTCATAGATTCCAACCGCACCATGCTTGACCGCGCCAGCCGGGAACCCGGGTGGACCCCCAAGGCAATCATGCTCGAGGGGCAGGCCATTGGGTTGGCGATATACGGATACATCCAGACGTCGCACCATCTCGAATTGGTCCATTTCATGATCGATCGCCATTACCAAAACCACGGCCACGGCCGCATCGCCTTAGCTTTGATCCTTCAGGAGATGGAGGACTTGGCGCCCCATCAAAGCATTTATCTGACGGTTCACCGCGATAATACCCATGCGCACCACTTGTATGAATCCTTTGGATTCGTCGACACGTCGATGTGGGTCAATGCATCTGAAAAGCTGATGGTTCGCCCCCATGACGGAATCCTCCTCTCGCAGCGGGCTTTCGTCCCGCTGGCCACCAAGCGCACGGCGTGACCAGACCTAAAATTCACCTCGGCGATATACCGATTATGGTATGATATTTTTAAGCCATATTATAGGAGCCGCTTATGAGCGAGGAAACCAAAACCACTGTTGCCGAAGAACCCCAACCAACCAAGACCATCCGCGATCCGGGGGCGTGGCTCTTACTGTCGATCATCACCTTGGGAATCATGTATATCGTCTGGCTCTTGCACCTTACTCGCGACATCCGGAAGCTTGAAGGCCACGATACGACTTCGTACGTCGAATTCATCCTAGCGGTAATCATTCCCGTATACGGCATCTATTACATTTATAAACTGGCGAAACGCCTTGAAACTTTGTCAAACCGATCCGGCGTCAAGCTGATCGACGATTTGGCCGTCAGCGCCTTATTGATGTCTTTGATCCCATTGGGCGGTCTCATCGCCGTGACGATCATCCAAGCCACGATCAACAAAATGGTCGGCGCCCAGGAGTAACCGTGAACCGCAAAGTATTGATCTATGCCTTGACCTCGTCCAAACGCTTGGCCCAGCAAGTCGCTTTTAACCTCGGGCTCCCGCTGGCCCCGGTCGAGGTCTTGCATTTCGCCGATGGCGAAATCATGGTCCGCTCGCTCGAATCGGTCCGTGACGCCAACGTCTACATCATCCAAAGCACCTGCCCGCCGGTGACCGAAAACCTCATGGAGGTCTTGATTTTTACCGACGCCCTAAAACGTTCCTCGGCCCATGAAATCAACGTCGTGATTCCCTATTTCGGCTACGCGCGCCAAGATCGGATGGCCCGTCCCCGGGAACCGATTACCGCGAAGCTGATCGCCGACTTATTGACGGCGGCCGGCATCAAACGGATCATCACGGTCGACATCCATACCTTGCAAATCCAAGGTTTCTTCTCGGTCCCGGTCGAAATCATGTCGGTGCTACCGGTCTTCGGCCATCACATCCGCTCGCGGCTCGAAAGCGAAGGAATTCGCCTCGATCAAGTCGTGGTCGTATCCCCGGATCATGGATCGGCCCTACGAGCCCGCGATTTGGCTTCGCTTTTGCCCAATTCACGTTTTGCCCTGGTCGATAAAAGGCGTCCGGCCCCGAACAAGGCCGAAGTCAGCTCCCTGATTGGCGACGTCAAAGATAAAATCGCCATCATCGTCGACGACATCGTCGACACCGGCGGGACGATGATCGCCGCCAGCCATTTGATCAAAGCCGAAGGCGCCAAGAAAATATATGCATATGCCACTCACGGCGTTTTCTCGCGTGATGCCATCGAATTAATTAAAAAATCGCCAATCGATTTATTGACGATTACCGACTGCATCGAGCGCGATTCGCTCGAAGGCGTCGAGGTAATCTCGGTCGCCCCAATGCTTGCCCAAGTGATCGACCACATCGAAAAGGGTTTGCCGATTTCGCCGATCTACGACAGCTATAATCTTTGATTATCATCGAATAATCGCAACTGGTATATAATGGACTTATGGAACTGACATTCGATAAGAAAACCATTTTCCTATTGACGGGCGCTTTCGGACACCTCGGGAATGTCGTTACCAGACAACTCCTCGAAAAAGGAGCCCGCGTCCGGGCTTTGATATTGCCGAACGACCTCAGCGACGAACGGTTCCGCTTTCCGGTCGAACTTTTCCGGGGCGACCTCCGCAACATCGAATCGATTAAACTGGCTTTCGCCCATCATGGGGACGAACAATTAGTCGTCATCCATATGGCCTCGATCATCTCGACGCTGTCGAGCAATTTCAAGCGCCTCTACCAGACAAACGTCGTCGGGACCCGGAATATCCTGGACCTGGCGGTTGAAAACAAGGCCGTCCGGTTCGTATACGTGTCGAGCGTCCATGCCTTGATCGAAGAACCCTGGGGCACCATTAACCGGGAACGGATTGATTTCGACCCGAAAGCGGTCCATGGCGTCTACGCCAAATCGAAAGCGATGGCCTCGCGGCTCATTTTGTCATACCGTGATCGCTTGAATTTGGTCATCTTGCATCCTTCGGGCATCATCGGCCCGTACGATTACCAGTATTCGCAGACCAATCAGGTTTTCTATGATTTCCTAAAAGGAAAATTGCCGCTCGTCATCAAGGGCGGTTACGATTTCGTCGACGTTCGCGACGTGGCTTCGGGCGTCATCGCCGCAACGCAAAACGGAATACCGGGTGAAAATTACATCCTCTCGGGTCGCTATGTCACCATCGACGAGATGATGAAGGTCGTGTCGGGTTATGCCCGGAAGAAACGGCCTAAGGTGCTGCCGTTATGGATTGCCCGGATGGTCGCTCCCTTCGTCGAAGCCTGGAGCCATCTGACCCGCAAGCGGCCCCTCTTTACTCCCTATTCGCTTTACACCACCAGTTCGAACGGCCATTTCTCGCATGACAAAGCAACGAAGGCTTTTGGCTATGCCCCGCGCTCAATCGAAGCCACGATTTACGACATTTACCGTTGGTATTACGATTACGTCCTGGCTCCGCGCGCTTTGCCCTCCATCAAGAAAAAATACTTATGAATCCTTTTCAAATCGCCTATGCTCGAACTTTCCAATTCGTGATGCGCCTGGCGGCGTATTTTTTGAATTTCAAACGGCCACGCACGATTGAAACCGAGCCAGCGGGACCTGCCCTCGTCGCTATCGCCAAGACGCGCGGCTTATTGCGTTTCTTATTGGTGACCGATCCTGGATTAACCAAAATAAAGCTCCACGAGCCTTTGGTCCAATCATTGACCGAGGCCGACTTGAAGGTGGTAATTTATGACCAAACGGTAGCCAACCCGACCATCGACAACATTGAAAACGCCCTTACCTTGTACCATATAAATGACTGCCAGGCTCTGATCGGGTTTGGAGGTGGTTCCGCCATCGACTGCGCCAAAGGGGTCTATGCCCGGATCGCCCGGCCCAGAAAGTCAATATCAGAAATGCGTGGATTATTGAAAGTCGGGCACCGCCGTTCGATTCTCATCGCCGTGCCGACCACCGCCGGAACTGGCTCGGAAGCGACTTTGGCGGCCGTCGTCACCGACGCCCGCACCCATGAAAAATATGCGCTTAACGATCCGTGCTTAATACCAAATTACGCCATTCTGGACGTCAGTTTGACTTACAAGCTTCCGCCTCACATCACCGCGGCGACCGGAATGGACGCCTTGACTCACGCCGTCGAAGCCTATATCGGCCGGGCCAACACCCGCAACACGCGCCGAGCCGCTTTGAAGGCCATCTCCTTAATCAACGGAAACCTTTATAAAGCCTACGCCAATTCGCTCGACGTCAATGCCCGCCGGAACATGCAACGGGCCGCTTTGGAAGCCGGGGTGGCTTTCACGCGGGCCTATGTCGGCCACGTCCATTGCCTGGCCCATCAGCTCGGTGGTTATTACCAAGTGCCTCACGGCTTGGCGAACGCCGTCATCTTGCCGATCGTGCTGACCGAACTAGGTGTCCATGCCGAACGGAAACTGGCTCAGTTGGCCGATTATCTCTCGCTGACGACAAAGGGGGCCGACCGGGCTGCCAAAGCCCAAGCGTTTATCGCCTGGATCGACAACCTTAATGATAAAATGAAGCTAACGAACGAATTCGGCCATCTCATCAAAGATGAGGACATTCCGATCTTAGCCGCGCGGGCCTTCAAGGAAGGGTTCCCGCTGTACCCGCTACCGGAGCTGTGGCCGCATTCTCGCTATGAGGCAATCTACAAGCGATTGCAGAAGGAGTAAACCATGTCCATTTATGCCATTTCCGTCAAGAAGACCCAAGGCGAGGTCATCACCCTTGAAAAATACCGGGGCAAAGTCATGCTGATCGTGAATACGGCCAGCCACTGCGGCTACACGAAGCAATATGCCGGGCTTCAAGACCTTTATGAAAAGTTTCACGACCAAGGCTTCGAGATACTTGACTTCCCTTGCAACCAATTCGCGGGACAAGCCCCCGAATCAGACGAGGAACTGGCCGCTTTCTGCGCCATCAACTTCAAGACCAAGTTCGAAACCTTCGCCAAGATCAACGTCAACGGCCGGGGTGCCCATCCCCTTTACAAGTACTTGAAAGCCGGCCATCCCGGCATATCCCAGGCGGCCATCCGCTGGAATTTCACCAAATTCCTGGTGGCTCGCGACGGAACGATCGTCGGTCGCTTCGATTCGAAGGTGACCCCGGCGCAACTCGAAGAGGAAATCGTCCGCCATTTATAGCCACCATCCATAGGATTTGCTACAATTTCTATTATAAGAGAGGTACCCTATGTTCATTTTCACGTCGAATCTCGAAAGTGTCACGCCGATCATCGTCATCGGCATCGCGGTCATCGCCGTCATCTCACTTGGATTGATTGTCGTCTTGTTGATCTTGCAGAACATCGTCAGCGGTTACTTCTCCAGCAAGAAGTTCGCCGTCAAGAGCAAACACAAAGTCGAGCCCTTGACCGGAGAAGAGAAGTTCGAATTGATGGTCTTCAACAACAACGTGAACGAAGCCCGCATCCTTAGTTTCGGATTTCTGTACCGGAGCAATTCCATCGATTTCTTCGACACGTACCTGAAAAGCCAAAATCTCGACAGTGACGTCAAAGTCATCATCACCTCGCGCGATTTCATCAAACTGGAAATCGAGGCCTTGCTGCTTCAAGAATTGGTGGCAAAGCATAACGACGGCAAGGTCCGGGTCGAACCGGTTTTTGCCTATGTGACCGACATCGGCGGCCACATCATCAAGTACCCGGCCCGCGAAGTCCGCAAGATCATCTATCGCCACTTCAAGGCCATCGACGACGCCAAGAAAGCTAAGCTTCGGGCCGAAAAGAACGAAGCCGCCCGCGTCAAACGAGAAGCGCGCCAGGCCAAATGGAACGAGTTTTGGGCTAATTTCAAAAGTCGCTTGACCCGCAAACCAAAACCCGTCCCTGAAACCCCGACACAGGTCGAACCCAAACCGGTGGAAACACTTAAGCCAAAGGCGAAGGCCAAACCGGAAAGCCCGGTGGAACCCGAACTCGCGGAAACACCCACGAAAGAAGAATAAGATCAGCAAACCAGGGCAACCTGGTTTTTGCTAATGCCCATGAAAATCGACATCACCCCATTGACCATCGACAAAGCCGTCTTGTGCACCCTGGAAAACGAAACCGGGCTCAAGCTCGTTTTGACGAATTTCGGCGCCGCCGTGATCAGCCTCGCGGTCCCGGATCGGGAGGGAAGACGGCAAAACGTCACCTTGACCTACGCCGATATGGACAATTTCTACCATTCGGAGCAGTTTTTCGGCAAGACGATCGGCCGCACGGCCGGGCGCATTCCCAATTCGATTTTGAAGATCGGCCATGATACCTTCGCGCTTGAAAGCGCCTTTGGTAAACATACCCTTCATGGGGGGCGCCAGTCCCTGGCCTTCAAGCTATTCGCCTTCAAGTTAGTGGAATTCGGCGCCGAGACCAAAGTTCACTTCCATTACATCAGCCCCTTTGGCGAGGGCGGATACCCCGGTCAGGTCGCTTTCGACGTCTTTTATACCGTCTATGACGATCGGAACGAAGTATTGATCGAATACGGGGCGGCAACCGATTTCCCCACCCCGATCAATTTGACGAACCATGCCTACTTCAACCTAACGGGCGACCCTTCCAAACCGGTCCTCGACCATGTCTTGAAGATGAATGCGCCCGTGTTCTTCGAAATCGACGAGGAATTGATCTTGAAACGGCCATTGCCGGTGACTAAGGTGATGGATTTCCGAAACGGGATCCCTTTGGGACGCCACATCGAGGATCCCTCGCTCCAGGCCAGCCGCGCTTTCGGCTACGACCATACGTTCAAAACCGATCAGGGTTCCATCACCGCGATTCTTTGCGACCCAACTTCGGGCCGCCGGATGACGATAAGCTCCGATTACCCGGCCGTCAATGTCTACACCGACAATTATCCAAGCCAGAAACCCCTTGACGGGGCCCCGAGCGACCACCGTTACGCCGGCGTCGCCATCGAACCGGAATTCGTTCCGATTGACGTGCCGAGCTATACCGTGACTCCGGAAGACGGCTATCGCCATTATATCCGCTGGAGTTTCGACCTCCTACCCGAGTGATGTTGCCTCCTTGGCCAAATGTGATAAAATCAAGTCATGCCTGCCCTTGTCGACAAACTATTGGCCTACGCCCGTCATCACCTTGATTTGGCTGATGACGATTTGATTTATGCCCGCAACCGTTTGTTGGAGGCTTTGGGCCTCGACGTTTACGAACCATCGCCTATTGACGAAGAAACCATCAAGGCCATGAAAGTACCGGATTCCCTTTTGGAGGAATTGCGGGATTATGTCTTAATAAACAAACGATTATCGCCAATTGAGGCCGAGCGGCTGGCCGGATCGATCATCGGAAGGTTGACCCCCTTGCCAAGCCAGATCAACCGGCGGTTTTGGTCGCTCTACGAGAAAAATCCCCGGCAAGCGACCGATTACCTCTATGACCTGCAGATCAAAAACGATTACATCAAGAAAACGTTCGTGGACACCAACATCCACTGGGTGGCTCGCTATCCGGACAATTTTCTCGAAATCACCATCAACATGTCGAAGCCCGAAAAGAACAACGCCGACATCGCCAAACTCGTCAAGGCGGCGGCCACCGGCTACCCGAAGTGCGTCCTCTGCGAGGACAATCTTGGCTACTACGGCCGCGACGGCCATGCCAACCGCAGCAACATCCGAACCATCAATTTAACACTCGACGGCGAAGATTGGTTTTTTCAGTATTCGCCCTACGTCTATTACGACCGCCACTGCATCGTGATCGACAAAATCCATCGTCCGATGGAAGTGAGCGACCGGACCATTAGGAAACTTTTGGCCTTCGTCGAGCAGTTCCCGCATTTCTTCATCGGGTCGAATAGCGACTTACCGCTCGTGGGCGGCTCGATCCTCAACCACGAGCACTTCCAGGGCGGGGCTCATCTGATGCCGATGATGCATGCCAAGCCGGGAAAAGAAATCAAACTCAAAAATGCCGACGGCGTATCGTGCCACATCCTCGATTGGTACAACACGGCATTTATCTTCGAAAGCGCTCATCAGGATCATCTATTGGCCGCCATCGATCGGCTGATAACCGCCTGGCGCATTTACGATGACGCGAGCCTCGACATCTTGTCGCATACCGACGTCCAGCACAACACGGCGACGATCCTGGCCCGCTATCACGAAGGCCGCTATCTCGTCTATGTCATTTTGAGGAACAATCGTAAAAGCGCGGCCTATCCGGAGGGGATTTTCCATGCCCATCCCGAATACCATCACATCAAATCCGAAGGCATCGGCTTGATCGAAGCCGGGGGCATCTTCATTTTGCCGGCCCGACTCAAACGCCAACTCCATCTGATTGAGACTGGCCTTAAAGACAACCGAACGGTTGATGAAATCATCAAAGCTTCGCCGGATCTTGCCATCCATCGAACCATGATTGAACGGTTGAAAACTCATCCAGGACCGGATGTAAAACTCCAAATTACCCAATACGTCAATGACACATGCCGCGCCATCCTCGACAATACCGCGGTGTTCAAGTTCGATGAAGCCGGACGAGCCGGTTTGACCCGGTTCTTGGCCAAGGTTATCTGATGAACGACCGCCTTTCGAATTTGGCCGCCATTTTTCAAGCGACTTTCGGCGAACCGGCCCAAGGGTATTTTCGAAGCGCTGGCCGACTCGAGATACTCGGCAACCACACCGACCATCAAGGCGGGAACGTTTTGGTCGGGTCCATCGACATGACGATGCTCGCGGCCGTATCCAAACGCCCCGACGAGACGATCGTGCTCGAGTCGGAAGGCTATCCGCCGATCGAAGTCGATCTCCGCGACTTGAAGGTTCATCACGACGAATACAACCGCACGAGCGGCATCATCCGCGGAGTGGCTTATCGTTTATCGACCATGAACTACGTAATCGGCGGATTGAACATCACCATGAATTCAACCATTCGGCCCGGCAGCGGCGTCAGCAGCTCGGCTGCCTTTGAAATCCTCCTCATCAAGATTTTTTCAACCCTTTATAACGACGACCGGATCGACCCGGTCACCATGGCCAAGATTGCCCAGTACGCCGAAAACGTCTATTTTGGGAAACCCTCGGGCCTGCTCGACCAAATGGGCATCGCTCTCGGCGGCATCAACTACATCGAATTCGCCGACAAGGAGAATCCCTTTCACGAACCGGTACCGTTCCCGTTTCCACAACTTCATTTCTTGATTCTGAACACCGGTGGCTCCCACACCGACTTGACCTCGCATTACGCCCGGGTCAAGGACGAGATGAAAGTCATCGCCGGGTATTTTAAGAAAGATCGCTTGATCGAAGTTGAACCCAAGGCGATTCAAGATGAAATCGTCAACTTGCTGAACCAATTCGGGATCCGGCCCGTCAACCGGGCCTTGCATTTCTTTGCCGAATGCGAGCGGGTCAAGTTGGCCAAGTACGCCTTGCAGCGGGGCGACCAAGACGCCTTCCTGCAACAAATCAATGGCAGTGGCCTCAGCAGCGAAAAACTTTTGGAAAACATCACCTATGAAGGCGATCTCGAGCCGAAACTAGCCCAGGGATTGGCCTTCTGCCGCTCGGTCTTGGCCTACGGGGCCATTCGGGTCCAGGGCGGGGGTTTTGCCGGGACGATTATGGCGGTGATTCCCGACGAGCATTTCGAACTTTTCTTGCATCAGGCCCAGGATTATTTTGGGCCGAGCAACGTCCGCGAGGTGTCAATCGTCGCTTCGGGCATCGCCCGGGTGGAACTAGTAGTTAAGTAATTGAACTGACGATGTATAATAATTTAAGAGGAAACCGCACATGAGCAAGGACAAGATCGGCGAAAGACGCGAAGGCCCCCAATGGACGGGAGAAGCCAACGAACGAAGCTTCATCGGCTGGATGGCCGCCCTGTTTGGGTTCGCTCTTTTAATTCTGGGCCTCTTTATCTGGCTCGGATTTCCGGGCTGATTCACGCTAAACATAAGCCTTTAGGCTTATTTTTAGTAGGTGGGTCTCGATTTGTCTCCAATCGCGCGGTTAATTTGATAAAATAATAAACAATAATGAACAGCGAGCATTCCATACCTGAATCCATCAAGAAGGACTGGCGCCTGCCCGTCTATCTATTGGCCGTTGGCGTCATGTTGCTATTGACGCAGTTTTTGAATTTCCTCCCGGCTTTCCAAGTCTACGACGCGACGACCGCCACCGTGATTGACGATGTGCGCGGCTTCGTGGCATTTTTCGGGGGCGAGGCCTCCTTGACCTATTACCCGCTGAGCTTCGGCATCCTGGCCCAAGCCTTCATGGTTCTAGCCGGATTCGCCTGCATCGCTTTTTCGCTCCTTTTGAAGAAGCGGCGCACCGACGGGAAACGGCGCTTCACTTTAATCATCGTCTCGTTGTCGCTATCGATATCGGCGGTAATCCTTTTGTTTTTGTCTTTGGTTCAATTCCGCGACCTCAACGACTTGTTAAGCGTCGGATTAGTCGCCCGTTACCACTACGGTTTGGTCCTTCAAGCCATCGTGCTGCTGACGAGCGTCTATATTCAGTGGTTCTTTTTCATCAAGATTCGCCATTATATCAAATAGAAACAGGAGCGTCTTATGCCAAACAATTATCGTTATCGGACTTTCGTGATGCTGATGCTGGCCGCCTTGGCCGGACTAGCCAGCTGCAAATCGTCTTCAGCCACGAGCGGAACCTCAACCAGCGCGACCTCGACCTCGATTAGCGTGAGCCAAGGCAGTAGCGTCGACGACGAGGATTATGAGGATTCGATGACCTGGAGTCAGCCGAATCACCTCTACATCCACTACAAACGGATTCTCAACACCGCATCCGATTATGCCGAATGGACCGTTTGGGCTTGGCAAAAAGCCCCGAATGACCTCCCCGGCGTCCAAATCGAATGGACAATCATGGATCAAAGCGGCATCATCGCCGACCTCGATTTCTCGGGAGCGACGACCGCTAACGAAAACCACCTCTACGCCGCGAGCCAGACCATGAACCAAATCACCCGGATGGGCTTTTTGATTGTGCTCCGCTCCTCGATGGTGGCCGGGCGCCAAGGCATGTGGACCAGCGACGGCGGGGCCGACATGTACATCAATGATTTCAACACCTATATCCGTGAGGACGGGTCGATGCACATCTTCGCGGTTCAAAACTCGGTGTCCGAATTTGAATTCAGCTACACCGGCGCCGAAGCGACCGATCCCTATCCCAATGACACCGGGGCTTTCGTCAGCGTGACTAATGTCAACAGTTCGACTTCAAGTTACGCCCGGGCCATTACATCAAGCGATTTCTATAACAATGTCGGAACGGGATATCAAATTTTTGTCCGCAGCTTTGCCGACAGTGACGGGGATGGCTCAGGCGATATCCCCGGGATTACAGACAAACTCGATTATATCGAGAATCTCGGCGTCAAGGCCATCTGGCTGACCCCGATCCAAAAATCGGAAACCTACCATGGCTACGACGTGTCTGATTATTATGGAATCAATCCCGATTTTGGCACTATCACCGACTATGCCGAATTGATCTATGAAGCCCATCAACGCGACATCCGCGTGGTGATGGATCTTGTCGTCAACCATACCTCGACCCAAAACGTCTGGTTCCAGAAATCGGTCAACCTCAAGCAGGGGACCGACGGATCGGGCCACGAAATCGATTATCGGAGTTTCTACCACTGGAAGTACGATCCGAGCCACGCCCTGACGGAACCATGGCACCGGTTCGGGACCACCAATTATTACTATTACGCCAAATTCGCCACCGGGATGCCGGAACTGAATTATGATTATCAAGGCACGCGCGACGCCATGGTCGACGTCGCCAAATATTGGGCCGGCTTCGGGGTCGACGGATTCCGGATCGACGCCGTCAAGCATGTCTACATGCTAGACGAAGTCACCAAAGACACTAATGATGAAACCGTCGATGACGGCATTTACAGCAGCAACACGACCAAAAACGTCAACTTCTTCAAGGAGTTCAATTACCGTGTCAAATCGGTTTATCCCGACGTGTTCCTGGTCGGTGAGAACTTCGATGGCTGGGACGAGCGGATCGCGCCCTATTACGAAGGCATGGATTCCCAGCTCGACTTCCAGAATTACTTCCATCTCGTCAACATGATGCACGGAATCGAATCCGGTTCCGCCCAAGCCGAATCGAATGACGTTTACGCCCCCAAATACTCCTCGGTTTTCAAAGCCCACCGGGGCCAACCGATTAACGGGGCGTTCACGTCCAACCACGACGTGCCCCGGGTTTTGAACCACGTCATGGCTAGCAAGATCTCCGACAAGGAGACCGAAGCGGCCCAGACCATCGCCGTCGGCGATTACGGCGCCGCCTGGAACAAGGCCGTGCCTTATAATGCCACGACGCTGCTCCAACCCGGCACCTCGTGGATTTATTACGGCGACGAGCTGGCGATGACCGGCAACTGGAAACTGAACGACGATAGCACCGACTACCACGTCGACCGCTGGTACCGCCAGCCGATGAAATGGGCCAATACGGCCACTTCCTACGACACCGGATACATGTTTGAAGGTTATCAAGTCGAAATGGACACCGTCAATGATTCAACGACCGTTCCCGGGGCGAGCGAACAGCAAGCCGACGGCAATTCAATGTTCTCGATGATGAAATTGATTAATGACTTTAAAAACAGCCATCCGGCGATGATTAACGGGGCCTACTCCGGGATCACGACCGGCCGCACCGACGTGTTCGCTTATAAGCTTCAAAGCGGAAGTGGCACCTACTACATCTACGTCAACTTCGGCTCGGTGACCGAGTCGGGTTACCGTAACGGCGGCTCGACGCTGGCCTTAGGATTCAAAGGGGCGACCGCCGACGCCTTGCCCGCCTATAGCTGGGCCATCTTGCAGTAAGGGGGACACTGACATGAAACGCGTCACCACCTTAGCCGCCCTAGCCGCCTTCGCCCTATTTGGGGTGTTGGCTTATAATCAAACGCCGATCGTAGCCGAAGGCGCCAACGTCACCGTCAAATTGGTGCTTGGGCCCGAAGCCTCTTTAAGCGGGTATACCCCGGCCGACGATCCGACCATCTTCCATGAAAACGTCGTCACTTACACGGCCGCGAGCGGTTCTGATTTGCCAGAACCTTCAAAGGAAGGAACCGAGTTCATCAGTTGGGTCTACGCCGAAAATTCGGAACTGGTCCGTGTCAGTGTCATGCCTTTGACCAGCGGAGCGATTTTCTTCGCTTACTATGAAGGCGACGGGAGCCTGGCCACCGGGATTTCCGACGAAGATGTAACGCTGTATCTAGATACCGGCGGATCAAGCCTTTGGAATCAAGCCGGGGCGCGGTTCTTCCTATATACCTTCAATATCGAAACCGCCGGCGCTTGGCCGGGTGAAGAGATGACTTTAGTTGCTGGCGACATTTACTCGTTGACGGTTCCCGGAGGCTTCGCCGAACTAGTCTTCGCCAGAAAAGCCCCAAATTTAACTGACTGGACCAATCAAACAGGAAACTTGACATATACCCCAGGATTGAACCTCTATACGATCACCGATTGGGGACCATTCGATGGCAATTGGAGCACCTATAGCTGATAATCCGATCATCTGAATTAAGAAGCGGTCTTTGACCGCTTTTTTTATTGATCGTCGGTCTTGACATCGCCATAGGGACGCCTATAATATATTTAGCACTTACAATGTGCGAGTGCTAAAGAGGTGAGCTTCATGGAAATGCCGACTGATTACAGCAAAGACGAGCAAGTGCTCGAAAAGTTTGGGCGCGACATCACCCAAGACGCCCGCGCCGGCAAGATCGACCCGGTCATCGGCCGCGACGAAGAGATTCGCAAGATCATTCAAATATTAGCCCGCAAGACGAAGAACAACGTCATCCTTTTGGGCGAGCCCGGCGTCGGAAAAACCGCTATTTTGGAAGGGTTGGCCCAACGGATTGTCAAAAACGACGTGCCCACCACTTTAAAAGATAAAATAATCTACGAACTGGACATGGGTGCGCTCGTGGCCGGAGCCAAATATCGGGGCGAATTCGAGGAACGCCTTAAAGCCGTCTTGAACAAGATCCGCCAAAGCGAAGGCAAGATCATCCTATTCATTGATGAAATCCACCTGATCGTCGGAGCCGGTCGCACTGAGGGAGCCCTCGACGCCGGCAACATGTTGAAGCCGCTCCTAGCCCGGGGCGAAGTCGATTGCATTGGGGCTACCACCTTGAACGAATACCGGCAGTACATCGAAAAAGACCGGGCTTTGGAACGAAGGTTCCAACCAGTCCTGGTCCAAGAGCCGACCGTGGCCGACACCATCTCGATATTGCGAGGACTGAAACCTCGTTATGAAAGCTTCCACGGCGTCAAGATCACCGACGAGGCTCTCGTAGCCGCCGCCCAATTGTCGGCCCGCTATTTGACGAGCCGTTTCTTGCCTGACAAGGCCATCGACCTCGTCGACGAAGCCTGCGCTTCAATCCGGGTTCAAATCGAATCCTTGCCATCGGAAATCGACGAACTCGACCGCCGGATCCGGCAATTGGAAATCGAAAAAGTGGCCCTCGCCAAAGAAAATGACGCTAGCAGTAAAATCCGCCTTGAGAAAGTCCGTGATGAACTCCAAGCCTTGAACGACGAGAACAAAGCGTTGCGCGATCGCTGGGAAAACGAGAAGAAGACGATTACCGACATTAAAAAATTGAAGAAGGAGCTGGAAATGGCTCGCTTCAATCTTGAATCAGCCTTCAACCGAGGCGAATACCAGAAGGCCAGCCAACTGCAATATCAAGACATTCCCTTGCTAGAAAGGAAACTCAAAGAATTTGAGGATAAAGTTCCTCAGACCAAGATGCTTTCCGAAGTGGTAACTGAAGAAGAAATCGCCATGATCGTGGCCAAGAACACCCACATCCCGGTGTCCAAAATCATGAAGGGCGATAAAGAAAAGGTGTTAGCGCTTAAGGACACCCTGAAACGTCGCGTGATCGGCCAAGACGAGGCTATTAATCTCGTCTCCGATGCCATCATCCGACAACGGGCCGGCATCAAGGACGAGCGGCGGCCGATTGGTTCTTTCCTGTTCCTTGGTCCGACCGGGGTCGGCAAGACCGAAGTGGCCCGTTCCCTGGCTGAAGCCTTGTTTGACAACGAGAGCAACATCATCCGCATCGACATGAGCGAATACATGGAAAAGTTTTCGGTGTCTCGCCTTATCGGGGCCCCGCCTGGATATGTTGGTTACGAGGAAGGCGGCCAATTGACGGAGAAAGTCCGGCGCGCTCCCTATAGTATTGTCTTGTTTGACGAAATCGAGAAAGCCCATCCAGAAGTGTTCAATCTGCTCTTGCAGGTGATCGACGACGGCAGATTGACCGATTCCCAGGGCCGGGTCGTCGACTTCAAGAACACGATCATCATCATGACGAGCAACCTCGGAAGCGAACATCTGCTCGTCAATGACCGCGTCAAGGTCGAGGACTTGCTCCACAAAACTTTCAGGCCCGAGTTCTTGAATCGGATTGACGAAATCGTCTATTTCTCGCCGCTATCAAGGGACACCCAAGTGGCCATCGTCGCCAAGATGCTGGGCGAATTGACCCGGCGGTTGGAGACCCAATATATCAACGTCGCTTTCACCGACAACCTTAGGGACCATATCATCAACGAGGCGTATTCATACGAATATGGGGCGCGACCGCTGAAACGGTTCATTCAACGCGACATCGAGACGGTGATTGCCCGGGCTATCATCAGCGGCACGATTGACACTGCGAAAAAATACGTTATCGACTATAAAAACGGTAATATCCAAATTACATGATTGCCAACCAACCTTAGGGTTGGTTTTCTTTTATCATTAATGGTTTGCGTTCATCTTTTTCGATTGACAAACAAGGTTGGGTATTGATAGTATTTATAGGCGAATAGCCCCCTTAGTTAAGTGGCATAACAGATCCATGGTAAGGATCAGTTGCTAGTTCGATTCTGGCAGGGGGCACCAGTGAACATAAAAGGCACGTACCAGACGTGCTTTTTTATTATCATACATTGCTTTGGGTATGAAAAGGGTATGAAAAGGGTATAGGGGTGTTATATTTCTATCTTATCTACAAGGCCCTTTTCGTCTTCAGGGTTCGTGTGATAGTAGGTATCTAATGTCACTTTTAACGATGATCTTCCTAGTCTTCTAGTTATCAAGTCAGCTTCGGCTCTTGATTGATGGTCATTGAGGAGCCAGGTATTATTTGTATGCCGTATCTCATGAATCTTCATATGTGGTAAGCCGGCCAGCTTGGTATGTCTTTTAAACACGAAGAGCACTGAAGTATAACCAATAGGATTATCATAACCAAAAAACAAATATTTTTTTGGTTCTTGTCCAAATACCGATTTTAATGCTAATAATTGTGAATTCATTGCATCACTTAAAAATATCCGGCGGTTTCCTGATTTTGTCTTGGTAGATGTAATAACCGCTTTGCCCATTCCCAACCGGGAAGTAGAAGTTTTGCTAATCCAAACCGTCTTTTTCTCCGGATCATAATCCTTCCACTGAATGGCAGATGTTTCCCCTATCCTGGAACCGCTAAAGAACATCCACTGAAATAAGACCTTATATTTATCATTTTTATCGAAAGTATTAATAAAGTCACGGTACTGTTCCTTGGACCAAACAGTATAGGTTGGTGCAGGGTCATACTGCCCACTAATTGGGTCTGAATATAGCTTGGCTAACCTAAACATTTCTGAATCGATTATTTTGCGAAGATAAGCAACTTCACTAATCTCCATGAATACCCGGAAAATCTTATTTTTCCAAGACTGCTGATTTTCGGCCGCAATAATTCTTTTTCGGAATAAGGTTAGGTGAAAAACGGTATAAACAGATTTAAGAGACTGACCATTAAAAAAGGCAGAAATGTGGGTTTTTATCATAACTTTGACGTTGTAGAGTGTTGTTGGTTTTACTTTGTTATTTTTATATTCGACATAGGCATCTATTAACTTATCGAAAGTCGTTTTAGTCAATACATATCCACGCTTTAAAAGGAATTCACTTTCTAAACGATAATATGCCGCTTCTGCAGTTGCCTTACTGTAAAAGCCACGGCGTTTCAAGTGTCCCGATCTTCCATCCGGGAACTTAACCGTGGTATCAATCATCCAGTACCGTTTATTTTCGGGGTCACGCTTAATATTCATTATTCAAATTCTCTCAGCATCGTCATTTTAACTCTATTCCAAGTTTCTAGATCGTTATATAAGTTAAAAGCCTTCTTAACAATATTCTCGTTAACCTCTAATTCGGCAGCAATCTCATGAGGTTCCATTTTTCTGACAAAAAGCAAGTAAGCTAGCAAATCTAGTGGACATAGGTGTTTAACCGTCCAGATATCCACGATCCTTTCACTTTCCCGCATCAAATCTTGTCTTGAATTAAGCGTGTAAAACAAGTCGCATTCGAAATGACCTTTTTCATGCATTAATGTACAGTATCGGTCAGCATGGCTTTTGATTCTTTCCATATTCAAAATAATATGCTTATTCTGCTTAATAGCGAGTGCTTGAAATGGGGCCGTTATAGATCGTGAAACAATCTTGTAGCCTTCGTCGAAAAGTACCTGCTCAAGTTCTTCGCAAGGCGTCATATAGCCTCCAACTACTTATTCATTTTTTCGGCTTTGATAAATTCGTCGATTAAATCTTGAAGTATGGCTTTATGCTGAGGAGTCATTCTTTCGATTTGTCCTGCTAAAGCTATATCAATACCTTGATCGGGATTAGGAACATCAGATCTGCCCAATAGGTAATCAACGGAAACATCGAAATATTGACTAATTTTACTTAACAAGTCTATATCGGGTTCAGCAACATCCTGTTCCCAGTTGGAAATTGTGTTTCGAG